>NZ_CP084262.1:0-374990 GCF_022879575.1 Caballeronia sp. SL2Y3
TGCCGAGGCGTTCGCGGATGCCAATCTCACCGCGACCCAGCAAAGCTATCAGCAGGCGTTCACGGATACGCTCAAGCTCCAGCGATATCTGACGGTCATCACGCGCCCCTTGCCGACGGATCGGCCCACCAGCCCGAACACGCCGCTCTTGTTACTGGCGTCGCTGGCCGCGGGTCTTGCGCTCGCTCTTGTCGTACGCGTCGCCGTGATGCTCGGGCGCGAGTTCTTCAATGGTTAAGCCGAACACCCGTACTCCGTTCGACGCCTGCAGGTCTCTCGTAAAGAAAGGCGAGTGGACTGCCGGCCTTGCTGCGTACGCCGATGCGGTGCGAGCCGGCGCTATGCCTGATGCAGCGGCGCGCGTGCATCGCGCCATCGCGCAGATCCGCTCCGGCGAGAGCCGAGCCGCCGCGATTGACGCGCTGGATGCGTCGCTCATCCGCGCCGCCGACGCCCGCATCGACGTGAAGCGCCTCGTCGTATCGCCGCTGATTCGAGACGGCGCGCTGCACGATGCAGCCACCGTCCTCGCCGCGCTGGTCGACGCGTGGCCCGAGCTCGGCGACGAGCGGCGGATGCTCGCGAGCGTTCTCGGCCGCTTGCGGCGCTTGGATGAAGCGGTGGCTCACGCGGATGCCGCCGCGCGGATCGACCCGGACGAACCCGCTGCGCACGCGGCCTGCATCCAGTTGCGGCTCCAGGCGGGGCGCGTCGCAGAGGCGGCCGAACTGGCGCGCGCGAGCATCGACATGGCAGTCGCCCACGCCGCCCATGCGCACGCGTGGCTCACCGCGCTCACGCGCGCGGGTCACACGGAGCTCGCTGCGCGACTCGCATCGCGCCTCGACGCCGCCAGCGTGCCCAACGATCGCGCTGCGGCGGCCATCGTGCAGGCGCTGGCAAGCGACAACCGCGTCGGACTCGCGATATCAGCGGGAGAGGCCGCATTGCGCGCCGGGCTCGATGGCGCCGCGCTGCGTTCGCAACTGGGCCAGGCGTATCTGGCAAGCGGTGTCGCGGACGGCGGCCATGCGCGAGCACTCGAACATTTCGCTCGCGGCGTGGCGCTCGCGCCGAACGACATGCGGCTCATGACGCTCCATGGCGAGACGTTGCTGCGCGCGGGCCGTTATGAAGATGCCGTCACGCATTTGCAAAACGCGTGCGAGCGTTGTCCCGATCTTGCGCACACGCGAACATTACTCGCCCGGGCGTTGCGCCACTGCGGCCGCCACGCGGAATCGGCAGAGCACATGCTGACGCTCGCTTACCAGCGCCCGGACGATGAACGCGTACAGCGTCTCGCGATCGCGGCGCTGTCTCAGGCCGGAAGAAGAGAAGAAGCGTCCGGGCTTTACCGCACGCGTCTCGACGCGCGAGACCGCCTGCTGCCTTCTAATCTCGCACTCGCGATTGCGCAAATCGACGAGTGCATCGATGAAGTTAGCATTCCGAAGGAACGGCTCGATTGGGCGTGGTCGCTGCGCAACCATGCGGACCCGACGACGCGCGAAGCATGGGAGCGTTCAGCGCGCTGGGGACATCTCGTGGATCATCTGCTGCTCGAATGGCTCGAATGTCGCGATCATGCGATTGAAGAAGCCATGACCTTGCTCGACGATCTGGACGAAACCGAGCGGCGCTTCACGCCCTTGCTTGCCGGCGGAAAGGGCGTCGTGGTCGCGACCGCGCATGTCGGTCCCATGTATGCGGGGCTGATGGTACTCGAACTGCTCGGCATTCCATCGCGCTGGGTGGCGAGCATGCCGGGCGTCGCCACGGCGCATTACGCATCCGCGCTCATCTCCACGGCGGACCAGACCGAGGCGCAAGTGGCGCGGCAGTGCTTTCGCGCCCTTCAGTCGGGATTCGCGGTGTGTATCGCGGTCGATGGCGCGCCGAACCCCGCCGCGCCTCGCGTTCCGTTCGCCGGGCAGGAGATCACGTACTCGTCGTTCGCGGCGCGCGCCGCGTACCGGCTCGGCTTGCCTTCGGTCTTTATGCGCCTCGATGGCGCAACGGCAAGATCGTGCAGACGCTCGAAATGCTGCCCGCCGCCGAGCCCGGCGAGGATGTCGAGCGCTTTGCGCTTCGATGGCAGGAGGCCTATCTCGGCCATCTGCGCGCGCATCTGGCCGGAGCGCCGGAAGACCTGCGCCTGAGCGGCGGCCTGTGGCGTCATGTGCGTCCCATCGATCCGTCAGCGCATGCAACGAGCGCCGCATGCGATCACAACCTTTCGTGAATCAACTGAGCAGAACCTTATGCAGAAAGACACCCTGTTGAATGAATCGACGATGCCGACGTGGCTGCTGCACGAGTCGCAATCCGGCTTGCGCAATGCGCTCGCTGCACAGCGCTTTCGATGGCTCGTGACGGGCGCGGCGGGCTTCATCGGATCGAATCTTGTCGAGACGCTTCTCGTGCTCGGGCAGGACGTGCGCGGCATGGATAACTTCGCGACCGGCCATCAGCGCAATCTCGATGAGATCCGCTCGCGCGTCGGCGAAGCCCGCTGGCGCAATTTCAGCTTTCAGCAGGCGGATATCCGCGACGTTCGCGCATGCGATGCCGCCGTAGACGGCGTGGATTTCGTGCTGCATCAGGCCGCGCTCGGGTCGGTGCCGCGTTCGGTGAAAGACCCGATTACGTCGCACGATGTCAATGCAACGGGCTTTCTTAACATGCTCGATGCGTCGCGGCGGGCCGGCGTGCGCCGCTTCGTGTACGCCGCATCGAGTTCCACGTATGGCGACGAGCCGAATCTTCCGAAGCGCGAGGAGCGCATAGGCAATCCGCTGTCGCCGTATGCCGTCACCAAGCTCGTGAACGAGATCTATGCGGGCGTTTATGCGCGCACCTACGGATTCGCCTCCATCGGCCTGCGCTACTTCAACGCGTTCGGCCCGCGGCAGGACCCGGACGGCGCCTACGCGGCGGTGATCCCGAAGTGGATTGCCGCGATGCTTTCGGGCGACGACGTGCAGATCAACGGCGACGGCGAAACGAGCCGCGATTTCTGCTATGTCGGCAATGTCGTGCAGGCGAACTTGCGCGCGGCGCTTCGCGCGGAGCTTGGTTCGAGCGAGGTCTACAACGTCGCGGTGGGCGGACGCACGACGCTCAACGACCTCTTCCATGTGATCCGCGACGGTCTCGCGGCACTCGGCCACGCGTATCACAAGCAACCGGCGCACCGCGATTTCCGCGCGGGAGACGTGCGCCATTCGCAAGCGGACGTGTCGAAGGCGCAGCGGGAACTCGGTTACGTGCCGCTCATCGATTTGCGTGCGGGAATGAACGAGGCGCTGCCGTGGTACGTCGACTTCCTGACGAACACGAAGCGGGTGCGTGCATCATGAAGACTTACGCTTACCGTGAGCGCCTTCGCCGGGCGCTGCGCAATGGCATCGTTCGCACGATCGCGGCTGCGTCGATGGCCGCGTGCATGGCGGCATCCGCCGCGCCGCGCGATGCATGCGAGCGCGCGACCGCCGATTGCGCGATGGTGTCCGAGCTTCTTCAGCAGCGAGAAGGATATGGCCGCGCGGCGACCGGCGGACTGGACGGCAAAGTCGTAGTTGTGTCGTCGGCGGCGGACGCCGGGCCGGGATCGTTGCGCGATGCGCTTGCGCATGCGCGCGGACCCACCTGGATTCGCTTCGCATCGGACATGAAGATTGCGCTTGCGTCCATGCTTCGCGTGCCGTCCAACGTGACGATAGACGGGCGCGGACACATGGTGGAACTGCTCGACTACGGCTTCGGCATCTATGGCAGCGCGAACGTCATCGTGACGCATCTGACGATAGATGGCCGCTTGCGCACGTTCGCGCAGGCGATCGACATCGCCAATGGTTCGCACGATGTCTGGATCGATCACCTCGATCTTTCGCGGTTCGCGGCCCGGCTCGTCAACGTGAAGAACGGCTCGACCGATGTGACGGTCTCGTGGGTGAAGTTTCACGATGACGACAAGGTCATGCTCGTCAACAACATCACCGAGGACAATCTCTTCGCCAATTACGAGCGCGATGCGATTGCTCGCGTGACGATTCACCATAGCTACTTCGTCGATACCATGCAGCGTAACCCGCGCGCGCAGTTCGGCACGGTTCACCTCTATAACAATCTCATCGAGAACTGGGACTTCTACGGCATGAGCTTCAGCCTGGAGGCGAGGGCGCTCGTGGAAGGCAACATCTTCTCGAACTCCGCGCATCGCGCTTGCACCGAGCCGGCTTACTTCCCGACGGTCGAAGGCATCAACGCGAACTATTGCCGCTATATTCCGCAGGCGCCGGCACGCAGCGCGCTCGTCAATGGCGAATCGGATCGCGAACACTATGAGCGCACGAAGTCGCTCTATGGTTACACGCACGGCTATCAGGCGTTTCTCTCGGTACGCGACAACCTGTACCTAGGCGACGCGAAAGCGGTGCTGCAAGACGAGCAGCCGGCCAAGGTGCCGAAGCCGCCGTACTGTTACTCGTACGAAGCGCCATCGGTGGATCTGGCCGAGCGCATTCGCGTACATGCAGGCAACACGCGCGACGATGCGCCTGCATTCGGGCGGTGCGGTCGATAAGCGAAGTGGGCACGCGCCCCGTTGCGCTTTTATGCAGCCTCGTGCAGCCTGAACGTCTCCACCGCCGAGCGCAGCGCCGCCGCCTGATCTTCCAGCGATTGCGCGGCGGCTGCCGCTTCCTCGACGAGCGCCGCGTTCTGTTGCGTCACTTCGTCCATCTGCGTCACGGCGCGCGCCACCTGATCGATGCCGCTGCTCTGCTCTTCCGACGCCGCCGCGATCTCGCCCATGATGTCGGTCACGCGCTCGACCGCGCCGCTGATTTCGCTCATCGTGCGGCCCGCTTCGTCGACGAGCGCGCTACCCGACTGCACGCGCTCGACCGATGTATCGATGAGTTCCTTGATCTCCTTCGCCGCCGCCGACGAGCGTTGCGCGAGCGAGCGCACTTCACCGGCCACGACAGCGAAGCCGCGTCCTCCCTCGCCTGCGCGCGCCGCTTCCACGGCTGCGTTCAACGCGAGAATGTTGGTCTGGAACGCGATGCCTTCGATGATCGTGATGATGTCCGCGATCTTCGCCGAGCTTTGATTGATCTCGCCCATCGTCGTGACGACTTGCGACACGACATGGCTGCCCTTGCTCGCAATCTCCGACGCATTGGCGGCCAGCATGCTCGCCTGCCGCGCGTTGTCGGCGTTCTGTTTGACGGTGCCCGTGAGTTCATCCATGCTGGACGCCGTTTGCTGCAACGCCGACGCCTGCTGTTCCGTGCGCGATGACAGGTCGATATTGCCCGCTGCGATCTGTTTCGTCGCAGAGGCGATCGACTCGCTGCCCGAGCGTACCGACCGCACGGTTTCGATGAGGCTTGCTTGCATCGTCGAAAGGCCGCGCAGAAGCTGGCCCATCTCGTCGTTCGAGCTGACCGTCACTTCGCGGCGCAGATCGCCCGATGCAATCGCGCTGAACTGCGTGAGCGCGGCGTCCAGCGGACGCGCGATGCGGCGGCGCAGCGACGCCCACGAATAGATCGCGGCAGCCACGCCGGCGAGGATCGCGGCGATGCTCAACAGGCGGAAAGTTTCGAACTGGGCTTGTCCTGCGTCGTAAGCGCGTTGCGCCGATTCGAACTGCAGCTTGCGCAGTGCGACGCCCGTCTTCGCGAATTCGTTGAACGCCGCCTGCATAGCGCTGGCGTCGGCGGTGATCTTGTCCTGGTCCTTCGCGCGCACATCCGCATAGCCTTCGTCGATCAGCTTCTGCATCGCAAGACGCTGCTGATTGAACTTGTCGGCGAGCGCTTTCTCTTCCTGACCCTGCGGCAGCGATGCGTATTTGCCCCATGCCTCGTCGGAGGTCTTGCGCATGAGCGCGCCACGTCCGATGGCATCTTCGGCTGCGCTCGTGCCTACGTTCAAAGCGGCGCGGTCGAAGCTCAGACGCTCGCGTGCCATGAACATCTCGGCGTTGCCGACGGAAACCGCGCTCGGCATTTCGTTCGTGAAAAGATCATGCGTCACCGAGTTTGCGCGTGTTATGCCGATGAGCCCGAGCACGCCGATACCGATCAGCAGCGCGCTCAGCAGCGTCATGGCCAAAGCCAGCCGCCCTTTGATGGTCGAAAACATGGATTCCTCGAAATGGCTGCATCGCGTCATTCACGCGGAGGCGGCGATGCTGCGCCCACTGCGCGGCCGAGGGAATCCATCGACCTTTGTATATCGACAGCGGCGCGCCGCACTTGAGTCCGGGAAAACAAGGATGAGAAAGCGCACGGCCGATCGTTTTATTTCATGCGACGGCATGAAGCATCCACGCCGCGCCTGCGGCGATCATCAGTACACCCATGCCTTGTGCTATGCGATGCCCGAACGACAGCATGCGCTCTGCCGCTATGGCCAACGTCACCGCGGCCATTGCTCGCGGGTCCGCCATGCCGGCAACGCATAAAGCCACGGTGAGCGCCGCGCAGGATGCAATGCACTGCATGCCGTGCCATATCCCGTGTTCATACGATGCGAGCATCGTCGAGCGATGCTCGCGGGTCGAGCGGCAACGCGCGAGACGGCGCGCCTTCCATCGGCTCGATTGCACGATGCCGGCAAGCACGATCACCGCGCCGCCGGCGACGGGCTTCGTCACGAGAAGCGCGCTCCATGTCGCGCCGAGCGGATACATCGCGATGCCGGTCATCGACCATGCCGTGACATAACCGGCCGTCATGAGCGCAAGCGCCGCCGCGCCGCACCGGCGATAGCGCCACAACGTCTGCGCGAAGGGCGGCAGCATCATCGCGTTCATCATGACGGCCCATGCAGCGACGAAAGAGACTGCCGCGCCGAGCGGCGTCTGGCCGCAGGGACGCGCCCAGTCCATCGAGGGCATGCAGGCATGACACGCGGCGAGCAACGCGGCGCTCAGCGCGAACGCGAAGGCAAGCAGCGCGACGAATCCGCGCCGCTCGTGCTCGCTTGCAACGTACGCGCTCTGCACGACGAGATCAGTCCGCATACTCGTCATGGCGCTTCCACCAGATGCCGTTCTCATTGCGTCCTTTCGGCGCGCGATCGAGCCATTGATACATGCCCCACAGCGCATCGAGACCACGCGCATACGCCGAATACGTGTGATAGACGACGCCGTCTTCCATCGCGAATGCACTCATGCCGGGGCGGTCGCGCGTGAAGGTCGGCGCGTCGGTGCCGCACTCGGCGGCGAATGCCTTCACGGGTTCCGGCGCGTCCTTCATGTCCATCGCGTGGCCGCCGCGCGCAAAGTTATATTCGATGTCGCCCGCGCGCTGCTGCGCCTCGGTGAACGACACGTTGAAGTCGTAGTTGAACTCGCCATCCTTCGCGGACGCCCACGGAAAGCACCATCCCATGCGCTTTTTGTAGGCCGCGAGCTTGTCGATGGACGCGCGCGACACGGCCCACAGCGCGACATCATGATGCGCGAGATGAACGGCGAAGCCGTCGAAGCCGTCCGCAATCGACGAGCAAGATGGACAGCCCGCGCTCCAGTCCGGTCCGAACATGAAGTGATAGACGAGCAGTTGCGAGCGCCCGCCAAAGAGGTCGGCGAGCGTGGCATCGCCGGCTTCGGTATCGAAGCGATATGTCTTGTCGATGCGAACCCACGGCAAAGCCTGACGTTGCCGCGCGAGTTCGTCGCTGCGGCGCGTGAGGTCCTTCTCGGCTTTCAAGAGATCGAGCCGTGCGGCGAGCCATTCATGGTGTGTCGCAGTGGTGTGAGTCGTCATTTGCGTTGCCTCCGTTGTGCGGCGGTGCGTGCGCACCGGTTTGGTATCCCTTGCAAAGCGCGTCATGCGTGGTGTTAGATTAGTGCCGGGCATCGGACGCGGGGGAGTGACAAGCGTGTCGGGATTCGCATGGATTCGTTGATGACGGCGGCGGCGCGCGCGCTCGCGGCGGGCGATCCGCTCGGCGCGCTGAATCGCGTGGCGCTGCGCGACGATGCCCCCGCGCTCGCGCTGCGCGGCATCGCGATGGCGCAGCTCGGCGACTTCCCGCGTGCGAAGACGCTGCTCAGGCGCGCGTCTCGCGCATTCGGCGCGAAGGAAGCGGTGGCGCGCGCCCGCTGCGTTGTCGCCGAAGCGGAGATTGCGCTCGCATCGCGCGAACTCGCGTGGCCCGCGAAGGCGCTGGACCACGCGCGCGCGACGCTCGAAGCGCACGGCGATCGCATCAACGCAGCGCACGCGCGTTATCTCGACGTGCGACGCGCGCTCCTGATCGGGCGCATCGACGAAGCGGAAGACGCGCTTCGCGCGCTCGATGCATCCGCGCTCCCGCCCCCGTTGCGTGCCGCGCATGCGCTGATCGAAGCGGGCATCGCCATGCGCCGTGTTCAGACAAGAGAAGCCCGCGCCGCGCTGGACCGTGCGAGACAAGCCGCGCGAGTCGCGGGCATTGCCGCGCTGTCAGCGGAAGTCGAACATGCGCGCGCGCTGCTCGATACGCCCGCTGCACGGCTCATCGCGCAAGGCGAGACGCGTCTTGTGCTGCTCGACGATGTGGAAGCATTGTTCGCATCGAACACGCTCGTGATCGACGCGTGCCGCCATGCCGTGCGCGATGCGCAGACAGTGGTCTCGCTCGCCACGCGCCCGGTGCTCTTCACGCTCGCACGCATGCTGGGCGAAGCGTCGCCCGGCGACGTGCCGCGCGATCGACTCATCGCATCGGCGTTTCGCATGCGTCACGCGGACGAGACGCATCGCGCGCGGCTGCGGGTCGAGATGGGACGCTTGCGCACGCTGCTGCGGCCGCTCGCGCAGATTCGGGCCACGCGCGACGGGTACGCGCTCGCGCCGCATCGAGCGGCACAGGTGGCCGTGCTCGCGCGGCCTCTCGACGACGCGCACGCGCCGCTGCTCGCCTGTCTGGCCGACGGCGAAGCGTGGTCGAGTTCCGCGCTCGCCCTTGCGCTCAATGCCAGCCAGCGCACGGTGCAACGCGCGCTGGAAACATTGGCCGCCTCGGGCAAGGTGCAGTCGTTCGGGCGCGGCCGCGCGCGCCGGTGGCTCGCGCCGCCCACGCCGGGATTCGCGTCGGCCTTGTTACTCCCCGCCGACCTCGCGAGCGGCTAGCATCATCGCAATGCATCGAACGATGCGCGACCAGAGGACCGAGCCATGAAACGCGCGAAAGCAGAAATCATCCGTGAATACGGGCCTTTCTCGGATGTGGAAGGCGTTCACGGCGTGACCTTCGACGGTCATGCCGTGTGGTTCGCGGCGGGCGATACGCTCAACGCTTTCGATCCCGAGACCGGCGAGCCGCAGCGCAAGCTCCATGTCGCGGCTCACGCGGGGACGGCCTTCGATGGCGAGCATCTCTATCAGATCGCGGAGGACCGCATCCAGAAGATCGATCCGCGAACGGGCCGCGTCGTCTCGACGATTCCGGCGCCGGGCGGCGGCGCGGACTCGGGCCTCGCGTGGGGCGAAGGCACGCTATGGGTCGGCCAGTATCGTGACCGCAAGATCCATCAGATCGATGCGACGAGCGGCGAGATTCTGCGCACCATCGAATCGAACCGGTTCGTGACGGGCGTTACGTGGGTCGAAGGCGAGTTGTGGCACGCCACATGGGAGGGCGATGAAAGCGAGTTGCGGCACGTGGATCCGGCCACGGGCCATGTGCTCGAACGGCTCGACATGCCCGAGGGTGCGAGCATCTCGGGGCTCGAGTCAGACGGGCATGAGCGCTTCTTTTGCGGCGGCGGACGCGCGGCCAAAGTGCGTGTCGTGCGTCGGCCGAAGACGCCATAAGGCACGCCATTCTTGCTGGGCGCCCAGCAGACGTCTTTTGCACGTGCGAGTGCGATAGCCAATATGCACCCGTCAAGCGCGGCTCTTGAGCGAGGCTGCCTGCGCAAAGACTCGGCAAGGGCCGGCCTTCAATCACCAACAACACGCATTGAGCGACACGCGAAGGCAGGGTTTCCCGCATATCTCCAGAGCATTGCCCGGCTCAAGACTTTCCCCTTCCCGCCGTTAAGCAGCGACCAAAGACGCACTCACGGCGGAAAGGAACTACGGCAGTGCAGGAAAGAGCGAGCGAATTTCTCGGAGCGATCGGCGATAGCGTCGCGCGGCGGCTGCCGCATGTGCAGCGCGCGCGCCGGTTCGACGCATGCGCGCTGGCGGTGCTGGGCGCGGCGCTCGTTGCGTGCGTGACGCCGTTCGTGCCGCATCCGTTCGCCGTGCTCCTGAGCGCGGCGTGCGCCGCGGCCGTGGCGGTCCTTCATTGCATGCTGCGATGGAAGCGCCAGCTCTTCGCCGCGCAGCAGTTCTCCAACGGGCTGCTTTCGATTGCCGAAGACTGCATCAAACTGCTCGATCTCGACGGCCGCGTGAGCTGCATTTCCGATGTCGGCACGCGGCTGCTCGAAGCGGCGGATGCGAAAGAGATCGTCGGCATCGACTGGCTCGCGCTGTGGCAAGGCGCGGACGCGCGAGCGGCCTTCGAACGCGCGAAGGCGGGCGAGTCCGTTTCGTTCTCGGCGGCATGTCCGACGATGGCCGGCACCCCGAAGTGGTGGACGTCCACGTTCGCGCCGGTCTATGGCGAGGAAGGCTGCGTCGTCGCGGTGCTCTGCAAGTCGCGCGATATCACGGCCGAAGTCGATCTGATCGAGGAACTGCGCGGCAATGCGCGCGTGCAGAAGGACATGGAAGATCACGTCGATGCGGTCTTCTGGACCGCGAGCCATGACTTCAAGGACCTGTTGCATGTGAGTTCGGCCTTCGAGCGCATGTGGGAGATGCCCGTGGCCGCGCTCGAAACCGACAAGAAGGCGTGGATGCAGCGCGTGCATCCCGAAGACATGCCCGGCCTGCGCGGCAAGATGCGCGATGCCGTGAATAGCGGCGCGCCGTCGCAGAGCTATTTCCGTTTGTGTCTTGCAGGCGACCGCACGCGCTGGGTGCGCGCGGACATCTATCCTGTCAGCGAAGACGGCGCCGTTTCGCGCGTGGTCAGCGTATGCGTCGACGCTACCGAAGAACGCATGAACCTGCAGGCGCTCAATCGCCTCGCGAACACCGACAGCCTCACTGGCCTGCACAACCGCAACGCGATGATGCATGCGCTCGTCGAGCGATGCGCGTCGGGCGAGCCGTTCGCGTATCTGTTCATCGACATCGACCGGTTCAAGTCCATCAACGATACGGCGGGCCACAGCGCGGGCGATGCCGTGCTCAAGGCGATTGCCGAACGCATCGGCGAGGCGATGCCGGAGGGCGCGGTGGCGGCACGTGCCGGCGGCGACGAGTTCACCATCGTTCTTCCCGGCGCGCTCGATCAGGACCGCATCGAGCGCGCGTGCAGACGGCTTGCGCTTGCCTGTGGCAGGCCGATCAAGGCCGGCTGCAAGACCGTCAACATGACATGCTCGATCGGCGTCGCGCTGTACCCCGAGCATGGCCGCACGCCGGAGACGCTTTTTATCAGCGCAGACATGGCCATGTATGCCGCGAAACGCGCGGGCCGCAACGCGTTTCGCGTGTTCGGCGAGCGCGAGAAGGACGACCTCGCGCGCGCGCATCTCGAGACCGAATTGCACGGCGCCATTCGCTGCAATCAGTTCGTTCTGCACTATCAGCCGCAATACTCGATTCGCACGGACGGCCTCGTCGGTGTCGAGGCGCTGTTGCGCTGGCAGCATCCGCTCCTCGGTCTCATTCCGCCCGCTGCGTTCGTGCCCGTGCTGGAAGAAAGCGGGCTTATCGTGGAGGCGGGGCACTGGATCATTCGCGAAGCCGTGCAGGCGGCACGCCGCCTTGCCGCATCGGTGCCCGAGGTGCGGTCGGTGGCAGTGAACGTGTCGCCGAAGCAGTTGCGCGACCCACGGCTCGTTCCCGTGCTTCAGCATGTGATCAAGCGATCGGGCATCGATGCGGAATGCATCACGCTCGAGATCACGGAGTCCGCGCTGATCGAAAATGTCGACGATGCGCAGGAAGTGCTCTCGAAACTGCGTGCGCTCGGCGTGCGTATCGCCATCGACGACTTCGGCACCGGCTATTCGAGCCTCAGCTATCTCGCGCGCTTCAGGCCGGATGTGCTCAAGCTCGACAAGTCCTTCGTCGATAACATCGCCACCGACGCGATGACGCGCACGGTCGTTGAAGGCGTGATCGATCTCGCGCATAAGCTCGGCGTGATCGTGGTGGCCGAAGGTGTCGAGACGCAGGAACAACTGCAACGCCTCAGAGACGCCGGATGCGACAAGATGCAGGGCTTTCTGCGCTCGCGGCCGGTCGCGCTCGAAGCATTGCTGGAGCAGGCCGCTTGCGTGGAAGCAGACGGCGCGCGTTGAGGCTGCGCGCAGCGACGTTGCATCACTTCGCCGAGCGCTTGCGGCGCTTGTCGCGCTGCGCGAACATCGGCATGGCGTCCAGCAGGCACGTGAGCAGCGCCTGCGGTCCTGCCGCGAGCGGCCTGCCCGCCTTCAACAGCACACGCGCCTGGATGTTCTCGAAGACGGGGTGCGCAATGGGCACAGTCTTCATTTCGCCGCTAGCAATCTCGCGATACGCAGCGAACGCACCGATCAACGTGATGAAGTCTCCCGCGCTCACGATGCGCTTCAATGCAGTGAGCGAGTTCGTCGTAAGTGTCGCGCGGATGGAGACGCCCTCCGCCAGTTCGAGCATTTTCACGACATGCCCGATGCCGAACGTAGGCGGCATGAGAGCGAGCGGATAGTCGCGCAAGTCGTCGATGCGCGCCACGCCGCCGCGCCGGACGAGCGGATGATCGCGCCGCGCAAGCAGCACCACTGGCTGCGCCGAGCTCGCGCGGACCTCGATGCGCGGATGCGGCGGCGGGTTGTACGCGAGCCCGATATGCGCGCGGCTCTGCGCGACCTCCTCGATGATCTCATCGACGGCCAGCATCTCCACCGTTACGTCGAGGCCCGGATAGCGCGCGCAGAACGGCGCGAGGACATCGTCCACCAACATGTCGACGTAGCCCTCGCTCACCGCAAGCCTGATCTTGCCTTGCTGAAGCCCCTTCAACGCATGAAGCTGATCCTCCAGCTTCTCCTGCTGCGAACGATACCCGCGCCAGAATTCGAGCAGATGAAACGCAGCCTCCGTCGGACGAACGCCGCGCGCCTGACGCTCGAAGAGCAGCGTGTCGAGTTCCTCTTCGAGCAACTTGATCTGCCGCGCAATCACCGATGGCGACGTGTTCAGACGGTCTGCCGCGCCGCGAATGGTGCCGTGCGCCAGGACCTCGTTGAAGTAGCGCAGACGCTGTTGATTGATCTCGCGCATGACCATGTCCCCGTCCCTGGGCGTTGTTCGTGAAGCAACGATACGTGAACTTTGTTGCTCTTGCTCGGACGGCGCGACGCATCCATCATGCGCTTCATCGACGACACTTACGGGAGAGTGACATGACGGAGAACATCAACGGCTCGCGCCGCCGCCTGCTCGGTGCGACGATCGCGGGCATCGGCGCGATGCAGTTGGGCTTCAGCGGTCTCGTTCGCGCGCAGTCGGCGGGCACAACGAGCGCGACCTCGTTTGCCGATATCCGTCAGATCAATGCCGGCACGCTCAGTATCGGCTATGCGCAGGTCGGCCCGGAGAACGGTCCGCCCGTTATCCTCCTGCACGGCTGGCCGTACGACATTCATAGCTTCGCCGAAGTGGCGCCGATGCTTGCGGCCGCGGGGTATCGCGTGATCGTGCCTTACCTGCGTGGCTACGGCTCGACGCGCTTTCTCTCTGCCGAGACGCCGCGCAACGGACAGCAGGCGGTCGTCGCCGTCGATATCATCGCGCTCATGGATGCGCTGCGCATTCAGAGGGCGCTCGTCGCAGGCTTCGACTGGGGCGCGCGCACCGCCGATATTGTCGCGGCGTTGTGGCCGGAGCGTTGCAAGGCGCTCGTGTCCGTGAGCGGGTATCTCATCGGCAGTCAGGAAGCGAATCGCGCGCCGTTACCGCCGAAAGCGGAATACGCGTGGTGGTATCAGTTCTACTTCGCGACGGAGCGCGGCCGCGCGGGCTATGAAGCGAACCGTCGCGCGTTTTCGAAGCTGATATGGCAAACGGCATCGCCGGAATGGCATTTCGACGATGCGACGTTCGAGCGCTCGGCGCAGGCGTTCGACAATCCGGATCACGTCGCGGTCGTCATTCACAACTATCGGTGGAGACTGGGACTGGCCGAAGGCGAGCCGCAATACGACGCGCTCGAAAAGCGCCTCGCGGCCGCGCCGCCGATTACGGTACCGACCATCACGATGGAAGGCGACGCGAACGCCGCGCCGCATCCGAGCCCGTCCGCTTACGCGAAGAAGTTCACGGGCAAGTACCGGCATATCGATGTGGGCGGCGGCGTGGGACACAATCTGCCGCAGGAAGCGCCGAAGGCGTTCGCCGATGCGGTGATTGCGGTGGATCGCATGTGAGGGAAGCGCCACGCCGGTTGCGTGGCTCGGTGATACGATTAGGTATCCGAAGCAAAAGCCTTTGCGCGATATTCGACCGTTGATGCCGACGCAAACCGGCTCGAAGAACACGGCGACCCTCTCGCAGCGTCGAGCATCGGCTGCATCGGTAAGCGCGGCTCCATCTTGACGGGCGGTGAGCGGCTTTCGGGCCGCGCGCGCCTGTCTTTATTAAGGCACCCGCCGAAGTCGATGCGGCTCGCACCGGCCGCTTCTGCGATGTTCGCAAGATAGTGCTATGTTCGTGCCCAACAAGAATCAGCGTTGGCGAACGCCACGGACATGGAGCGGCACATGAGGAAAGACACGACGGTCAGGCTTTGCAAGGCGGCAGGGCTTCTTCTATTCACCTCCGGCGCGTGGGCGCAATCCAGCGTCACCTTATACGGCCGGCTCGACGGCGGCATCGAATACCTGAATCATGTCGCGAACGGCGCGGGCGGCAATGCCACGCGATGGAGCGCGGAAGGCGGCGACTGGGGCACAAGCATGCTCGGTTTCAAGGGCGTCGAAGACCTCGGTGGCGGCATGAGCGCCGTCTTCGACCTGGAAACCGCGCTACAGATCATGAACGGCAGAACGGGCGGCGACCGCATGTTTTCGCGGCGCGCCTATGTGGGCATCAATTCGAAGACGTGGGGCCAGATTCAGGCGGGCCGCAATCTTTTCATCGACAGCGACGGCGTCTGGGAATTCGATCCGATGGTGCAGGAAGCGGTGTCCTCGGCATCGCTCGTGCGCGGACGCAACTGGCAGCAGACGAGCAACAACGTCGAATACCATAGCCCCGTGTTTCATGGCTTCGATGTTCAGGGCCAGTATGCGTTCGGCAATCAGCCCGGTGCATTCAACAGCGGCGCGCCGGGCGAGTTCGGGCGCTCCGAGGGCATCATGCTCACGTATCATTCGCCGCTTCTCGACGTGCGCGGCATCTACGACGAGTTGCGCGACCAGAACGGGCGCTTGAGCAATATCTTCGCGTCGTCGCGGGAATACTTCGTCGGCGCGAACCTGAAGGTCGACAAGTTCAAGATTCAGGCCGCCTATACGCACTACGCGGCGCCCGATACGCCAACCGGCATCGCCGATAGCGCGGACCATTACTGGCTCGGCGCGACGTATCAGGCGACGCCGCAATGGGCCGTCACGGCAGCGGGCTTCTATGTTCACGTAGGCGAGGGCGCGGGCGACGCCTCGCACGATCCCGCGAGTCACGCCATGCTCTATTCGCTCGGCACCACGTATAACTTCACGAAGCGCACCTTCGTCTACGGCACCGTGGCTTATGTGCGCAACAGCGCGAACGGCACGTTCTCCGTATTCGCGACGCCGCGCAACTCGGACGCGAGCACGAGCACGAGCCCGCTTGCCGGAGAATCGCAGACCGGCGCATACGTCGGCTTGATGCACATCTTCTGATGCGCGAATCGATTAAGATACTCCGCCTCATTCACCGACCATGACGGAGCCTCTTTCGTGATTCAGCCGAGCAGCGTATTCAAGGACAACCTGGCGCAACTGCCTTCGATCGAAGGCATCGAGCGCATCGATTTGATCGATGCGAAGGGCAGTGTCGTCGCGAGCATCGAAAACAAGCCGGGCAAACAAGGCTCGCTCGCGGTCTATCACTACCTGAAAGAGACGTTCGGCACGCTGAACGCGCAGGCCGCCGGGCACGGGTTGCTCGTATTCGCGGAACATACGGCGGACGCGCGCAATCGTCCGGGGGCACATCCGAATGTGGATCGTTTGCTCGATATCGCTGCGGGCGGCGATGCACTCGAACTGCGCGTGGTCGCGGCTTCTTGAGCGCCAGCTAAAACGCCCCGAGCGCCGGACGCGTGTCCACCGCTCGGGGCGCTTTTCAAAGCGCGCGAGTTACTGCGCGCCGACCTTCTTGATCAATGCATCGAGCTGGCTCATTTCTTCGTCGGTCAGATCCGTGAGCGGCGCGCGCACCGGACCGGCATCGTGTCCGACGAGCTTCGCGCCGGCCTTCACGATACTTACGGCATAGCCCGGACGACGATTGCGAATGGCCAGATACGGCAGGAAGAATTCGTCGATCAGCTTGCCGGTGGTCTCGTGGTCGTTGGCCGCGATGGCGCGGTAGAACTGCATCGCCGTCTTCGGGATGAAGTTGAACACCGCCGACGAGTACACCGGCACGCCCAGCGCCTTATACGCCGCCGCGTAGACTTCCGCGGTCGGCAGGCCGCCGAGGTACGAGAAGCGGTCGCCGAGACGACGGCGAATGGTCACCATCGCTTCGATCTCGCCGACACCGTCCTTGAAGCCGATGAGGTTCGGGCAGCGGTCCGCGAGACGCTCCAGCATGTCGGCGTTGAGCTTCGAATTCGCGCGGTTATAGATGATGACGCCCAGGTTCGGCACGGCCTTGCAAACTTGCTCCGCGTGCGCCGCGATGCCTTCCTGCGAGGCTTCCGTCAGATAGTGCGGCATCAGCAGAATGCCTTGCGCACCGTTCTTCTCGGCTTCCTGCGCGAAAGCGATGGCCGTGCGCGTCGGGCCGCCCGCGCCCGCGAGAATCGGCACCTTGCCTTTGCAGACCTCGGTGGCCGTGCGCACGATCTGCGAATATTCAGGCTGCGTCAGCGAAAAGAACTCGCCCGTGCCGCCCGCGACGAACAGCGCGGACGCACCGTACGGCGCGAGCCATTCGAGACGTTCCGCATACGTATCGGCGCGAAAGTTGCCTTGCGCGTCGAAGTCGGTCACGGGGAAAGAGAGCAGGCCCTCGGATACGATTTGCTTGAGTTCTTGCGGTGTCGTCATGATCTATGTCTCGTTTGGCAGCGTCCGGCGAATGCAGCGCTTATAGGTCATCGTACAACATGCCTCCGCTGTCGGCAATAGATGTACCGTGACGCTGACGATTTTGCGGGTATACACCGAGCCAAACAGACACGATGTGTTGTAGGATGACATAACTCCAGGGCGGCGCGGGCCGTCATGCATCAGGGATCATCGAAAATGACTCAGCCGCCGCTTTATATACGCGTGCACCCCGAAGACAACGTGGCGATCGTCGTGAACGACGGAGGCCTCGGCGAAGGCGCGACGTTCGCCGATGGGCTCGTGCTGCGCGAACGTGTGCCGCAAGGTCACAAGGTGGCCTTGACCGATCTCGCGGAAGGCGATGCCGTGATCCGCTATAACGTGGTCATCGGTTATGCGTTGAAGGACTTGCCCAAAGGCAGCTGGGTCAACGAGCACGTATTGCGCATGCCGACGCCGCCCGAGCTCGACGATCTTCCGATCGCGACCATCAAGGCGCCCGATACCTCGCCGCTCGAAGGCTTCACGTTCGAGGGGTATCGCAATGCGGACGGCAGCGTGGGCACGCGCAACATCCTCGCGATCACGACCACCG
Source organism: Caballeronia sp. SL2Y3 (assembly GCF_022879575.1). Lineage (NCBI taxonomy): Bacteria > Pseudomonadati > Pseudomonadota > Betaproteobacteria > Burkholderiales > Burkholderiaceae > Caballeronia > Caballeronia sp. SL2Y3. The sequence continues at coordinate 17,922 of NZ_CP084262.1, forward strand.
TGCAGTGCGTCGCGGATGTGGTGCAGCACGCGGTCGACCGCATCAAGGCGGAAATGCTGCCGCGCTACCCCAATGTCGATGATGTCGTGAGCCTCGGCCACACCTACGGCTGCGGCGTCGCCATCGAAGCGCCGGACGCGATGGTGCCTATCCGCACCGTGCGCAACATCGCGCTGAACCCGAACTTCGGCGGCGAAGTGATGATGGTGAGCCTCGGCTGCGAGAAGCTCCAGCCCGAACGCCTGATGCCGCCCGGCACCATACCGATCGCGGCCGCCGCGCTCGACGACGCCATTGCCGATATCGGCGACATGGAAAGCGAGGCGAACGGCGGCGCGGTCGTGTTGCAGGACGAGGGACACGTCGGCTTCCAGTCGATGATCGATTCCATCATGCTCATGGCCGAAACGCATCTGAAGCGGCTCAACAATCGCCGCCGCGAGACGTGTCCGGCATCCGATCTGGTCGTCGGCGTGCAATGCGGCGGCAGCGATGCGTTCTCGGGTCTCACGGCGAACCCGGCGGTCGGCTTCGCCACCGACCTGCTCGTGCGCGCGGGCGCGACCGTGATGTTCTCGGAAGTGACCGAAGTGCGCGACGGCGTCGCGCAACTCACGGCGCGCGCGGCGAACGGCGAAGTGGCTGCGGCCATCATCCGCGAGATGAAGTGGTACGACGATTATCTGAAGCGCGGCGGCGCGGACCGCAGCGCGAACACGACGCCCGGCAACAAGAAGGGCGGGCTGTCGAACATCGTCGAAAAGGCGATGGGGTCCATCGTCAAGTCGGGCAGCTCGACCATTTCGGGCGTGCTCTCGCCGGGCGAGAAGGTCAAGCAAAAAGGCTTGATCTACGCGGCGACGCCCGCGAGCGACTTCATCTGCGGCACGCTGCAACTGGCTGCGGGCATCAATCTGCATGTCTTCACCACGGGGCGCGGCACGCCGTACAGTCTCGCGGAAGTGCCGGTCATCAAGGTCGCGACGCGCTCCGATCTCGCGCGCCGCTGGCATGACCTGATGGACGTGAATGCCGGGACCATCGCGACGGGTGAGGCGAGCATCGCGGACGTGGGCTGGGAACTGTTCCGTCTGATGCTCGACGTCGCGAGCGGGCGCAAGCAAACGCGCGCCGAGAAGCTCAAGCTGCACAACGCGCTCGTGCTGTTCAATCCGGCGCCGGTGACCTGAAGCACGCGTCGTCCTCCAAGTGTCGAAGCCCCGTTCGCGAGCGGGGCTTTTTCATTCGTGCTGCCGCGTTATGAATGTAATGACGCGGGCGGCATTTCACCGGCGCGGGCCGCCGCCTACCATGCGAGTCGTCAAACAAGACATCAACCGATTCGCAAGGAGGAAGCAAACATGTACGCCATCACGGGTATCAGCGGACAAGTGGGCGGCGCGCTCGCCGATGCGCTGCTGCAAGCGGGACAACGCGTTCGCGCGGTCGTGCGCGATGCAAACAAGGGCGAGCCGTGGGCGGCGCGTGGCTGCGAGGTCGCGAACGCGCGCATGAACGATGCACACGCGCTGGCGCAGGCGTTCGAAGGCGCGCATGGCGTGTTCATTCTGCTGCCGCCGCATTTTGATCCGTTGCCCGGCTTTCCGGAAACGCGCGAAGTCATTGAAGCCATCGTCTCGGCGGTGCAGCGTGCAAAGCCGCGCAAGATCGCGTGCCTGTCGACCATCGGCGCGCAGGCGACAGAAACCAATCTGCTCACGCAGCACACGTTGCTGCAAGACGCGCTCATCGCGCAGCCGATACCCGTGACCTTCCTGCGCCCCGGCTGGTTCATGGAGAACAGCGCATGGGACGTGCAATCGGCCCGCGACGAAGGCGTCGTTCATTCGTTCCTGCAACCGCTGGATCACGCGATTCCGATGGTCGCCACCGAAGACGTCGGCAGAACCGCCGCGCGGTTGCTTCAGGAAGAATCGCACGGTACGCGGGTCGTCGAACTCGAAGGTCCGCAACGCGTCAGCCCGCGCGATATCGCTGCGGCGTTCTCTGCAGTGCTCGGCAAGCCGGTCACCGCGCAAGCCGTGCCGCGCGAGAGTTGGCGCGACATGTTCGAACAGCAGGGCATGAAGAATCCGATGCCGCGCATCCGCATGCTCGACGGCTTCAATGAAGGATGGATCGACTTCGAAGGACCTAGCAAAGACATCGTGAAGGGCGAAGTCGATATCGAGTCGGTCATCCGCAAGCTCTGCGCATAAGAGAAGAAGCCATCGTTGCGCGTTTTGGAGCGAGCGATCTAAAATGATCGCCTGCCAAACCGGAGCGCGCTCGCATGATCCACTTCTACTTCCATCCCACGCCCAACCCCGCAAAAGTCGCGCTGTTTCTCGAAGAAGCGGGCGTGCCTTATGAACTGAAGCCAGTCGATACCAGCAAAGGCGAGCAGCATACGCCCGCATTCCGCGCGATCAACCCGAACGGCAAGGTGCCCGCCATCGTCGATACGGAAGGCCCGGGCGGCAAGGAAGCCGTCGTGTTCGATTCGACCGCCATCCTTCTCTATCTCGCGGAGAAGACCGGCCAGTTCCTCGGCACGCCGGAAGACCGGCCGCAGCTTCTGTCGTGGCTCATGTTCATCGCCACGGGTCTCGGGCCGTTCTCGGGCCAAGCCGTGCATTTCCAGCATGCGGCGCCCGAAGGGCTCGACTATGCGGTGAACCGCTATCGGCGAGAAGCGGAGCGGCACTATCAGGTGCTGAACGATCGGCTCGCAGGTCGCGAGTACATCGTCGGCGAGAGCTTCACCATTGCCGATATGTCCGCGTGGGGCTGGATCGACCGTGCATCGCGTGTGTTCAAGACGACCGAAGCGCCGCTTGCCGCGTATCCCGAGTTGCAGCGCTGGTTCGCCGCCATCGACGCGCGCCCCGCCGTTGCGCGCGCTCGCCCATTGAACAAGCAGCACGCGTTCAAGACGGTCAACGACGAAGAGACGCGCCGCGCGTTGTTCCCGTCGAACTATCCGAAGACGGCTTGAAGAGGAAGCTCGATCATGCCGCGTCCGCGTGAATTCGACGAGGAAGCCGCGCTCGATGCGGCCACCGCGCAGTTCTGGTCGCGCGGATATGAAGCCACCTCCGTGCGCGATCTCGCGGCCACGATGGGCCTCACGGCGGCCAGTCTCTACAACGCTTTCGGCGACAAGCGCACGCTCTTCGAACGCGCGCTGAAGCGCTATGTGGAGCACGGCTTTCGCGACCGCGTGCGGCGCTTCGAGCATCGCCTGCCGCCGCGCGATGCCATTCTCGCGTTCTTCGACGAGATCATCGAACTGTCGGTGCGCGATCCGCATCGCAAGGGCTGTCTCGTCGTCAATTCCGCGCTCGAACTCGCGCCGCACGACCGCCAAATTCATCGCGCGTTGAGCGCGGTGCTCAAGGAGATCGAAGGCTTCTTCGTGCGCTGCGTGCGCGCGGGACAGGACGACGGGACCATCGCGGCGACCGTATCGGCCGACGATATCGCCAAGGCTTTGCTCGCTTCGCTCATAGGCTTGCGCGTGCTGGCGCGGGTCAACCCGCGGCGCGAGTTGCTCGAAGGCGCGGCGCGCCCGGTGCTCGCCATGCTGGGCGCAACCAAGCGCCGCGCAAGAGTCCGCCGCGCGAGCTAGCAGCTACCAGCGCAGCACGCGCGGCCCGAGCCATGCGCCGATGCAGGCCGGCAACAGCATGCCGATCGCATACCACACGCTCCAGAACGCGGGGCTCATCTCCGGGCAATGCAGGCAATAGGCGATGGTCGCGAGCGCGCTCGACAGGAGGCCGGCCACCGCGCCCGCCATGCGCAAATCAGTGGGCGCGAGACTTCTTGCGGCCAGCAGCGCGGCGGGAAACGTCGGCACCGAGAGCAGCACGATATTGAACGGACACGTGCGCCACGACTGCCCGAGCACGAGCGGCAAGCGTCCGGCGGGCGTCGCCTGACCGAGCACGAGCGCGCCCGCCAGCCACACTGCGATGAACGGCAGCACGATGACCGGCCACGCGACACCGCCGCGCACGCCGGGGCGACCCAGCCGTATCACGGCAATCAGCGAGCCGACCGCGACGCATAGCGGAAACGCGAGCTTGGCCCAGAACAGGGCCGTCTGCGCGACGCTCGCCAGATCGCGGCGCAGTCCGTACACCACGAGCATCAACAGCACCGAGCCGATGAAACCGAGCGGCAGCGCCTGCGCGAAACGGCGGGCGACGGCCGCGCGATCGACGCGCACATCGCCGGCTGCGAGCAGATCGATCAGATCATCGGTTCGCATCGGATTCCTCGCTCCTGAAGCCACGAATGCGCGCGGCAAGCGCCTTGAGTCCGCGATGCACGCCCACTTTCACGGCGGATTCCGAGAGCCCCGTGAGTTGCGCAGTCTGCGCGACCGACAACCCTTCCAGCTTGACGTGGACGATCGGCAGCCGCTGCTTGTCCGGCAACTGTGCGAGGAGCTTGCCGAGGTCGTGACGCGCTTGAGTCGGCTCGTCGTCGGTGACGGCAAAGAGATCGTCGTGATCGTCGAGGGGATCGTTGAGCGACTCGTGACGCGAACGCGCGCGAAAGAAGTCCATCAGCTTGTAGCGCGCGATGGCATGAATCCATGCAGTAAGCGGTTCTTCCATGCGATAGGTGTGCCGCGCATTGTGCACCGCCAGCAAGATTTCCTGCACGAGGTCTTCCACGTCATCGCGATGCTGCGGAATGCGCTTGCGCAAATAGCCGCGCAGATGCCGCGTGAGCGTCTGCAGGAAACCGCGATAGGCGTTCTGGTCGCCTTCGAGGCCGGAGCAAAGGAGCGTCTTCAGGCGATGTTCCGCGTCATGCAAGGCGAGTCCCGTGAAGGCAAGGCGACGAAAGGACGAAGCGAGCGAACGCGGCGGGATGCAGACAGCAAGCGCGGCGTAAGCCCGATCATGTTTTAGATCGAGCGTTTCAGAATAGCCGAAGCCACGGCTAGCGGCAATGCCGGCTGTCTTTGCGCCAATCGTTTTCATCGTATGCGTCGTTGGGGGCGGGTCGTTGCTTGCATACGTTAGTTCGCTTGCGATGCGCGCGCGGTTACAGCGCAGCGGCAAACGCCGTCGAGAAATTTTCTCGATGCGCCCTGTAACCGGGCCGACCCGGCGAGCGAATTCACGAGTACATCACCCTTATCGGCAACGATCATGGACACGACACTCGACGCCCCGCCCGAGAGCCTGCAACGCAAGCATCCGGTTCATCCGCTATGGCTGCGCATCACGCATTGGCTCAACGCCGTGGCCGCGCTCATCATGATGTTCTCTGGCTGGCGCATCTACGACGCATCGCCGGTCTTCGCGCGCATCGTCATTCCGCCTTCCATCACGCTCGGCGGCTGGCTCGGCGGCGCGCTCCAGTGGCACTTCGCCGCGATGTGGCTGCTCGTCTTCAACGGACTCGCGTATCTCGCGCTAAACGTAGCGAGCGGACGCTTCTTCTCGAAGTTCTTTCCGTTATCGCCCCGCGCGGTCGTGCATGACCTCGTCGCGGCGATGCGCGGCAAGCTCTCGCACGAGAATCCGCGCGAGTACAACGCGGTGCAGAAGCTCGCGTACCTCGTGGTCGTGCTCGATCTCATCGTGCTCGTGCTGTCCGGTCTTGCCATCTGGAAGTCCGTGCAGTTTCCGTTGCTGCGTGAACTGATGGGCGGCTACGACAACGCGCGCGTCGTTCACTTTTGCGCGATGGCGGTCATGGCGGCGTTCGTGGTGGTGCATGTCGTGATGGTCGCGCTCGTGCCGCGTTCGCTGCTTAGCATGCTGCGCGGTCGTTGAACGAAGGGAGCCCACGCCATGAAGACCCAAGGTAAAAAGATCGTCACGCTCGACCGCGCATCCGTGCTCGCCGATGCCACGCGCGAACTCGCCATGCCGTCGCGACGCCTCTTCGGCAAGCGCATGCTCACGCTCGGCGGGCTGTCGTTGTTGACCGGTTGCTCGATCACCGACGAAGACTCCGTCAACACGTTTCTCGGCGCCGTTTCGCGCCTGAACGATCGCGTGCAGGCGTTGCTGTTCGACCCGACGCGCCTCGCGCCCACATACAGCGAGGCGCAGCTCACGCGGCCGTTCCCGTTCAATGCGTACTACGGCATCGACAACGTGCCTCATGTGAATGGCGCGGACTACCGGCTAAAGGTGAGCGGTCTCGTGACGGGCCAGCGCGTCTGGACGCTGCCGGAGCTTTACGCGTTGCCCCACGCCGAGCAGATCACGCGGCACATCTGCGTGGAAGGCTGGAGCGCGATAGGGCGCTGGGGCGGCACGCCGTTCCGCGAATTTCTGCGGCGCGTCGGCGCGGACACGACTGCGAAGTACGTCGGCTTCCGCTGCGCCGACGACTATTACGAAAGCATCGACATGCCCACGGCGCTGCATCCGCAGACGCTGCTCACGTTCGAGTATGACGGCGAGCGTTTGCCCGCGAAATACGGCTATCCGATGAAGCTGCGCATGCCGACGAAGCTCGGTTACAAGAACCCGAAGCATATCGTCGAAATCTTCGTCACTAACGCGTATCCCGGCGGCTATTGGGTCGACCAGGGCTACAACTGGTTCGGCGGTTCATGACCGCCGTGCTTTCGAATCCGGCCCGGCCGGAGCAGGTTTTCAACGCAGGTCCGCAGGTCCAACAAGGAGAAGTGAAATGAAACGAGTGATGACGGCAGTGTTCGCGGCGGCATTGGCTATCGGTGCATCGGTGGCTCATGCGCAGGCGAGCGGCGCGATGTCCAACGATGCGATGTCTCACGATTCGATGAGCAAGGACGCCATGTCGCACGACAGCATGAAGAAAGACTCGATGAGCAAGGACAAGATGAAGAAGCACGACGCGATGAGCAAGGAGCATCCCGCGTCCGGTGCAATGTCGCAGTAAGCCAGGCATCGAAGCTGGCCTGCGACGAGCACGCCAGCTTGACAGGCGTTTGCCGCGTACCTGGCACGCATGCGGCGGCATGTTCTTGAATCTTTGGGTGCGGGCCTGGCCGGTGTGTTGAGCGTCGGTCCGTCCGCGAGCGAAGCGGCCGAGCGCGAACCGCGCCAACAGGTATCCGTTTGCAATGGCGAAAGCATCGGCCCATGAAAGCTGCGGATGCAGCGCGCTTGCCGAAGCACCCAGCGGACGGTCTCGCCGGATAAGCTCGGGCGACCGCGACTACTTGCCCTGCGCGCTCGCCACGTCTTCGTCGCGTTCCCAGCCGCCGCCAAGCGCAAGGAACAGGTTCACCTGATCCTGCGCGACCTGGCTTTCGGCCGCCGCCACCTGCGCGGCGACGCTCGTCAGCGTGCGCGTGGCATCCAGATCCGCGACGAACGACTCGCGCCCGGCCGTATATAGCCGATGCGTCTCATCCGCCGATTCCACCGCCGACCGGTACGCGGTGCGCAGATTATCGGCACGCGTTGCATCCGAGGCATACGTCGCGAGACTGCTTTGCGTTTCGCGCAGCGCATTGAGCACCACGCCGTCGAAGTGCGCGAGCGCGCCGCCGGATGCCGCTTCGGCCTGCACCACGCGGGCGCGTTGCCCGTTGATCGGAAAGCTCCAGTTGATGAGCGGCCCGAACGCCCAGCGATTCGTCGTCGCGCCGAGCAGGTCTTCGGCGACGCCCACGGAGCCGACCGACGCGCCGAAGCTCACCGATGGATACAGCGCCGCAGTCGCCACGCCGATGCGCGCGGTCGATGCCGCCAGTTGCCGCTCGGCTTGCCGCACATCGGGACGGCGCTTCAGGAGCGACGCGCCGTCGCCGACAGGAATCGGCTCGCGCAGCTTCGGCAGCTTGTCGCACGCGAGCGCGGCGGGCGGCAACGCGGACGGCGCGCGCGCAAGCAGCATCGCCAGCCGATACTGCGCCACGCGGCGGCGCGCGACAAAGCGCGGAATGTCGGCCGCGAGCGTCTCGGATTGCGTCTGACCGCGCGTGACTTCGGACTGATTGCTGCGGCCCGCTTCGCGCAGGCGCTGCGTGAGCCGCACGCGTTCCCTCTGGAGTGCTAACGACTTTTGCGCGATGCGCAGTTCTTCCGCCGCCGAACACGATTCGACATACGCGCGCACGACGTCCGCCACTACCGTGATGCGCGCGAGATCGACCGCGGCTTCCACCGCTTCGTCGTCGGCGCGGGCGGCTTCCACGCCGCGCCTGAGCTTGCCGAAGAGATCGAATTCATACGACACGCTCAGTTCAAGCGCGCCTTCGTTCACGACCGGCAGCTTCTCGGTCAACAAGTACTGTTCCGCCGATTCCTGCGCCCGCTGAAACGCGACGGAACTGCGGCTCGAAAAGCCGCCTTGCCGGTTCGCGAACTCCACTTCGGCACGCGAACGCGCGAGGTTCGCGGCAGCCACGCGAATGTCCGCGTTCGAGATCAACGCTTCGCTCACGAGCTCGTCGAGCGCGGGATCGTCGTAGAGACGCCACCATTTCGAAGGCGCCGCGCCTTGCGTGACGGGCGCCTGATCCGCGCCGTCGATGGGCGCGTTCGCATACGGCGCATTGACCGCCGCGCCTTCGGGCAGCTTGTAGTCCGGGCCGACCGTCATGCAGCCGCCGAGCACGAGCATCGACGCGAGCAGCGTCAGGCCGAGGCGCGGGCTTCTGATGCGTGCAGTGCGCTTCATTGCGATGCACCCGAAGCCGGCACATGCGCGGCGACCGGCGATGCGGGCGCCGTCGCGGACGCGGGCATGTTGCCGGACGCCGCGCGCGATCCGATGGTGGGACCGACGCCGCGCACCGAGACGGTGGCCGTGCGCCCCGCGATCATGCGAAAGTCGGCGGGAATTTCATCGAGCGTCACGCGCACGGGAATGCGCTGCGCGAGCCGAACCCAGCTGAACGCGGGGTTCACGTTCGGCAGCAGGCTCGAGCTCTGTTGACGGTCGCGATCCTCGATGGCCGCGACGATGCTCTGCACGTGTCCGCGCAACAGGTTCGGCTCGCCCATCACCTTGATATCGACCGGTTGCCCGATATCGATGCCGTGCAGCTTCGTCTCTTCGAAGTAGCCATCGACGCGGAAAGAATGCATATCGACGACGGACAGCACCGCGCGTCCCGCCGAGACGAACTCGCCGATGCGCGGCGCGCGATCGTTGAGATAGCCGTCCACCGGACTCACGATCTGGGTGCGTTGCAAGTTGAGGCGCGCGGTGTCGATGGCGACTTCGGCATCGGCGAGCGCGGCTGTGGCCTGCTCCACGCGCGAGTGGGTTTCCTCGACCACTTCGCGCGCCACGAGGTTGCCGAGCGAGCGATTGCGCGCGTCCTCGCGCCGCGCCTGATCGAGCGTTGCGCGGCGCTGTTGCGCGGCGGCTTCGGCATTGCGCAGCGCGAGCGCATAGCGCGCGCGATCGATGACGAACAGCACGTCGCCGCGCTTGACCTGCTGGTTATCCACGACCTTCACATCGGTGATGAGGCCGGACACGTCGGGCGCGACCTGAATGACGTCGGCACGCACGTGGCCATCGCGCGTCCACGGCGCGAACATGTAGTAATCGACCAGCTTCCACAACACGACGGCTGCAATGGCGACGACGATGAGCGTGAGCAGGATCTGCCCGACGGAGAACCAGGTTTTTTTCACGTGATGAGCCGATGCGAAACGATAACGACAAGCCCCAGCACCAGTACATAGATGCCGAGATCGAAAACGGAGCGATGCCACACGAAGCGATAAAAGCCCACGCGCGTGAGCACGGTGCGGATGACGAGGTTCAGCAGATACGCGATTAACATCAGCACGAGAACGGCCGGCACGAAGACGCCGAGAATGTCGATTTCGCCGATCATGCGAGCGAGTCCGGTGATGTGAATGGAGTGAGCATCAGGCGGGTTCTTCCCGTGGCGCGTCGCCACGCGCGGCAGGCTGCGTATCCGTTGCGGGCGGATGCAGCGACAAGCGCACGCCGATGAGCGCATGCAGCGTGTCGCGCAACAATCGTTCCCCCGGCAATGCCGCCTGCCCGTGCTTTTCCGCCTCCGCGATGGTGTGCGCCGCGACCTGCGCGACGGCGCGGTCGATCGAGCGCACGAGCGTCGACGGCACCGGCTGACGTTCGCGCCGCTCGATGCAATGCCCGAAGTAATCGCGCACGCCAGCGAGCACCTCGTCGATCGACGCCTGAATGTCGGAGGCGAGCTTGCGATGCGCGCGCCGCAGATCGAGCGAATTCAGCGCGACGCGAAAATCGCGGAAGCTCTCGATGGACGGGTGCCGGTGCGAATCCGTCGAGGCCTGGCGCGGCAGCACTTGCATCAGGCGGTCGAGCATGCGCGAGTAGAGATTGCGCTGATCGTCGAGCGTCGCGGTGGACGAACACGCGACGATATCGCGCCACGCCGAGCGCGTGAGCCGCGCGACCGCGAGTTCGGAGCCGAAAGGCCGCGTCACCCGCGTCCACACGAACGCGAACAGAAGCCCGGCCACGCCCGCGAGGTTGCTATTGAGAAAGACGAAGAAGTCCGCTTCGTACGCGCTCTGAATGCTGATGAACGTGGCCGTGTTCACCGCGACCAGCATGGTGATGAGCGTGAAACGCGGCTGCGGAATCAACGTGCCGACGACGAGGAACGGCCCCGCGAAGATGATGACGAGCATCGGGAAGTCATGCACGTGCGGCAGCACCGCGAACACGTAGAGTCCCGCGAAGACCACGCTCATGCAGGTCGCGAGAAAGAAGACGAACACTTGCGGCGCGGGTTCGTCGAGCGCCGCGAAGAAGCAGCACGCGACGGCGGCGAGCGTGACCGCGCCCGCGCCGTCGGCCCAGCCCGATTCGATCCACAACGCACACGCGACGATGATCGCGCTGACCGCGACGCCCGTCGAAAACAGCATCATGCCGCGATCGAAAAAACGCGCCGTGCCGCCGAGCCGCCAATGCCTAAACCGCGGACGCCAGTCGTGTTCGTCATGCAGCATAGCGGCGCGCAGCGTGCGAATGTCCTGCCATACGTCGATGACCTGCGAAAGACGCCACAGCGCGCTCGAAAGCAACGCGCCGTCTTCGCTCGCGAGCGCCTGCGCCGATGGCCGCATCGCTGCGATGCGTTCGCGCAGCGCGTTCGGCTCGCGATCGGACTCGGCGGCGTCGTGGATCTGCGGCGCGGGGAGCGACATCCACTTGGCCACATCGGCGAGCAACGCTTCGAGTCCTGGCGGATGCGTGCCACGCTTGTCGACCAGTTCGATGAGCGGATCGGCCAGCGATGAAATGAGCGGCAGGAATATCTGCATGCGGCCTTGCAACGCGCGCGCCCGCCGGACGATATCGGGCCGTGCGTGGTCGTACGTGAGTTGGCTCAACAGCACTTCGAGGCCGTTGACGGTCGCAGCTAACCGCTGACGCGACGCGGATATCGCGGCACCCGCGAGGCGGCCCGAGAGCGTTTCGCTCGCGTAGAAGGCGGCATCGCGAAACCAGGCATCGGTACGTTCGACGAGCGTGGGCGCAAGACGGCTCGGAAAAACGACGCTGCCCACGATGCTCGCCACCACGATGCCGAGCAGAATCTCTTCGGTGCGCGAGATGGCGAGATCGAAGACGACCGCCGGATTCGTCACGGCGGGCAGCGCGATCATCGGCAGCGTATAGCCCGCGAGCAGGAAGACGTAGCTGCGCGCGGTGCGGTCGAACATCGAGAGAAAGAGCAGCGTGCCTGTCCACAGCGCGACAATCACGCTGAATAGAAACGGCGATTCCACGAAGGGCGGCACGATCACCACAGCGCCCGCCGCGCCGATTGCGGTGCCGAGCGCGCGATACAGCGCCTTGGAGCGCGTCGCGCCGACGAACGGGTTGGAGACGATATAGACCGTGGCCATCGCCCAATAAGGACGCGGCAGTTCCAGCGCGAGGCCGATGTAGAGCGCGATCATCGCGGCGGCGAAGGTCTTGGCCGAGAAGAGCCACTCGCGTGCGGATGCGAACTTCATGGCGCGTCGGCCGGGGTCTTATTGCTTGCGAGCGCCGCTGTGAATGCATTGAGCACGCGCAGCGTCGTTTCCAGATCTTCGCGGCTCACGTCATCGAGCAGACGGGCGCGCAGCGAGACGAGCCGCGCTTCCATGCGCGCGGTCACGGCGCGGCCTTCGTCAGTCAACGTGATGGTCTTGGCGCGCTTGTCCTCGGGATCTTCGTCGCGCCGCACGAGGCCCGCCGCGCATAGCTGATCCAGCAATCTGACGAGCGACGGCCCTTCGATGCCGACGTGCTCCGCGAGCGTGACCTGCCGCACCGCTTCGCCGAGCCGGTTCGCGGTGAGCAGCGGCACCGCGCATGCCTCCGATACGCCATACGAAGCGAGCACGCCGTGGCTCGTGCGCCGCCAGCGGCGCGCTGCCAACACGAGCGTGCTACTGACCGACCGGCGCAGGAGATCAATGGAAGTCATGGGCCGGGATTATAGCGATTGTTTTATTCGTTAGCGTGCTATCGATTCATGTTTCGATGCGTGCGCAACGGCCTGGCTGCGTGTCGGGCCGGCGCGTACGAACGGCGAAATTGTCGTGCTATCTTCTCGGCTCGACCAATCAGCACGGCCCGCCATGCCGATCAGCTACCTTCGCGGTCTGACTTCTCCCGCACGCACCGATTCCGCCAATCGCCGGCTCGGTTGCGCGCTCGCCTTCGTCGCGGGCGCGGCGAATGCCGGCGGCTTCCTTGCCGTGGGACAGTACACCTCGCATATGTCAGGACTGGTTTCGTCGATCGCGGACAACGTCGTGCTCGGTCAGGCGGCGCTCGTGTTCTCGGCGCTCGGCGCCGTGCTCGCGTTCGTGTGCGGCGCGGCGACTTCGGCGCTGCTCATCAACTGGGGACGGCAGCGCGCCGCGCACAGCGTCTACGCGACGCCGCTCCTGCTCGAAGCCTGCCTGCTGCTCGTCTTCGGCATGCTCGGTTCGAACCTGGAGACGCATCGCGTGTGGGACGTGCCGGCCACGGTCGCGCTGCTGTGCTTCGTGATGGGTCTTCAGAACGCGATGATCACCAAGATATCGAAGGCGGAGATCCGGACCACGCATGTGACGGGTCTCGTGACCGATATCGGCATCGAGCTAGGCAAGAGCCTGTACTGGAATCGCGGCATGAGCCGGACCGATGCGAACTACGTGCGCGCCAATCATGCGCGACTCGCGCTGCTGAGTTCGCTGCTCGCCATGTTCGTCGCGGGCGGCTTTGCCGGTGCGATCGGCTTCGCGCATCTCGGCTTCATGACGACCGTGCCGTTGGCTGCGCTCCTGTTGTTGTTCTCTTCCGTGCCGGTCGTGGACGATCTTGCCGCAAGCAGGCGGCGCATGCGCGACTAGCGCATCGCTCACGCGGCGCTGCCTGAGCGCGTATCCAGTCGTGAAAGAGCTGCATGCCCGGCGAAAGTCGTTTCGATTTCAGCCAGGCGAGCCTGTAGCTGCCTGTCTTGACCTCGATATCGAACGCCTGCACGAGCAAGCCAGCTTGAAGTTCCCGCGTGAACATCGCGGGCGGCGCGAGCGCCACGCCCGGGCCTTGCACCGCGGCTTCCACCATCAATCGCGCGTTGAGAGGAAAGGTGAGGACGCATTGCGTCTGCCAATAGTTTTCTTGACGGTGCGCCAAATTATCCTCGGTTGTGGCGGGCGCATAAAGCGCGGATAGTCTCGCCACGGCGGATGTAATATCGCCCCGCTACTTAAGCGAAGGACTCGAATAATGAAGCTGACAACGCTGCTCGCAGCGGCTCTTCTTTCCACCTGCCCGATATCCGTTTTCAGTCAGCCGGCAAGCCTCGGCCGTGATGACATCAAGCACATCGTCGATGAGACCATCATGCCGTTGATGACACGCGAGGGCATAGCGGGCATGGCGGTGGGCGTCGTCGTGGAGGTCAAGCCATATGTCTTCGATTACGGCCTAGCGTCGAAGCAAAGCCGCACGCCTGTCACGCGCGACACCTTGTTCGAACTCGGCTCGATCAGCAAGACGTTCACGGCGACGCTCGCATCGTATGCAGAGGGGACGGGGCATCTCTCGCTGAGCGATCCTGTCGGCAAGTACTTGCCCGAGTTGCGCGGCAGCGCGTTCGGCGACGACGTGACGCTGCTGAATCTCGGCACGCACACGCCGGGCGGCTTGCCCTTGCAAGTGCCCGACGAGATTCACGACAACGCGCAACTCATGCAGTACTTCAAGGCATGGAAACCGCGCTTCAAGCCGGGCACATACCGGACGTATGCGAATCCGGGCATAGGCGCGCTCGGCCTCATCACGGCCAGAAGCATGGGGCAGGATTTCGACACGCTCATCGAGCAACGCGTCTTTGCGAAGCTGGGCATGAGCAATAGTTATATGCAGGTGCCACCCGCTCGCATGCCCGACTATGCCGAAGGTTATGCCAAGGACGGCAAGCCCGTGCGCATGAATCCGGGCGTGCTTTCGTCCGAAGCGTACGGCGTGCGATCGACGGCTTACGACATGACGCGCTTCCTGCAAGCCAACATGAACGAAGCCGCTCATATCGATGCCACGCTGCAGCGCGCGATAACGGCCACGCATACGGCATATTTTCAGTCCGGGCCGATGACGCAAGACCTCGTCTGGGAACAGTATCCGTATCCCGCGACGCTGACCGCCTTGCTCGATGGCAACGGCCCCTCGATGATCGTCGATGGCCACGCCGCCGAGCGCATCGATCCGCCGCAAGCGCCGCGCGACGACGTCTGGATCAACAAGACCGGCTCGACCAACGGCTTCGGCGCGTACATTGCGTTCGTGCCGGCGAAGCATGTGGGCATCGTCATGCTGGGCAACAAGAACATACCGAACGCGGATCGCGTGCGAGCCGCCTATGCCATCGTGACCGCGCTGGCAGACGGAAAGACCAAACGCGAGCGCGATGCGCTCTCGTAGACGTCGGCGGCGGTGGCGCGCAAGGCATCGACCATCACGCTCGTGGCGGGTGCAAAGAGACGGTCGGCGCGGGTGACGATGCCGAAGTCGTCCATCTGACATTCCATCGGCAAGGGGAGCACCGCGGCCATGCCGTGCTGCGCATAGTAGAGCGCCACGTCTTCTGCGAGCACCGCGATCATGTCGCTCTGTTCCAAGAGGCGCGTGATGAAAAGAATCGCTGCGGTCTCGACCACGTTCGACGGCGGCGGCAGACTCGCGCGCTGGAACATCAATTCGAAGCGATGCCGCAAGACGCTGCCCGCCGGCGGCACGAGCCATTCGCACGGCTGCACGTCGGCGAGCGTCAACGCGGGCGCATTCAGCAATGGATGACCCGCACGCACGAGCGCGCGCACCGGTTCGCCCGTCAGCGGTTCGTAACGAAGCCGCAGCTTGTCGTGTTCGACTGAAAGCCTTCCGATGACGATATCCAGCTTGTCCTGCGCGAGGCGCTCCAGCAGCACGTTGCTGGTGTCGATCTCGACGGAGATGCGGATATCCGCGTGCTGCCGCTTGACCGAAGCGACAGCGGCCGGCAAGAGCCGCACGCCCGGCGACGTGATCGCGCCGATCGCCACATGCCCGAGCCGGCCGGTCTTCAACGCGACGAGTTCTTCCTGCGCCTGATCGAGGCTGCCCAGCACCGCGCGCGCGTGACGGACGATGGCTTCGCCGTACAGCGTGGCCCGCATGCCGCGCGGTTCGCGCTCGAAAAGCGTCACGCCGAGCGTTTCCTCCAGTTCACGCAAGAGCTTCGACGCGGCCGGTTGCGTCATATGAAGCACGGCCGCCGCGCGATGAATGTTGCCTTCCTCCACGAGCGCGACGACGAGCATCAACTGCCGCGTCTTGAGCCGGCTGCGGATGTACCAAGGGGTCGAATTCAGCAACATTTTTAGGGGTTTCTACGAATGCCGTTTCGGGTATCGGTGGCGTCGAACAATTCATTAGTAGATTATCACGCGCCCTCATAGACTTCGCGGCAATCGCGTTATGAACCAGGACGAAACACATGTCGGCATCGAAGCCCAAGCTGCGCTCCCAAGAATGGTTCGGCACCGCCGACAAGAACGGCTTCATGTACCGAAGCTGGATGAAGAATCAAGGGATTCCCGATCACGAGTTCGACGGCAGGCCGGTCATCGGCATCTGCAATACATGGTCCGAGCTCACGCCGTGCAATGCGCATTTCCGCAAGATCGCCGAACACGTGAAGCGCGGCGTGTACGAGGCGGGCGGCTTTCCCGTGGAATTCCCCGTGTTTTCCAATGGCGAATCGAATCTGCGCCCGACCGCGATGCTCACGCGCAACCTCGCGGCGATGGACGTGGAAGAAGCCATTCGCGGCAATCCCATCGATGCGGTCGTGCTGCTCACCGGCTGCGACAAGACCACGCCCGCGCTTCTGATGGGCGCGGCGAGTTGCGACGTGCCCGCTATCGTCGTCACCGGCGGGCCGATGCTGAACGGCAAGCTCAATGGCAAGGACATCGGCTCGGGCACGGCCGTGTGGCAACTGCACGAATCGCTGAAGGCGGGCGAGATCGACCTGCATCAGTTCCTGTCGGCGGAAGGCGGCATGTCGCGTTCGGCGGGTACCTGCAACACGATGGGCAC
The DNA here is from genome assembly GCF_022879575.1 of Caballeronia sp. SL2Y3. Taxonomy (NCBI): domain Bacteria; kingdom Pseudomonadati; phylum Pseudomonadota; class Betaproteobacteria; order Burkholderiales; family Burkholderiaceae; genus Caballeronia; species Caballeronia sp. SL2Y3. Next base: position 34,503 of record NZ_CP084262.1, read on the forward strand.
CGCCTCGACGATGGCTTGCATGGCCGAGGCGCTCGGCACCTCGCTGCCGCACAACGCGGCGATCCCGGCCGTCGATGCGCGCCGCTACGTGCTCGCGCATATGTCGGGCATTCGCATCGTGGAGATGGCGCTCGAAGGCCTCACGTTGTCGAAGATCCTGACGCGCGAAGCATTCGAGAACGCGATCCGCACCAACGCGGCTATCGGCGGTTCGACGAACGCGGTCATTCACCTGAAGGCGATTGCGGGCCGTATCGGCGTGCCGCTCGAACTGGAAGACTGGACGCGCATCGGTCGCGACACGCCGACCATCGTGGACCTGATGCCCTCGGGCCGCTTCCTGATGGAAGAGTTCTATTACGCGGGCGGCGTGCCTGCCGTACTGAGGCGTCTGGGCGAAGCGAACCTGTTGCCGCATCCCGACGCATTGACGGTGAACGGCAAATCGCTTTGGGAGAACGTGAAGAACGCGCCCAATACGAACGATGAAGTGATCCGCGAACTGAGCAATCCGCTCATTCAGGACGGCGGCATTCGCGTGTTGCGCGGCAATCTCGCGCCGCGCGGCGCGGTGCTGAAGCCTTCCGCAGCAACGCCCGAGTTGCTCAAGCACCGCGGACGTGCGGTCGTGTTCGAGAACCTCGAACACTATAAGGAACGCATCGTCGATGAATCGCTCGATGTCGACAAGGACTGCGTGCTCGTGATGAAGAACTGCGGCCCGAAGGGTTATCCCGGCATGGCCGAAGTGGGCAACATGGGCCTGCCGCCCAAGCTCTTGCGTCAGGGCGTGAAGGACATGGTCCGCATTTCCGATGCGCGCATGAGCGGCACCGCGTACGGCACGGTGGTGCTGCACGTCGCGCCGGAAGCGGCGGCCGGTGGCCCGCTTGCCGCCGTGCGCGACGGCGACTGGATCGAACTCGATTGCGATGCGGGCACGCTGCATCTCGACATCAGCGACGAAGAGCTGGCGAGCCGCATGAGCGGTCACGTGCCGCCGCGCGTGCATGGCGATGGAGGTTATCAGCGCCTCTACGTCGATCACGTCCTTCAGGCAGACGAAGGTTGCGACCTGGACTTCCTCGTCGGCAAGCGCGGCGCAGCGGTGCCTCGTCACTCGCACTGACCACGAGGATACGCATGACATCGGCATATAAGCTCGCCGTCGCGGGTATCGGCAAGATCGCGCGCGACCAGCATTTTCCCGCCATTGCCGCGCAGCCCGGCTTCGAACTGGTCGCGTGCGCGAGCCGCAACGCGAGCGTCGACGGCGTGCGCAATTACGCGGACCTCGACGCCTTGCTCGCCGCCGAGCCGTCGCTCGATGCGGTGTCGCTCTGTGCGCCGCCGCAAGTGCGCTTTGCGCAGGCACGCGCCGCGCTCGAAGCGGGCAAGCATGTGATGCTCGAAAAGCCGCCGGGCGCGAGCGTGAGCGAAGTCGAGGCATTGCGGGACATCGCGCAAACGCATGGCCGCACGCTCTTCGCAAGCTGGCATTCGCGCGCCGCGAGCGCCGTGGAGCCGGCGCGTGCGTGGCTTGCGTCGAAGGAAGCGGGCGCAGTGCGCGCAGTCGAAATACGCTGGAAAGAAGACGTGCGACGCTGGCATCCGGGCCAGCAATGGATCTGGGAGCCGGGCGGCCTCGGCGTGTTCGATCCGGGCATCAACGCGCTTTCCATCGTCACGCGCATCCTGCCGCGCGAGATCGCATTGCGCGCGGCGACGCTCACCATTCCGCGCGATACCGCAACGCCCATCGCCGCCGAGCTCGATTGCATCGATACGAACGGTGCGCCGGTGCGCGCGTCGTTCGACTGGCGTCATGGCCCGGTCGAGGAGTGGGACATCGACGTCGATACGGACGGCGGCCGCCTGTCGATCCGCGAGGGCGGCAAGCGCCTGTCGATTGCCGGCGAAGCCGTTTCGCTCGGACTGGAGCGCGAGTATCCGGCGCTTTACGAGCGATTCCGCGAACTGATCGAGCGGGGCGAGAGCGACGTGGACGTGCGTCCGCTCAGACTCGTCGCGGACGCATTTCTGTTAGGCAAGCACGTAGAGACCGAGCCATTCGGCCGCTAAATCAAACGACATTCACCAACAAAAGCCAGACCAAGGAGACACGTCATGAACCAACAAATTCGCCGCCTGACTTTGCGCGCCATCATGGCCGCGATGTGCGTCGCGCCTTTCGCGCTTCACGGCGCGGCGCAAGCCGACGAGCCGCTCAAGATCGGCTTCCTCGTGAAGATGCCGGAGCAGGCATGGTTCATCAACGAGCAGAAGGCATCCACCGCGCTCGGGCAGAAAGAGAACTTTACGTCGGTGAACATCGGCACGCCGGATGGCGAGAAAGTGCTCGCCGCCATCGACAACCTCGGCGCGCAAGGCGCGCAGGGCTTCGTGATCTGCGCGCCGGACGTGCGCCTGGGACCGGCTATCGCCGCGCGCGCGAAGCGCTACAACATGAAGTTCGTTTCGGTCGATGACCAGCTCGTCGATTCGTCGGGCAAGCCGTTGTCCAACGTGCCGCATCTCGGCATGTCGGCGTTCAAGATCGGCAATCAGGTCGGCGACGCCATTGCCGGCGAAATGAAGCGCCGCGGCTGGAAGCCGGAAGAAGTCGGAGCGCTGCGTATTACGGACTACGAACTTCCTACCGCGAAGCTGCGCACCGATGGCGCCACGCAGTCGCTCATCGCAGGCGGCTTCAAGAAGGAAAACATTTTCGACGCGCCGCAGAAGACCACGGACGATGAAGGCGGCTTCAACGCGGCGTCGCCCGTGCTCGCGCAGCATCCGAACATCAAGAAGTGGGTGATCTTCGCGCTGAACGAAGAGTCGGTGCTGGGCGGCGTGCGCGCCACGGAACAGCTGCACATTCCTTCGGCGGATGTGATCGGCGTCGGCATCAACGGTGCGGGGGAAGCCTTCGCCGAGTTCCAGAAGAAGGAACAAACCGGCTTCTTCGGCACCATTGCAGTGAGCTCCACCAACCACGGCAAGCAAAGCGCGCAAAATCTCGCCGACTGGATTCGCAGCGGCAAGCAGCCGCCCGCCGACACGCAAACCACGGGCAAGCTGATGACGCGTGAGAACTGGAAGTCCGTGCGTAGCGAACTCGGTATCTAAGCACGCATGGCTACGACGACGGACGACGTGACCCTCGCCCCGGCGCACGGCGAGCGCGGCGCATACCTGGAACTCGACGGCATTACCGTGAGCTTCCCGGGCGTGCGCGCGCTCGACGGCGTGTCGCTGTCGGTGCGCGCGGGCGAAGTGCACGGCTTGATGGGCGAGAACGGCGCGGGCAAGTCAACCTTGCTTAAGGTGCTTTCGGGCGTCAACAGGCCGCAAGCGGGAACGCTCAAGCTCAATGGCGCGGAACACCGCTTTACGACGACACGCGAGGCGATTGCAGCGGGCATCGCGATCATCTATCAGGAACTGCACCTCGTGCCGGAACTGACGGTGGCCGAGAACCTGATGCTCGGGCAATTGCCGAACCGCGCGGGCGTGCTCGACGAACGCGCGCTCGTCAAGCGCGCGATGGCCGAACTGGAACGACTCGGCGAACGGATCGATCCGCGCACGCCGGTGAAGAACCTCTCCATCGGCCAGCGGCAGATGATCGAGATCGGCAAGGCGTTGATGCGCGACGCGCGCGTCATCGCGTTCGATGAGCCGACGAGCTCGCTCTCCGCGCGCGAGACGAAGCAACTGTTCCGCATCATCGACGCGCTGCGCGCCGACGGCCGCGCGATCATCTACGTCACGCATCGCATGGACGAAGTCTATGAACTGTGCGACCGCGTGACTGTGTTCCGCGATGGCCGGCGCATCGAGACCTTCGATTCCGTCGCGGGCCTTTCGCGCGACCGGCTGATCGCGTGCATGGTCGGCCGTTCGATCGCGGATGTCTATGGCTATCGCTCGCGCGAAGCCGGCGACGTGATGATCGAGGCGAAAGGGCTGCTCGGGCCGGGCCTTTCCGAGCCCGTGTCGTTCAGCGCGCGGCGCGGCGAGATTCTCGGCTTCTTCGGTCTCGTGGGCGCGGGGCGTTCCGAACTGATGAAACTGCTTTACGGCGCGACGAAAGCGAGCGAAGGCCATGTCGAACTGAAGGGCAAGCGCGTGGCGTTTTCCAGTCCGCGCGATGCGGTTCGCGCGGGCATTGCGCTGTGCCCCGAAGACCGCAAGCAGGAAGGCATCGTCGCGATTGCATCCGTCGCGGACAACCTCAACATCAGCGCGCGCCGTCATTTCAGCCCTGCGCGCTTTCTGCTGGATGCGCGCCGCGAGCGCGCGCTCGCGCAGGAATACATCGCGAAGCTCGCGATTAAGACGCGCAGCGGCGAAACCGCTATCGGCACGCTGTCGGGCGGCAATCAGCAGAAGGTGATTCTCTCGCGCTGGCTCGCGGAACGCATCGACGTGTTCCTGATGGACGAGCCCACGCGCGGCATCGACGTCGGCGCGCGCGCCGAGATCTATAACCTTCTGTATGAGCTTGCCGAAGCGGGACGCACGGTGATTCTCGTGTCGAGCGATCTGGCCGAAGTGATCGGCGTGTCGGATCGCATCATCGTGATGAAAGAAGGACGCATTGCCGGCGCGCTGCCGAAGTCGCAGGCGACGCCGGACGAACTGATCAAGCTCGCATTGCCCCGCTGACTGCTGACCCCAGCGGCGGCCCCGGAAAGACGAAACGAATTAGAGCCAAGCCATGCAAACTCCAGGCACTTCCTCCCCGAGCGATGCTCAAGCGCCCATTGCGCCCTCGCAGGCGCGCATGTGGGACCTCATCAACAAGTCGGGCATCGTCGTGGTGTTCCTGGTGCTGTTCGCGGTGCTCTCCGTCACGGTGCCGGGCTTTCTCACGCCCCGCAATATTCAGGGGCTGCTGCTCTCTGTGACGCTGATCGGCTCCATCGCGGTCACGATGATGTTCGTGCTCGCGCTCGGCGAAGTCGATCTCTCGGTGGCATCCATCGTCGCGTTCGCGGGTGTGATGGCATCGACCGTCATCACCGCGACGCATAGCGTCATGCTCGGCATCACGGCGGGCATTCTTGCGGGCGGCGCGGTCGGACTGGTGAACGGCGTGCTGATCGCGCGCTTCAAGATCAATTCGCTGATCGCGACGCTCGCGATGATGGAAGCGGTGCGCGGTCTCGCGTTCCTCACCTCCAACGGCGACGCCGTGATGATCTCCGAAGAGCGGTTCTTCGATCTCGGCGGCGGTTCGTTCCTCGGCATCTCGTATCCGATCTGGAGCAACATCATCGGCTTCGTCGTATTCGGCTTCCTGCTGAAGAAGACGGTGTTCGGCAAGAACGTGCTGGCCGTCGGCGGCAATAGCGAGGCGGCCGTGCTCGCGGGCCTGCCGGTCACGCGCATCAAGATCACCGTGTTCGTGCTGCAAGGGCTCGTGACCGGCTTCGCAGGCGTCATGCTCGCATCGCGCATGAGTCTCGGCGACCCGAAGACATCGGTCGGGCTCGAACTCGGCGTGATTTCCGCGTGCGTGCTGGGCGGCGTGTCGCTGACGGGCGGCGTCGCGACGATCTCGGGCGTGCTCGTCGGCGTGCTCATCATGGGCGCGGTGCAGGACGCAATGAGCCTGCTCAACGTCCCGACGTTCTATCAATACCTGATTCGCGGCGGCATTCTGTTGCTCGCCGTGCTGTTCGACCAGTTCAGGCGCAGCAAGCGCGCGGTCTGAACGATACGGGCTGCGGGCGTCGAGAATCCGCAAAGAATGACAAAAACGCCTCGAAACTAGGCAGACGCCCGTCACCGTGTAAACTAACGGGTTTTTGCCTGCGGTGTTATCGTGCAAGCCCCCACGCGCACGGCGATCAGCGGGCCGGCGCTCGTGCGCCTGCTCGCGCGTTTCGCCGATCTCGATGTTCACGCACCCGGTTCCTCGCTGTCGGACCGTCTGAGCCAGTGGCTCGGCTGGACCGACGCGATCGCGCTGTCCACCGCGCTCGGCGGCGATCCGCCGGCCATTCCCGGCGTGCGATCCGCATTCGACGGCGAAGAACAAGCCTGCGCGCGCGTGCGTGCGTCGCTGACGAGCGCCATCGTCGGCGACAAGGGTAACGCTCCGGGCGCTCACCGGCGACGCGCGCCGGTGCAGGCACCGCCTCCTGACCTGGCCGTGGAGTACGCCGTCTATCGACAGCGGTATCTGTCGCTGCAACAGGCGATGGAAGCCGAGATCGGCTCGCTGCGCGCCCGCGTGCGCGCGACGCTCGCGGCGAAGTCGACGCGCATGGCGCGTCTTGCCGTCGTCGATGCCGTGATGGAACAGGCGCTCGCCGCACGCGAACGCACGCTCTTGGCGCAAGCGCCGGCGCTCCTCGGCAAGCATTTCCAGCGCATGCGCAGCGCGCATCAGGCGTCTTCCGACGACGCATCCGCATGGCTCGGCGTCTTCGAACAGGACATGCAAAGCGTCCTGCGCGCCGAACTGCACGTACGTTTCCAACCGGTCGATGGTTTGCTCGCGGCATGTCAAACCGCTCACTGAACGCTATGCCCCGTTACCTTCTGAATGTAGCTGTCTTTCTCGTGGGCCTCCTGGCCGTCTGCGGTATAGCCATTGGTTATATCGGCTCGAATGCGCTCGCGCTCGTGGTCACGCTCGTGATCGGCGCGTGCTATCTCGCGGGCGCGTCGGAGTTGCAGCGCTATCAGCAAACGACGCGCGAACTGGCCACGGCAGTCGGCGCATTGAACGCAACGCCTTCGAGCCTTGCGTCGTGGCTCGAACACGTGCCCGCGAGTCTGTGCAATGCGGTGCGTTCGCGCGTCGAAGGCGAACGCACGGCGTTGCCCGGTCCCGCGCTCGCGCCGTATCTCGCGGGCTTGCTTGTCTTGCTCGGCATGTTGGGCACGCTGCTCGGCATGGTCGCGACGCTGCGTGGCACAGGCGCCGCGCTCGAAAGCTCGACCGATCTCGCGGCTATCCGCGCATCGCTGGCCGCGCCGGTGACGGGCCTCGGCTTCGCGTTCGGCACGTCGATAGCAGGCGTCGCGACCTCCGCGATGCTCGGCTTGCTCTCCACGCTATGCCGTCGCGAACGCCTGCACGTCGCGCAACTGCTCGACATGAAGACCGCGACGACGTTGCGGCCTTTCACGCAGACGCATCAGCGCGAAGAGACGTTCCGCTTGCTTCAACGTCAGACCGAGATCATGCCGAAGCTCGTCGATCGTCTTCACGCGATGATGAGCGCCATCGAACAGCAGAGCGTGGCCGCGAACGAGCGGCAGTTGGCGAATCAGGCCGCGTTTCATGCGAATACGGAGACGGCGTACCGGCGTCTTGCGACCTCGGTGGAACTGTCGTTGAAGCAAAGCGTGGCCGACAGCGCGCGCGCGGCGAGCGCCGCATTGCAGCCCGTGATGCAGGCGACGATGGACGGCATCGCACGCGAAACGAAGGCGTTGCACGGCAGTATCGAAGAGGCTGTGGGGCGACAACTCGATGGCTTGTCGAACGGCTTCGAGGCTTCCGCGCAGAAGATCGCCGGCATCTGGGATCGCTCGCTGCAAGGGCATCAGGCGTCGAACGAGGCGCTCGTCGACAAGATGAATGCGTCGCTGGAACGCTTCGCGCAAGGCTTCGAAGAACGGTCTTCGACGCTGATCGAAGACGTGTCGTCGCGCATGAAGCAGACAGCGGACGGACTCGACGCAACGCTTGTCAAACATGAAGAAGCGAGCGCGGCGCTCGTCACGCAGACGGGTGCTTCGCTGGATCGTTTCGCGCAAGCCGTGGACGAGCGCTCGCAGAATCTGGCCGCCGGCATGGCGACGCACATCAACGGTGTAACGACCGAATTGCATGCTTGCGTCGAGAAGATCGCCGCCGCTTTGAACGAGTCGGTCGTGAAGCACGAGCAGACGAGCGCGGCGCTCGCCACGCAGACAGGCGTTTCGCTCGATGGCTTCGCGAGCCGTTTCGAGGCACGCGCGAGCGACTTGCTCGCAGGGATCTCGTCGCGGCTCGAAAGCACATCGGCTGGCATCTCGGACGCCTGGCGCAGCGCGCTTGCCGCGCAACAGCAGGCGGGCGAGCAACTCGCCGCGCAGCATCGGGGCGCATTGAACGAGGCGACTGAACGCTTCGAAGCCCACTCGGCATCGCTCCTGAAGTCGGTCGATGAAGCCCATGCGAAGCTCGCCGCAGAACTCGCATCGAACAACGATGCTCGCCTGAACGCGTGGACCGAAGCCCTCGGCGCGGTATCCGTGACCTTGCGCGACGAATGGCAGCAGACGAGCACGTTCGTCGAGCGCCGTCAGCAGGAAATCTGCGACACGCTCGCGCGCACGGCGAGCGAGATGTCGGACGCGTCGCGCTCGCATGCGAACGGTCTCATCGCTGAAATCGAAAAGCTCATGCAGGCTGCATCGCAAGCGCCCAAGGCCGCGGCTGAAGTGGTCGCGGAAATGCGGCAGATGCTCTCCGATTCGATGGTGCGCGACACCGCCATGCTGGAGGAGCGCAGCCGCCTGCTCGCCACGCTGCACACGCTTCTCGATGCCGTGAATCTCGCGTCAACCGAGCAACGCACGGCCGTCGATGCGCTCATCTCCACGTCGGCGGATCTGCTCGCGCGCGCAGGCACGCAATTCAGCGACAAGATCGAAAGCGAAGGCGCGAAGATCAGCGCGGTGGCCGCGCAAGTTACCGGCAGTGCCGCCGAAGTGGCGAGCCTCGGCGAAGCGTTGGGCGCGGCCGTCGAGTCCTTCGGCGCGGCGAACGAGACGCTCGTCACGCATTTGCAGCGCATCGAAACGGCGCTCGACAAGACGCTCTCGCGCAGCGACGAGCAGCTTGCTTATTACGTCGCGCAGGCGCGCGAAGTCATCGACCTGAGCGTGATGTCGCAGAAGCAGATCGTCGAAGACCTGCAACGCATTGCCGGACAGCGTGAGTTGGACGGAGCGCGCGCATGAACGAAGAACTCGATGGCGGCATCGAGAGCGCCGCGCCCATCTGGGCCGCTTTCGCGGACCTGATGTCGGTGCTTCTCGGCGCGTTCGTGCTGATACTCGTCGCAGTCATCGGCGTGCAGTTGCAGCTTTCGACGAAGCTCGAACAGGCCGTAAAGGAACGGCAACAGGAAGCGCAGCGGCGCAAGACGCTGGAACAGGCGCTCGCCGGACCGCTCGCGTCCGGGCGCGTGACGCTCGTGAACGGGCGCATCGGGATCAGCGGGAACGTGTTGTTCGCGCTCAATTCGGACCAGCTGCAACCGCAGGGGCGTGATGTGCTCAAGAGCCTCGCTGGCCCGCTGTCCGCGTATCTCGGCACGCACGATCAAGTCTTGATGGTGAGCGGTTTCGCCGACGACCAGCAGGTTCGCGAAGGCAATCGCCGGTTCGCGGATAACTGGGAGCTGTCGGCCAAGCGCGCGCTGACCGTGACGCGCGCTTTGATCGATGCAGGCGTTGCGCCGTCATCGGTATTCGCGGCGGCCTTCGGCTCGGAGCAGCCCGTCAGTTCCAATGCCGACGATGAAGGCCGCGCGAAGAACCGCCGCGTCGAGATATCCGCTGTGCCGCGTCCGACGAACTCGCTGGTGAAGCCTCGTGGATGACGGCATGAATGCCCGCGCGATGCTCGACGCATGGCGCGCGCGCGGCGAGCATCGCATCAATCCCGTGCGTTATCGCTTCATCGAGGCGCTGGCGCGGCGGGCCACGACGCATGAAGGCGAGGCGAGACGCATCATCGACGCGCGCCTGTCATCGCTCTTGAACGACTACGCGGATACGGTCGCGCAGTCAGTCGCCCGCCAAGCCGTTGCAGCGCATGCGCCGAAAGGACCGCTTGCCGTGTTGCTCGACGACATGGCGCGGCACGCGGCCACGCATCCGTCGCATGAAGAACTGCTGGAGTATTTGCGGGGCGTCTGGTCGAAAGTCAGCGCCGAGCGGCAGTTGCGGGAGTCGCAGCAGAAGGTGCCGAAGAACGCCGGTCCGCTCAATTCAAGCAGCCTCGTGCATCGTTCGCTTGCATTGATGCGTGAGGCTTCGCCGGAATACTTGCAGCATTTCCTCGCGTACGTCGACACGCTTTCATGGATGGAAGAGATGACAGGCGCGAACGCGCCTGCCGGAAAAGAAGCGCCGCGCGCGAGAAAGCCTGCGCGCGGCCGCAGTGCGCCCTAGCCGAGCCAGCCCTTGATGGTGCTCGCCATCACGTTCGTGGAGATGCCGTAGCGGTCGTGAAGGGTAGGCAAGGCGCCCGCATCGAGGAACGCATCGGGCAGCGCGATTTGCCGGAATGCAGGCGTCACGCCGGCGCTCAGCAGTGCGCACGCCACCGCTTCGCCCAGACCGCCGATCACCGTATGATTCTCCGCGACCACGACAAGCCGGCCCGAGCGCCGCGCTTCGCGAATGATCGTTTCGGTGTCGAGCGGCTTGATCGTCGGCACATGAAGAACGGCCACGTCGACGTTATCCGCTTCCAGCGCCTTCGCGGTTTCGAGCGCGCGCATCGTTAGTATCCCTGATGAAATGACGAGTACGTCGGAGCCGTCGCGCAGCATCTTCGCCTTGCCGAGTTCGAAGCGATAGCCATATTCGTCGAGCACGGCGGGCACGTTGCCGCGCAAGAGGCGAGCATAGACCGGCCCCTTGTGTGCGGCGATGGCCGGCACCATCTGCTCGATGTCGAGCGCATCGCACGGGTCGATAACGGTCATGTTCGGCATCGCGCGCATCAACGCGAGATCTTCGGCTGCCTGATGGCTCGGGCCGTAGCCCGTTGTGAGACCGGGCAGCGCGGCGACGATCTTCACGTCGAGGTTGTCTTCCGCGATCGTCTGGTGAATGAAGTCATACGCGCGGCGCGTCGCAAAGACCGCATACGTCGTGACAAACGGCTGCGCGCCTTCATGTGCGAAGCCGGCGGCCGCGCCCATCAACAACTGCTCGGCCATGCCCATCTGGTAGTAACGCTCCGGGAATTCCTTGCCGAAGATATGCAGGTCGGTGTACTTGCCGAGATCGGCCGTCATGCCGATCACGTTCGGCTTCGAGCGCGCCAGTTCGGCGAGCGCATGGCCGAACGGCGCGGAACGTGTGACTTGTCCCTCGCTTGCGATCGAGGCGATCATCGCGGAGGTCTTCAAACGCGGCTTCTTTTCGATGGTGCTCATGCTGTTCTCCTGGCTTACCGGCTCGATTCGAGTGCTTCCAGCGCGAGTTGCCACTCGTGCGCATCGACTCGGATGAAGTGATTCTTCTCGCGCTGTTCGAGGAACGGCACGCCGCAGCCCATCTTCGTATCGCATACGATGATGCGCGGCTTCGCTTCGTTCAGATTGCGCGCGTTGTCGAAGGCTTCCTTCACGGCGTCGATATCGTTGCCGTTCACGCGCTGCACGTACCAGCCGAACGCTTCGAGCTTCGGCACGAGCGGTTCGAACGCCATGATCTGCGTCGACGGGCCATCGGCTTGCTGATTGTTCACGTCGATCATCGCGATCAGGTTGTCGAGCTTCCAGTGCGCGGCGGACATCAAGCCTTCCCAGATCGCGCCTTCGTCGAGCTCGCCATCGGAGAAGAGCGTATAGACGAAAGACTTCGAGTTCTTGCGCTTGAGTCCGAGACAGCGGCCCACTGCAATAGTCAGACCCTGGCCGAGCGAGCCGCCCGACATTTCCATGCCCGGCGTATAGCTCGCCATGCCGGACATCGGCAGACGGCTGTCGTCGCTGCCATACGTTTCGAGTTCTTCTTGCGGCAGGATGCCGGCTTCGAAGAGGGCTGCGTACAGCGCAATCGCGTAGTGACCGTTCGACAGCAGGAAGCGGTCGCGCTCTTCCCATTCCGGATCTTCGGGGCGGTAGTTCATCGCGCCGAAGTAACTCACGGCCAATACATCGGCGATATCCAGCGCCTGACCGATATAGCCCTGGCCCTGCACTTCGCCCATCAAAAGGGCGTTGCGGCGAATGCGATAGGCGCGCTCGGCGAGCGTCACCTCCTCGATAACGGGACTGCTCATGTTCGTCTCCTTGAAATGATAGATAGGAATGCTTATCGATTCACCGTCTTCGCAGGCACGAGGAAAACCAGCGCCGCGCCGACGACGACCGCAGCCGAGATAAAGATCAGGCCAGCCGTGGACTTGCCCGTGAGATCGTTGAGCCAGCCGACGATGGCGGGCGAGAAGAAGCCCGCGAGATTGGCGAAGCAGTTGACCGCCGCGATGCCCGCCGCCGCCGACATTCCGCCGAGCACGGCAGTAGGCAGCGACCAGAACTGCGACGACGAAGCGAGAATGCCCGCAGCGGCGACGCTCACACAGACGATCGACGCGCCCACGCTGCCGAGCATCGGCAAGGTGGCGAAGCCGGCGGCGGCGACAAGCATCGGAATCGCGAGATGCAGACGGCGTTCGCGGTGCTTGTCGGCACTCGCCCCGATCAGCGGCAGCGCGACGATGGCGCACAGATACGGGATCGCGGTGAAGATGCCGACCCACAGCGGGTCCGCCACGCCAGCGCGACGCACGATAGTCGGCAGCCAGAACGTGAGGCCATACTGACCCAGCACGACGCAGAAGTAGATCGCGGCCATGAGCCACAGACGCCGGTCGCCGATGAACGAGCGGATCGACACGTGTTCCAGCTTTTGCGCGTTGTCCTTCTCGACATTGCGGGCGAGGAGCGTTTTTTCCGCATCCGTGAGCCACTTCGCGCTGGCAATGCCATTGTCGAGATAGAAGAGAATCACGACGCCGAGCACGAGCGATGGCAACGCTTCAAGGATGAAGAGCCACTTCCATCCCGCGAGCCCGTGCGCGCCTTGCAGCGCATGCATGATGTAACCGGAAAGCGGCCCGCCGATGATGCCCGCGAGCGGGATCGCCATGAAGAACAGCGACAATGCTTTCGCTCGGCGCGCGGCGGGGAACCAGTAAGTCAGATACAGAATGACGCCCGGTGCAAAGCCTGCCTCGGCCACGCCGAGTAGAAAGCGCAGGACATAGAACAGGGTCGGCGACTTCACGAACACGAAGCTCGCCGAGATCACGGCCCACGTCAGCATGATGCGGGCGAGCCAGTTGCGCGCGCCCACCCTGTGCAGTATCACGTTGCTCGGCACTTCGAAAAGAAAATAGCCGAGAAAGAAAATGCCTGCGCCGACGCCATAGATGGTTTCGGAAAAGCGCAAGTCATTGAGCATTTGCAGCTTCGCAAAGCCGACGTTGACGCGATCCAGATACGCGCCGAGATAGCACAGCATCAGGAACGGTATGAGACGGCGTCCGACCTTCGCATACGTCTTTGCTTCGAAAGTGGCGGTGTCGGCCGACGACGAGATATCCGCTGCGAGCGGCGGCGCGGTAAAGCGAGGTTTCATGTTTGTCTCCTGCCATGACTCGTTACGCCCCGGTTAGTCCGGGTGCGTTGAATGCGCCCGCGCGTGAGGCGGGCGCACGCGACATCAATGAATCAACATGCCTCCGTTGACGTCCAGCGTGACGCCCGTGAGATAGCTCGACAGATCGCTCGCGAGAAAGAGGCAGGCATTCGCGATGTCGGCTGCATCGCCCAGACGGCCGAGCGGAATGCCTTTGATAATGTCCGCGCGCATCTCGGGCGTGAGCTTGTCGCCGGTGATGTCCGTCTGAATGAGGCCCGGCGTGATGGAATTCACGCGAATGCGATCGGCGCCGAATTCGCGCGCCATGGCACGCGCGAGGCCGAGAACGCCGGCCTTGGCTGCGCTGTAATGCGGGCCGCCGAAGATGCCGCCGCCGCGCTGCGCCGATACCGACGACATGCACACGATGCTGCCGCTCTGCTGCTTTTTCATCTGCCCGATGACTGCTTGCGACATGTAGAGCGTGCCGCGCAGATTGACGTCGATCACGGCGTCGAAATTCGCCGCGCTGATTTCGAGCGTCTTGATGGGTTGCGTGATGCCGGCGTTATTGATGAGCGCGTCGATGCGGCCGTATTTTTCGATGGCCGCGTTGGCGGCGGCGACGCATGCGTCCTTGTCGGTGACGTCGCATGCGAGGCCCAGGTGTTCTTCGCCGATATCGCGTGCGGCGCTTTGCGCGTCCGCTTCGCGCAGGTCCAGAATGACGACGCGCGCGCCTTGCGCCGCGAGCGCCTTTGCCGTCGCCTTGCCGATGCCACGCGTCGAAGCCGCGCCGGTCACGATCACTACACGATTGTCGAGCAACATTGCTGTCTCCATGGTTTGTTCGGTGTGGAGGCAGTTTCGTCGCGTTCGACGCAGCGATCAACGCGGTTCGGTTCAACTAAAGCTGAGAAATTTTCAGGTATTGCCGGCTCGGGTTAACCCTTCGGCACGCGCCCCATGAGATAGAACTCGTCGTTGGGCCGCATCGACGTGACATTCGCCATGCGGTTCGACAAGCCGAAGAACGCAGTAATGGCCGCAATGTCCCAGACGTCTTCGTCGCTGAAGCCGTGCGCATTAAGCGCGGCGAAGTCGGCATCGTCTACTGCGCCGGCTTCGCGGCAGACCTTCAGCGCGAAATCGAGCATCGCCTTTTGACGCGGCGTAATGTCGGCCTTGCGATGATTGACCGCGATCTGGTCAGCCAGCAGCGCGTTCTTTTCATAGATGCGCAAAATTGCGCCGTGCGCGACGACGCAGTAAAGGCAATCGTTGACGCCGCTCGTTGCGACCACGATCATTTCGCGCTCGCCTTTCGTGAGGCCGCCTTCCTTGAGCATCAACGCGTCATGGTAGGCAAAGAATGCGCGGAACTCGTCGGGCCGGTGCGCGAGCGCAAGAAATACATTGGGAACGAAGCCCGCCTTGTCCTGCACTTCGCGTATGCGCTCGCGAATGTCGTCGGGCCACGCTTCAGGGTTCGGAACGGGAAAACGGCTGATGGGCAGAGTTGGCATGACGTCTCCGTTGGAGCCTCGAGCGGGCTCGTTGACGAAGTATGCCGCAGCAAACGTGCAGGCGGTCTATTGACCTTGAGCGCCGCCGTTCGTCGTGGAAGGCGCGCCGGGCTGATTTGTGGTGCTGCCGCTGCCGCTTTTTAGCATCGGTTGCATTCCGCCCGAGGAGCCTTGTCCGGGTGAACGCATGCCGTCGCCTGCGCCGCCGGTGCCGCCTCCTGGCGTCGGCGGCCGCATGGCCGAAGCGGGGCCCTGGTCGGCGCCGCTACGGCCCGCGGCTGACGTGTTCACCGAAGGTCCGGCGCCCGGGCTTCCGCTGCCGCTGCCGGCAGCCAGCACGGTGCCCGATAAAGAGAGAGCCACTGCCGCGATCAATGGTCGCGCTTTCATGAGTCGTGTCTCCTGCAAACGCAATCAATGCGATCCGCTCGCACTGCTCTATGACGCCAGCGCGAGCGGACCTTTTTCACCACTCGACGCGATCACGGCTGGCGTTGGCCGCCCTGATGCATCGGCTGCTTCTGCTGATTCTGCTGCTGTTGGCCTTGCGCCTTCCCTTGGTCGTTACGCGGATTGGTCGGGTTCGAATTTCCGAGCTTGGACGATGGCATTGCTTCACTCCTTTGCAACGTGGTTAGGGACTGACAATTACGCATACCGCGTTCCAGCGTCTAGAACTCGCGCTTCGTGCCGCCATCGGTATGTTGATCGTCGTGGCCGAGGCCATAACGTTCGATCAGACGATGAGCCCGCTCGACGCCCGCACGCAAGGCTTCCGCGCGCGTCGCCCAGCTAGGACCGGTCGGTTCTACATCCGGCAAGTCGGCAGGCGCGCCATCGCGCAGCGCTGCGATCTGCGGCACCCAGTCGCCCGTATCGTTCTGCTGAATGGTCACCGTAACGTCGTAGCCTTTGAAGGAAAAACTCTCGCTCGTCATGTGTCCTCCGTGCTGATTGACATGCATGGCACTCAGCAGATCACGTGCCGTCGCGTCGTGGTTTGCTTCTTGCTGGCAGACCAAAGAAATGAATCACAGAACCAGAACATGAAAGCAACCATCATTTCGCATGAAGTGCCGCCGCAAGCATCGTCGGCCGAGATTCACCGGTTTCTATTCAAGCTGGACGACGGAACAGCGCCGCCACTGACCGAATCCATTTCGCTCAGAACGGCGCGCGTGATCGCCGACAACCTCGCGGACGGCAACGCGTTCATCAAGATGCTGCAGGCAATCGTCAAGGCGCAACCGGACGAGTACGATGCGCTCGTCGGCACCGAGTACCCCGATCATTTCAACAATTGCTCGAACGACAAACACCGCAAAAGCGAAGGCCCGCGCCATTGAAACTCACTGCGACTATTTGACGGCGCGCTGACGCGCGAGAAATTTGTCCAACTGAGCGGCGAATTGTTTGCCATCGCGCGGGCTATACGGCGAGGGCCCGCCTGTCGCGATGCCGGTGCTGCGCAACTGGTCCATCATCGAGCGCATGGTCAGGCGTTCTTCGATATTGTCCGGGCTGAACCACTCGCCGCGCGGGTCGAGTGCATGCGCGCCTTTGGCGAGCACCGCTGCTGCGAGCGGTATGTCAGCGGTGATCACGAGATCGCCGGCTGCGGCCATTTCGACGATGCGCGCGTCCGCGACATCGAAACCCGAAGGCACCTGAACGGCCTTGATATAGGGCGAGGGCGGAGTGCGCAGGAACTGGTTGGCCACCAGCGTCACATTGATTGCCGCACGCGGCCCCGCGCGAAACAGCATGTCTTTCACGACAGCGGGGCAAGCGTCGGCATCGACGAGAATCTGCATGATGCGGTCGGGCAAATGGGCGAGCGCACATTATGCTGCATGCGCCCGCGCCACTGATTACGCTTCTGAATCCGGCTTGCTGCGGGGATGATCGCTGCTCGCAGCGGGATCGACATCGGGGTCGATATGATCGTTTTCCGGCGTATAAGGCCCCTCTTCGGGATGGTCCTTGCCTTTCGGAACGAGCGTCGGGTCCATGCTGCCATGTCCGCGCTGCTCGATCGTGCCGTCCGGCTTTTCCTTGACGTCGCCTTCGCCGATGGCCTCGCGGCGCTTGTCCGCGCGCTCGACCGGATCGGAGGGTTCAGGGTTCATCGCGTTGTCCTCGCAAAGGTGAGAGACGACGCTCGCGCGCCGCCTTCATAGCGTCTATGGCGTCACTTGTCCCCGCTGCCGAGCTCGCCGTGCTTGTGCGAGTGCGTCGCGGCGTGCACGAGTTCATAATGCGCGCCCTTGCCGCTTCTCGTCGGCGGGAAGTGCTCGCCTTCCACGCACGTCACTTCGAATGCGGAGCCGCTGTCGCCTTCTTTCACGACGCGATAGATTCCCGAGGTCTGTACTTTCTCACCGGGTTTGTGTTGCTCGGCCATGCGTGCCTCCTTCTGGTTGCGATGCCCTGTAGCAAGCAATCAGCGTTCCGGGCGTCGCGTGACGGTCAGCGACGACAGCAGCTTGAGAAGGCTTTCCACATTGACCGGCTTCACGAAGTGATAGTCGAAGCCCGCCGACTGCGCGCGCAAGCGGTCGTCGGTCTGTCCATAGCCTGTGATGGCGATGAGAAGCGGCGCGCTTTCGCCTTTGCGCCGCAGGCGTCGCGCGAGTTGGTAACCGTCGATATCGGGCAAGCCGATGTCAAGCAACGCCACGTCCGCCTGAAACGGCGTGGCGGACAGCGCCTCTTCCGACGAATACGTCACGCGCGCCACGTGTCCTTCGGATTCACATAGCATCGCGAGAGAATCGGCGGCATCGCGGTTATCGTCTACGACGAGAATGCGCAACGCGGCATGCGTCTCAAGCCCGCTGCCCTCGGAAAGCGCGAGCGCCGAGTGACGCTCGTGATGATGCAGACGCGGCAAGCGCACGTTGACGGTGGTGCCGAGCCCCGGTCCTGGGCTTTGAACCGTGATGGTCCCGTCATGCATTTCCACGAGCTTCTTGACGAGCGACAGCCCGATGCCGAGGCCGCCGTTCGAGCGGTCCAGTGTGCGTTCGCCTTGCGAGAAGAGTTCGAACACCTTCGGCAACAGGTCGCCGGAAATTCCGGTACCCGTATCGGCGATCACGATGGACACCCAGTCCTGATCCGCATTCACGCTCACCGAGATGTCGCCGCCTTCCGGCGTGTACTTGCTCGCGTTGTTGAGCACATTAACGAGTATTTGCGAGAGCCGCGTGACGTCGCCGCACACCCATGTCGTTGCATCGGGGACATCGACCTGTATGCGCTGACCGCGCGATTCGACCATGTTCGCGATCGCTTCCACCGCGTGATAAACGGCGGTCCCGACCAACACCGGCTCGCGCTGCAATGCGATGCGGCCCTGCGTGATGCGCGACACTTCGAGCAGATCATCGACGATGCGCGTCATGTGCTCGACTTGCCTGTTCATGAGTTCGACGAGGTCGTTCGTCTGCGAGGACAAGTCTTCGTCCTTTTGCAGCAGCGCGATAGCCGTGCGCAGCGGCGCGAGCGGATTGCGCAACTCATGCGCGAGCATGGCGAGAAATTCGTCCTTGCGGCGGCCCGATTCGCGCAGCACCAGTTCCATCTGCTTGCGGTCGGTGATGTCGATCAGGCTGCCGATGATCCGCAGCGGCTGGCCGTCCTTGCTGCGCTGAAGCAATGCGCTGCCCTGCATCCACTGTTCGCCGTGCATGTTCTGCACACGAAACTCGAATTGCTCGTGCGGATCGTCGCCGGAAGCGAGGCGTCGGACATAGCGGTCGAGAGCGGGGGCATCGTCGGGATGAATGCGCGCAAGCGCCGCTTCGTAGGTGAGCGTCTCGGCCTGATCGGGCCGGTGTTCGACGCTCGTTTCGAATAGCATGGTCCAGTTCGCCAGTTCCAGCGAGACGATGTGAATCTTCGCCGCCTGCATGGCAACCGTGAGGCGCAGGCTGCGCGCTTCGATCGCCGCTTGCGCTTCGTATTCCGCCGTGACATCCGTTGTCGTGCCGAACCACTCTTGCAGCTTGCCGTGCTCGTCGTAGAGCGGGGCGGCGTGTGCCTGCACCATGCGATACGAACCATCGCGGCGATACATGCGGAAGGTGAGCGTGCGCGGGCCGCCCTGATGCAATGCTTCCAGCCATGCGTGATGCGTGCGCTCGCGGTCGTCCGGATGAATGAAGTCGAGCCAGCCCCAGCGCGAGAGCCGGTCGCGCCGCTCGCCGGTGAACATTTCCCATTCGCCGCCCGAAGGCCGAATTTCGCCGTTTGCATCGGCGGACCAGACGAGCGCCCCGGTCGATTCGACGAGCGCGCGATAACGGCGTTCGCTCAGGCTCAAACGCTCCATGTCGGCACGTTGCTGACTGATGTCGAAGCTCACGCCGTGCACGCGCGTCAGCACGCCTTGCGCGTCGAATTCCGGATTGCCGCGCATGCGAAGCCAGCGTCGCGAGCCCGGGTTGCCATCGCGATGGCAGTCCAGCATGAAGTCGAATTCGAATGGGCCGCCATAGCGCAGCGCATCGGCGAGCTTGCGTTGAAACGGCTCGCGGTAATCGGGCGCCACGCGGTCCCATATTTCCGAGAGCATGACCGATTCGGTGCCAGGCGGAAACGAATAAAGGTCCGCAAGTTGCGCCGTCATGCGCACGACGCGCATTTTCATGTCCCATTCCCACGCGCCCATGCGTGCGCCCGCGAACGCGGCCTGCAGACGCCGCTCGCTTGCTTCGTACAGTTCCCAGGCGTGCCGGCATTCGTGAATGTCGATCGCGACACCTACCGTATCGCCGATTTTTCCATCCTCGTTGCGGCGTGCCTGCAAGTGGAGCGTATGCCAGCGAAACGCGCCGTCCGAGCGCAGAAGACGGACATCGACATTGCGCAGCAGCACGCCGTCGCGCATTTGCCTCAGCGCGTCGAGCACCGTTCGTTCGTCGTCGCGGTGAACAAAAGCTTGCCAATGTTGGCCGGCCAAATCGTCGGACGGTATGCCGAGATAGCGGGAGGCCCACGGGTTGGCATACTGAATGGTCCCGTCGCGCGCCGCGCGCCACACGAATGACGGCAGGAAGTGAGCAGGATCGTGCATGAGCGTCCTTGCTTCGGTGAACGGCGACGTGTCCTATCGCCGGGCGCAGCGCAGTGTCGGTTGTAGCGTTGCTTCCATCATTGTACGAGCGTCAATGTGCGGCGGGCAGGCCGAGCGCTGCGCCGGGCCTGCGCGTTGCCAGTTGCTTAGCCATCCTCGCCGACGTCGTTCGGTTCGGGCAGCGGCTTGCCGGCGCCCGTCGGCGGTGCGGGCTCGTTAGTCAGGTCTTGCTTCTGCTCGTCGCTCAGGCGGCGGTCCGCTGCGGTCGGGTCGTTAGGCGTTTGCTTAGGCGGAGTCGAACGTTCGCTCTCTTGTGTCATGGTGCGTTCCTTCGGTCATGTGAATGGTCAGTGCATCCCGGACCGGTTGCATCGAACGTGCCCGCTAACGTGGAGCGCATCCCCGCGGGTATGGCCGATGCTTCGTCGTACGTTTGCCCACCACCCTGACATTCATTCCAATGAAACAGATTTCCCGAAGCGTTGCAGCGCTGTGCGCCGCCGCTTTTCCGTTCGTGTCGGACGCGGCGACCATCGCGTCTTCGCCGTATGGCGCGACGCAGCAAGGTCAGCCGGTGATTCAGTACACGCTGTCGAATACGCGCGGCGTTTCGATGAGCTGCATCACCTATGGCGGCATCGTGACGCGAATCGATGTGCCGGACCGGCGCGGGCGGCGCGCGGACATCGTGCTCGGCTTCGCATCGCTTGCCGATTATGAGCGATACAACGGCGATATTCACTTCGGCAGCCTGATCGGCCGCTATGCGAACCGCATCGCGCAAGGGCGTTTCACGCTCGACGGACACACGTATCAGTTGCCGGTCAACGATCCGCCCAATACGCTGCATGGCGGTCCGCACAGCTTCGACGAGAAGGTGTGGACGGTCGTGCGCACGTTTCAGAACGCAAGCGGCGCGGGTGTGCAACTGCGTTACGTGAGCCCGGACAACGAGAACGCTTTTCCCGGCACGCTCACGGTCGACGTGACCTACACGCTCACCGACGACAACGAAGTGCGTATCGACTATCGCGCCAAAACGGATAAGCCGACAGTCGTGAATCTCACGAACCATAGCTACTTCAATCTGGCGGGCGAGGGCAGCGGCAGCGTCGAGAATCAGCTCATCATGATCGCGGCATCGAGCTATACGCCGACGCGCGCGGATTCGATTCCAACGGGCGAAGTCGCGTCCGTGGAAGGCACGCCGCTCGATCTGCGCGCGTTGACGCCTATCGGCGCGCGTTTGCGTTCGGCCTTCCCGCAACTGCGCTACGCGCGCGGTTATGACAACAACTTCAAGCTGAACAAGAGCAGCCAGCATGAAGGCGAGCCTTCGTTTGCCGCGCGTGCCTACGATCCGGCGAGCGGGCGCGTGCTCGATCTCTATACGACGCAACCGGGCTTGCAGTTCTACACCGCCAACGGGCTGGACGGCAGTGCGGTCGGTGTATCGGGCAATGCGTACCGTCAGACGGACGCGTTCGCGCTCGAGGCCGAGCACTTTCCTGATTCGCCCAACCATCCCTCGTTCCCGTCCACCGAACTCAGGCCGGGCGACGAGTATCACGAAGTGACCGTGTGGAAGTTCGGCGTGCGCTAGGCGCGCTTTCGATTCGGCCGCACCGCCGGTTGCAACGACGGTGCCGTGCATGCGATGCTTCGCCCTGCTGCAGCTTCCGATTAAAACAAGCGGCACGAGCGAGACCAGTCCGGTTCATCACCTCCGAAGGAGTGAACATGATCGTACTGTCGCGATATCGCATGACGCTTGATGCGTCGCAGCACCATTCGTTGAACGCGCGCCGCCTGTTCGGCGCATGGGCCTTGCTCGGCGCGGCCAGCGTCGCGTATGCGGATGCCCAGAGCAGCTACGTCGTGCCGCCACCGCCTAGCGAACTCTATGGCGAGCTTTTCACCGCAGTGCAAACGCAGAAGATTTATCCCGACCAGAAGACCTTTGTCGATGCGACGCCCAAGATCGACCCTGCGCAAATCAAACAGCTCTATGCGCAACAGCATATCGTTCCCGGCTTCAGTCTTTCCGCATTCGTCGCGCAGTACTTCACGCCGCCGACCGATCAGGTCATCACGCCGCCGCCTAACCAGACCTTGCGCGAGCATATCGACTGGCTGTGGCCGCAACTCACGCGCAACTCCGTGACCGTGCCGCCATACAGCACGCTGATTCCCATGCCGAAGCCCTACGTCGTGCCGGGCGGACGCTTTCGCGAAGGCTACTACTGGGACACCTATTTCACGATGCTGGGCCTTCAGGAAGCCGGTCGCGAAGATCTCGTCGATAACATGCTCGACAACTTCGCGTATCTGATCGATACCATCGGCCATATTCCGAACGGCAATCGCACGTACTATGTTAGCCGTTCGCAGCCGCCGTTCTTCTCCTACATGGTGGAGCTTGCCGCGCATAAGGAAGGCGGACGCGTGTATCAGAAGTATCTGCCGCAAATGCGCCGCGAATATCACTACTGGATGCAGGGCGCACATTCGCTCCAACCGGGCGAGGCGGTGCGCAATGTCGTGATGCTGCCCGATCGCACCGTGCTCAACCGCTATTGGGACGAACGCGACACGCCGCGCGACGAGTCGTATCTGGAGGACGTCGAGACTGCCCGGCTCGTGACGAACCGTCCCGCGAACGAGGTGTATCGCGATCTGCGCGCGGCAGCGGAAAGCGGCTGGGACTTCAGTTCGCGATGGTTCGGCGACAACCAGACGCTTGCCACCATCCGCACGACGTCCATCGTTCCGGTGGATCTCAATAGCCTCATGTTCCATCTGGAGACGACCATCGCGCGCGGTTGCGGCGAAGCGCGTGACTTCGGTTGTGTCGCGGAGTTCGTCGGCCGGGCGGCGAAGCGTGCGATCGGCATCAACCGGTATCTGTGGAATAACAACGGCTATTACGGCGACTACGACTGGCAGCTCGGTCAGCCGCGCAACAACCCGTCGGCGGCGATGCTTTATCCGTTGTTCGCAGGGGCGGCGTGGCCCGAGCGCGCGCACGCCACGGCGCGTACGGTGGAAACGTTATTGCTCAAGCCGGGCGGCCTGACGACGACGACCTTCAATACGGCTCAACAATGGGATGCCCCGAACGGCTGGGCGCCGCTGCACTGGATAGCGGTCGACGGTTTGCGGCGCTATGGCCGCGGCGATCTCGCGCAGCAGATCGGCACGCGCTTTCTCGCCGACGTGAACCATGTGTATGCGACGCAGCAAAAGCTCGTCGAGAAGTATGTCGTGGAAGGGGCGGGGACAGGCGGTGGCGGGGGCGGGGAATATCCGCTACAGGATGGCTTCGGATGGACCAATGGCGTGACCTTGCGCCTGCTCGATCTCTACGCGCCGGGTCAATGAACGCTTGAGCATGCGATGGCGGCGCGAGCACGCCGCCATCGGCTCACCGTGTTTTACGCGATGCCTTCGACGACGCGGAAATCGCGTTCGCATGCATCGCCCAGCACTCTCAGCGCTTCCTGGTACTTTTCGCCGTTGAACGTGGCGAGCGCCTGATCGAGCGAGTCGAATTCGACGAGCACCGTGCGTTCCGCAATGCCCGCGCCGTGCACCGTCGACGCTACGCCGCGAACCAGCGCGCGGCCGCCGCCTTCCTGAATCGCGACCGTTGCGAGCTTCGAATACTCAGCAACCTGATCGGGCTTCGTAATCTTGCGGTAAGCGCTGACCCAATAGCCTTTTGCCATCTGCAATCTCCTGATTTTCGTTGAGCGCCATGCGCCATGAGGCGAATGCAACGCGTCTGCAACCCGTCTGCGACGCATGCATTCTTGCGTAGGCGAGCATAGCAAAGAATCGGCTCGTGCCTTGCACTGTCGTCGCGATCGTTCTATCTGCGCATCCGCCAAGACTTACTCCGCTGCGTACTTGCGGTCGAGTTCGTCGAAGAGAGGCTTCTTCACGAGCCGTTGACGCTCGGAGAACGGCGCGACTACAGCCGGATCTTCATCCAGCTTGCCTTCTTGCTTCAGCGCGGTCAGCGCCGTCTGCATGCCGCGCACCGCGCTCTGCAACGCGGCGTTCGCGTAGAGCACGAGACTGAAGCCGAGGTTCTGCAATTCGTCGCGGCCCGTGACCGGCGTCTTGCCGCCGATCACGATGTTGATGAGTTGCGGCGCGGCGACGAGCCGCGTCAACGATGCGATCTGCTCCTGCGTTTCGATCGCTTCGATAAAGAGAATATCGGCGCCAGCCTCGACGAACTGATTCGCGCGTTCGATCGCGGCATCGAAGCCATGCACCGCGCAGGCGTCCGTGCGCGCGATGATCTGCAGGTTCTCGTCCTCGCGCGCATCCACGGCGGCGCGTATCTTGCCGAGCATCTCGCTCGTCGAGATGACGCTCTTGCCCGCGAAGTGGCCGCATTTCTTCGGCATGACCTGATCTTCCAGTTGAATGGCATCCGCGCCGGCGCGCTCGAGCGTGCGTACCGTATGGCGCACGTTGAGCGCGTTGCCGAAGCCCGTGTCCGCATCGACGACGAGCGGCAAGTCCACTGCATCGCGAATGCGATTCGTATGCTCCGCGATCTCCGCCAGTCCCATGAATGCGAGGTCCGGCAAGCCGAGGGACATGTTGGTGACGCCCGCGCCCGTGATGTAGATCGCCTCGAAGCCGAGGTCCGCGATAAGGCTTGCGCTCATCGCGTTGAACGCGCCCGGCAGGAGCAGACCACGGCGGGCATTCACGAGTTCGCGAAAGGCGGCGCGGCGGCGGGAAGTAGAGGTTGTCATGGCTGAAGAATCCCGGAAGTAGACGTAAGGCGTCGAGGCGAGCGTCGATAGCCGCCTCATAACCCGCCATGTTAAAGCGTGCAGCGCCTCGGCGCTTGCTGGAAATGGCATCATGTGGGCTCTCGCAGAAAGGAGCCGCGCATGAGTGAAACGCTGCCGGATATGCCCTTGCCCGACGGCGTGCGCGCGCGCATGGTCGACAACGGCAACGGCCTGTCGATGCATATGCTGGAAGCGGGGTATGAGACGCCGGACGCGCCGTGCATCGTGTTGCTGCACGGCTTTCCCGAACTGGCCTATAGCTGGCGCAAAGTCATGAAGCCGCTTGCGGATGCCGGCTATCACGTCATCGCGCCGGACCAGCGAGGCTACGGCAGAACCGGCGGGGCGGACACGCGCTTCGACGCCGGTCTCGCCGATTACGCGATGCCGAACCTCGTCCTCGATACCCTGGGCCTCGTTTTCGCGCTGGGGCATCGGTCGGTTGCCGCTGTCGTGGGGCACGATTTCGGCTCGCCCGTGGCGGCGTGGTGCGCGCTGACGAGGCCCGACGTCTTCCGCTCCGTCGTCATGATGAGCGCGCCGTTTGCAGGACCGCCTCGCTTCGCGTTCGACGAACCCGCCTCGCCCTCGATGACCGATGCCATGAACGAACTGGCCTCGCTCGATCCGCCGCGCAAGCACTATCAACGCTACTTCACGGAGCCACAGGCCAACGACGATATGCTGCACGCGCCGCAAGGCCTCGCCGATTTTCTGCGCGCGTATTGGCATGTGAAGAGCGCGGACTGGTCCGGCAACCGGCCGCATCCGCTCGTCGCGCCCGTTGTCGAAGAACTCGCCTTGCTGCCCGCTTATTACGTGATGGACGCGGACAAGACCATGCCGCAGACCGTCGCGCAAACCATGCCGTCCGCGGAAGAAGTTGCATCGTGCGCGTGGCTCGACGACGCCGAACTGCACGTTTATGCGAGCGAATTCGCACGAACGGGATTTCAGGGCGGATTGAACTGGTATCGCGCGAGCAACGACGCAGGCGAGAGCGCGCGCTTGCGCCTGTGGGCAGGGCGCACGATCGACGTGCCTGCGTGTTTCATTGCGGGAAGCAGCGACTGGGGCTGCTATCAGCGACCGGGCGATTTCGAAGCCATGCGTCAGTACGCGTGCACGAATTTTCGCGCGGCGCACTTTATCGAAGGCGCGGGGCATTGGGTGCAGCAGGAGCAGGCGCGAACCGTGGTGAGCCGCATCCTCCGCTTTCTGCGGCAGGACGCCGCGCTGCCCTTCTGAAGACGCGCGTAGCCGTGCGGCTTTAAGCGCTCGATACCTGCAACGTGCGCTCCTCTTTCGCGCGCAGCCCATAGGCCGTGAGCAGACGATACAGCGTGACGCGCGAGATGCCGAGCTCGTCGGCCGCTTCGCCGAGGCGCCCGCGATGCCGCAACAGCGCCACTTCGATGGCCTGCCGTTCCGCCGCTTCGCGCGCCTGCGCAAGCGTGGTCGGCGCGGCTTCCACATAGTCGCCGAGTTCGAGATCGCTCGCGAAAATCTGCCGCCCTTCGCTCATGACGATGGCGCGCCTCACCCGATTGATGAGTTCACGCACGTTGCCGGGCCACGCGTAGTTGTGAAGCGCGGCAATGGCGCAGGGCGAGAACCCGCGCAAGCGGCGGCTCGCATCCCGCCTGAAGCGTTCGAGCATATGGTTGGCGAGCAGTTCGATGTCCTTGCCGCGCACGCGCAACGGCGGCTCGTCGATCTGCAGGACGCATAGACGGTGATACAGGTCCGCGCGGAAGCGTCCTTCGAGCATCGCGGTTTGCATGTCGACGTGCGTGGCCGAAATGATGCGCACGTCCACCGCCGTCGACGTCTGCCCGCCAAGGCGCTCGATCTTGCGTTCCTGAAGAAAGCGCAGCAGGCTCGCCTGACTTTCGAGCGGCAGATCGCCGATTTCATCCAGAAAGAGCGTGCCGCCGTCCGCCGCTTCGACGCGGCCGATCTTGCGCTGGTTCGCGCCGGTGAACGCGCCGCGTTCGTAGCCGAAGAGCTCGGACTGCAAGAGATGCGGCGGAATCGCGCCGCAGTTAATGGCAACGAACGGCTGGTCGCGCCGCGCCGAACGCGCGTGAATGGCAAGCGCCGTCAGTTCCTTGCCGGTGCCCGATTCGCCCGAGATGAAAACCGGCGCATCGGTCATGGCGACCTTTCGAATGGAGCGATACAAGGCCTGCATCGCCTCGCAGGTGCCGACCATGCCGACTTCCTGGCCATCGGTCTTATAGGCATCGTTGGAGGCGGCGTCGTGCAGCGAGACCATGCCGTACGCATGGCCCACCGCATCGACGATGCGGTCGGATGCCGACGGCATTGTCACGTAGTCGAAGCAGTAATCGCGAATCAGGCGGGAAATATCGGGGTTTTCCGCGTGATCCGGATCGACGGTCGCGACCCAGCCGATGCGTTGGCTCGAAAGCAATCCGACGAGCGCGGCCGTGTCCTCGGCATAGCCACGGCTCGTCAGATCGATGATGCCTGCCGCCGCGCGCTTGTCATGCTTCGCGGCTTTAGGCGGCTTCGCAGGCGTCACGTATTCGATCGCCCAGCCACGCGCATGCAGTCGTTCGGTCAGATCGTCCGACGCTGCGCGGCCTGCGAAGTAAAGTGTTCTCGGTTCCCCGTACATGGCTTTCTCTCAGCATTTATTTGTATGTACCTACAGTATGCCTTCGACATCGCCGAGCGAAAAAGCCGCGCAAACGATAACCTGATTTTGATTATTTGAATGGGTCCGACTGAAACGATTAAGAAAGCTTCAGCAGAATTTGCGGGACAACCGTTCGTTTCATGCAAGAACGATCGTGCGATTCTTGCGCGAGGCGCGCGGCGCATGGCGGGGCGGCGCTTTCAGAGCCGGGCGCTTTTACTGATCGACTTTGATGTCGTGCAGCCGCGCGGTGCGTCGCCTCTGTGCCGATGCGGACAGGGCTGCGCGCATCGCGCGCGACGGAGCCAGTCTGCTTTATTTGCCGCTGCCTGCTGCTGCGCCTGCGCGAGCGGCGGCGCCGGTGTTGGCGGCAGCGTTCGACGGGTTCTGGCTGTTCACGCCGTTCGCCGTGTTTCCGTAAGTGCTTCCGGTGGAGGTCGAGTTTGAGTTCGAATAGGCAGGCGCCGATTTCGTCGGCTTAGGCTGAAGCGTCTGATTGATGACGCCGATCTGCCCGAGCTTGTGGGCAGCGGAATTGTCGGCTTGCGATACGGTGGCGAAAGCGAGGCCGCCGGCGCCGATCGCGAACGCGACGACGGAGGTAAGGGTTGTCTTCATGATGTCTCCCTGCGGGAACGCGCCGTCCCCGAACGACTATTGTGCGCGGCGCACGGGTAGTCCGGCAGAGGGGTTTTCGCCTACGACTCGCGTGCGGCGCCTCGCTGCCGCTTTACGATGCGGCGAAATCACGCAGCATCGAAGCAGGCGGAGAAGGGCGAAACGCGGTCGCGAATCGGTAAGATGTACTACGTAGTGTTGAGCAACGCCCTCGTTAAAACCGCATTGGAGAATCGCATGTTTCCCGAATACCGTGACCTGATATCCCGGCTCAAGACTGAAGACGCGCACTTCTCGAAGCTCTTTGAGCGGCACAATGCGCTCGATCATGAAATCCGCAACATGGAGAGCGGCGTAACGCCGGCCGATCCCTTCGCCGTCGAAGCGTTGAAGAAGGAAAAGCTGCGGCTGAAAGACAAGCTGTACGTCGTATTGCGCAAGGCCGCAGAAGCAGTTTGACGACACGGCTAGCGTACGCGCTGCCGCATACGCCGCGGCATTAGGGAGAAAAGGACTTTGAAAAACGCAAGACCAACCGGGACCCCCGCACGCCCGACTTCTCGACGCAACCCGCAGGAACAGGACAGCGACGTGAGCGTTGCCGAAGCGTCCGAGGCCATCTTCAGGCAGGAAACGCAGGACGCAGTGGATGCGGCCAATGAACTCATCACGAGCGGCATGGCGGACGTGCTCGCATCTGCCGCGTCGAACAGCGAAAGCACCGAAACGCGCATCGACACGCTGAAGGCCATCATAGGCGGCCTCTCTCCGGACGAAGCGGCCACCTTGCGCGCCTATCTCTTCGAGGCCACATCGCTCGTGGGAGCGCCGGCATCGCGCAGGCAGCGTCAGGACGAAGAACTGTCGGCCGGCTGGCGTCACGGAGAATATCCGTACAAGCATCTGATGTCGCGGCAGGCGTACGAGAAGCAGAAGTACCGGCTGCAGGTCGAATTGCTGAAGCTGCAGGCGTGGGTGAAAGAGACGGGTCAACGCGTCGTGATCCTGTTCGAAGGGCGCGATGCCGCAGGCAAAGGCGGCGCCATCAAGCGCTTCATGGAGCATCTGAATCCGCGCGGCGCGCGCGTGGTGGCGCTCGAAAAGCCTTCGGAACGCGAACGAGGCCAATGGTATTTCCAGCGTTACGTCGAACACCTTCCCACTGCCGGCGAGATCGTGCTGTTCGACCGCTCGTGGTACAACCGCGCGGGCGTCGAGCGCGTGATGGGCTTCTGCACGAATCAGGAGTACGACGCGTTCATGCAGCAGGTGCCGGCGTTCGAGCGGCACCTCACGCAAAGCGGCGTGCATATCATCAAGTTCTGGTTTTCCGTGAGCCGCGCGGAGCAGCGCCGCCGTTTCAAGGAACGTGAAGTGCATCCGCTCAAGCAATGGAAGCTCAGTCCCGTGGACCTCGCTTCACTCGACAAGTGGGACGACTACACCGCGGCGAAGGAAGCCATGTTCGCGCACACCGATACCGCCGATACGCCGTGGACCGTCGTGCGCTCCGATTGCAAGAAGCGCGCGCGCCTCAATGCCATGCGCTATGTGCTGCATCGGCTGCCGTATGCGAATCGCGATATCGGGACGATCGGTCCGGTCGATCCGCTGATCGTCGGGCGGGCGTTCTAGGCCGCAGCCTCGATCAGTTGATGCGCGAGCAGACTCGCATGAGGCGTCAGCGCATCGAAAGCGCGGGCGCAAAGCAGCAGGCGGCGCGCGGCCCACGGCTCCGATAGCGGCACGATCGCGAGACCGGGCCGCCGCAGCGCCTGCGCCGACACATCCGAAAGAATGGCGATTCCGATGCCCGCTTCGACCAGCATGCCCACGTTGTCGAGACTGCGCATGTGAATGCGGTAGTCCAGTTGCTTGCCGAGCCGCGACGCGCGTTCGGCCAAGTGCATCTCCAGCGCGGCATCCGCGAGTCCGACGTACGCTTCGCTCACGATATCCGCGAACGAAGCGGCGGATTGCTGCGCCACGCGGTGCGTGCGGTGCGCGACCACGACAAGCTGATCCTGCGCGATCACATGCGTTTGCAGGCTGGCAAGGTCGGTGATATCGGCCACGATGCCCAGGTCCGCGCGGCCTTCGGCGAGTGCCTGCACGATATCGACACTCGGCCGTTCGTCCAGATCGATCGAAAGATCGGGATGCGCCGCGAGAAAGCGCGCGAGTTGCATCGGCAAGAAGGCGGCGAGGGCAGCCGTATTGGACAGCAGTTTGATGCGGCCTTTCAGACCGGTCGCGTAATGACGCAGCTCGCCCTTCATCTGTTCGACCTGAGCCAGAATCATGCGTGCATGCCGCACGAACGCTTCGCCCGCGGCGGTCGCGTGTACGCCCCGGCGATTGCGTTCGAGAAGCGGTGCGCCGAGCGCCGCTTCCGTGCCCGCGATGCGTTCACTCGCCGATGCCAGCGCAAGATGCATGGCCTGCGCGCCCGCCGTGATGCTGCCGCGCTCCAGCACGGTCAGAAAAAGCCGCATGTCGGTGAGATCGAAGCGCATGCCGTGCCTTCGGTCGCGCCGAAGCCTCGCATTGGAATTGCCAGATTGTAAGCGCGCAGGCTGCCCGCTACGATCTGCCGCATGGAACCTCTTATCGTTGTGACAGGCGCGGGTTTCCTCGCGGGCGCGATGAACGCGCTCGCGGGCGGCGGCTCGTTCGTGAGCCTGCCCGCGCTCATTGCAGCGGGTTTGCCCCCGGTTCAGGCGAACGCTTCGTCGACCGTGGCGCTCTTTCCCGGCGGCGTGGTCAGCGCGTGGGCGTACCGCGACGGCTTGAGTCCGGTCGGCCCGGTGTCGCTGCGCGCGATGCTCTTCATCACCGTGATCGGCGGGTTGATCGGCGCGGCGCTGTTGCTGCGCACGTCGTCATCCACGTTCTCGTTCCTGTTGCCGTGGCTCATGCTCTGCGCGAGTCTCGCGCTCGCATTCGGCCGCACGCTGGGCGAAGCCTTGCGGCGACGGTGGCGCATCGGCGCGCCGTCGGTCCTCGCGATTCAGCTGGCGCTCGGCGTCTATGGCGGCTACTTCGGCGGGGCGGTCGGCATCATGATGATGGCCGTCTGGGGCTTGCTCGACGCGCGCGATCTCAAGAGCCTGAACGCGCCGCGTACGTTGCTCGTCAGCGCAGCGAACTCGGTCGCGGTGGTGACGTTCGCGCTGGCGCATGCGGTACGCTGGCCCGAGACCGGCGCGATGCTCGTCGCGGCCATCGCGGGCGGATACAGCGGCGCGCAGTTGGGACGCCGCGCGCCGCCTGGCGCGATCCGGGCCGGCACGCTGCTTCTGAGCGCAGGCATCACCATCGCGTTCTTCGTGCGAACGTATGGGCCGATGCTTCCGCATCGATGAAACATCATGATCGCCGCTCTGTTGGAAACGATTGGCGCGTTATCCGTGCTCGCGAGCGTGGCGGCGAAGATCGCATGGGCCCGCGACCATGCCGATGCAACGCCGCACGGGGATCAGCCGAGCGGGCCGCTCATTGAAGCGGACTTGCATAAGGCGGCAAGCCAAGCGCCTTCGCCGCCGATTCATACGCGCGGACGAAACGCGGGTCGTCGGCCGCTTCGCGCGCCATCCACGCGCCCAGCTCTTCGCTGCAAGCGGCCTGCGCGATGGAATCGAAACAGGCCGACTTCTCGGACATCATGCTCGCCGCCCAATAAAAGCCGAAGAGCGTTCTCTTTTCGGCAGGAGCCATACGGATCGCGTCGGGATCGACACCGGAAAACCAGCGCGCGAGCTTCATCTTGAGCGTGGCATCTGTCTCGTGAGGGTCGTAGGAAAAAAGATATCCGCCGCCTGATTGAGCCGTGTGAAAGTCGTCCATCACGACCGCGCTGACAAAACGCGCTGCCCGCGCGTTTAATGCAAACGATTGCGCGTGTGCGTTAGCGAACACACACCAGAGCATGATGAGCAACACATGGGCGGTGTACCGTGGCCAGACACGGCGCTTTTCTAGGCTGCTTCGCGGATTCACGCCAATGAACATCCAGGAATGTCGCTGCTTTGGATCGCAGCTTTGTATGCGATGCGTGAATTCTACTGACTTATTGCCTTTGCCGCGACGCGGATAAGGCGGCCTCATCGCCTTGGAGAAAGAATCTACAGTGCAAAAAACAAACGGCCCCGAAGGGCCGTTGTGCGCCGAGGCAGCCTGCTGATCAGTGACTTACAGCGGCTGGATCGTCGAAGCCTGCTTGCCCTTGGGGCCTTGCTTGACTTCGAAGCTCACCTTCTGGTTTTCCTGAAGCGACTTGAAACCCTTGGACTGGATTTCGGAGAAATGTGCAAACAGGTCCTCACCGCCGTCGTCCGGCGTAATGAAACCAAAACCCTTTGCATCGTTAAACCACTTGACGGTACCTGTTGCCATTTTTCCAACCCTAAGAGACGAATTTCGTTGAAGATGCGCTCGTGATGTCGAGCGAATACATTTTTACCATGACTCGGGATTTTGGTCCAATACGCGTTTTTGCTAAGCATGTGTACTTGCGCACGTCACAATAAACAAAATTACTTGGCCTCTCTCAGACGTCGGTTTAATTTGCCGCTTTTACTGAGCGAGGCATGATATGAGTCGATTGCATCGCGAGGTGGCAGGGTCGCAAGCACGTTGACGGCATAGCGCTCAAAATGACTGACACGCCGCCATCTTCTACGAAGAACTCGATGTCAGCATAAAGAGCGACTCACCGGCGAGCGATAGCCCAGTGGACTGACGTGGCGACATGGACAAGACGGAACAACTCGCATCGCGGCTCGTCGCGCATTACGCGCAGGCGTTGAGCATCGCGACGCCTGGTGTCCGGTTCGTGGAGACGTCGTGCGGGCCGTGCTATGACGCCTTGTTCAATCGCATCGAAATCGATTCGCGCACGCTCGCGTTGCCCGAGCCTGCGCTTCGTCTCGTTCTTGCGCACGAAGTCGCGCATGCGACTCAGCGCCCCGCGTTGCTCGCAGACTTCGTGCTGACCCTGCTCGGCGTGAGCTTGATCTTTGCGGTCCCATGCGCCCTGTTCGCGTCGTTGCCGGACGCGGAGCTGTGGCGTGTGTCCGTTCCGGGTGCATGCTTCGCACTCGTTCTGTTCGCGTCACGTAGGGCATGGCGCACACATGCCGACGCGCGGGCGGCGCGATTCGAACTCGACGCGGATGCAAAGGCCATGCGCCTTTGCGGCTCGCAAACGACGCTCGACGCGTTGGACTCGATGGTCGCGCACGGCTATCTCGATGCCACCCGGCATCGCGCGCTGAAGCATCAGCTTATCGTGCGCCGGGAAATTCACTAGAGCATTAGCAGGGCGCTCGGTCACTGGCCTCAATAAGGCAATCCGACTTTCGCGACCTCACTGCACGGCCAAAAGAATGGCTCGGTTTTTGCGTGCGTCTATTGCCTGACGCATCGGCCTCAAGCGCGACGCGAGCCCACGCCTTCCGGATGACCGACCATGTATGTCCTGTTTGTAGAAGATGACGCCCGTCTTTGCGATGCATTCAGAGACCTCGCCGTGTCTCTCGGACACGTTGCGCATGTCGCGTATGACGGTCATCAGGCGATGCTGCTCGCAGCCGAAAACCGCTACGACACGATCTTTATCGACATCGGCTTGCCGGATGTCGATGGCCGCGACCTGTGCCGGCGATTGCGGGCGGCAGGACCGAGCCAGCTTGCATGCGTCGTGGCGGTCACCGGCGACGACCGCCACAGGAACGAACTGCACGAGCATTTCGACGGCTATTTCCTGAAGCCTTTTACCGCCGATGGTTTTCGCGCCGTGCTCGACGCCTGCTGAACGCCAAACACGCTGACGTTCAAACGCTCAAACGTCCAGATCGTCGGCGGCCTTGCGCTCGCGGCGCTCTTCGTTCGCGCGGCGAGCGCGCAGGCGCTGTCGCGACAACTGGGCGATGACTTCGCCCGTCGACGCGCCGGCTGGGATCTCGTTGCGTATCACTTTGGGAACCATGGGCAAGCCCATGCGCTGCCTGCGCAGCGCAAGCGCGATGGCGGTGCGGCATGTTTGTCCGTGACAGTCCCATTCGTCGCGGATTCTTTCGCAATAGGGGCACTTTTCCATGCATGCAGTTTACTGCGAAACGCGGGACGCTCGCCCGCGCTCCCTCGTGCGGCTTTAGACGCGTGAGCGTTCGGTCATGCCCAGCCGCTCTCTCCTGAGCGGCCGCCGCTCCCGTTGATGACGATCGAGGCTGCGCCTCAGCACCTTCTTCACGAGCGACTTCAGAAAGTGAATGGACCGGTCGGTGCGCACATTGAGGTCGAAAGGCTTGAGTTCGACGACTGTACGTCCGTTGCGCTCGGCAAGTCTTGCGCGCGTGTTGCGGTGGTCGGCGGCCATGTCGGACAGGATTTCCGAAGCCTCGCGAAACGATGCTCGATCGACTCGCGCGCAAACGTGGCAGGCGCGCTGAAAGACTTTATCGAAGACGGCGAGCCAGAAGTCGTCCATCTCGCCGCCGTCGCAGCGCGCGAGCGCCTCTACGCCGTTCACCTGCAGATCGCGCATATCGTGCAGCGTGGCTTTCTGCGTGATGCTGCCGAACCGTCTGCGATAGCCGATCAGCGGCTCTGCAATGCGATAGATGCGATTCGCGAGCAGATACAAGGACGGCATGAGCGCCATGTCTTCGTAATGGCGGCCCACAGGAAACTGCGTGGTCTTGAAGAGTTCCGTGCGATACACGCGCGCCCAGACGAAAGTGTGGAACGTATCGGCGAAATGCAGTCGCGCATGACGATCCACCGGATGATCGCCGCCCTCCGCTTCGCTCACGAGAACGAGCTCGTCCAACTGGCGCCCCTCGTCGTCGATGATGCTCACGTTGTACTCGATCATGTCGTATTTACCTTCGGCGAGGCGCGGCATGATGGCCTCGGTGAATCCTTTCAGGTAAATGTCGTCGCCATCCAGGAAGCCGACGTATGGGGTCGTCACCGCGGCAAGACCCAGATTGCGGGCGGCGCTGACGCCGGCGTTCTCCTGCCGGACGAGTTGAATATGCGCGCCGCCGTCGCGTTCGATCATCAGTTGGACTGCGGAATTGGTCTCGTCATGGGACCCGTCGTCGACGACGATGATGCGCATCGCGTCGATGTGTGGCTGGCTCAGTAGCGACTCGAGCGCTTCTTCGATGTACCCCTCGACGTTATAGGCTGCAACCACGATGGTGAGCAGCGGACTTGTGTCTGACACAGGGTCACGCTCGAAAGACATAGGGACGCTCCGTCTAAATCGGGTTGAAGGAAGCGGCGCCGCGATGGCGACGCCGTGGCGCGAAACGCCGCGCTCCCCGGACGAATCTTGTGGTCGATCGCATCGCACACCTCGGCGTGGCATGCCGCCCGACAAGCGGCACGTTGCCGGTTGCGATGTCTAGTTATAGATGCTGGCAGACCCGGTCGCATGTCGAAAGACAGTGGACGAGCCAGTGGATGCCTTATACACCGAAGCGCATGCCCCGATGTGATGCACATCTTGTCAACCGCGCCACGCAATAGAGCATCTTCGCTGCGGTGGGTTCCCCGAATGAGCCTGAGAATCACGCCGATGCGTCTATTCACGGGCTTCTTGCATCCTAGCCGTTTAAAAGGAAGGATGGGTGGTCGTCGTTTAAATACTATGTCGCCTTGCGCAGGTCAAGCTCGTGCTGCTTATCAAGCGACGAAGATAGAGCAAGGACAGTGCCACGTTGCATGGCGGCGAGGCTGCGCACTGGCGTGCAGAGACGTATGTTGGCGGATAAGGCAGCCTCACGCGCCACTTATACAGCAGCGAAGTCGAACGGACCGCAAGCGATCCGTTAGCCGCTTGCGGCGAGGCGTTCAAGTCACGCGTACGTCACACGCGAAACATGCTGACTGCGTGTGCCAGCCGCTCGGCCTGATCGCGCAGCTCGGCGGTCGAATGTTCTGCTTCGCCAACGAGCGACGCGTTCTGCTGCGTCGCTTCGCCGATCTGCATCACGGCCATGTTCACCTGCTCGATGCCGCAAGCCTGCTCGCGTGAGGCGACACCGATCTCGCCGACGATTGCGTTCACGCGCGCGACGTGATCGACAATGCCGCGCATGGTGCCGCTTGCTTCCTCCGCTATCTTGAAGCCGTGCGACACCTTGTTCGCGGACTCCGAGATCAACGCATCGATTTCCTTGACCGCGCCAGCACTGCGCTGGGCGAGCGCCCGCACTTCCGATGCGACGACCGCGAAACCCTTTCCATGTTCGCCGGCACGCGCCGCCTCGACGGCCGCGTTGAGCGCGAGGATATTCGTCTGGAATGCGATGCCCTCGATCGTCGCGGTGATGTCAGCGATGCGCCGAGCGGATGCGTCGATCTCGCTCATCGTCTCGACGACGCGCGCCACGGCTTCGCCGCCCGCGCGTGCCGCGTCCGATGCCGATGCCACCAGCGTGCCCGCTTGCTCGGTGTTCGCTGCGTTTTGCTGAACGGTCGATGTGATCTGTTCCATGCTCGCCGCGGTCTCCTCGACGCTCGATGCCTGCGTCGCGATACGCATGGCGATGTCGCTGCTGCCGGACGCGATGCGCGCGGTGCCGTCCGTCATATCGGCGGATGCGCTTCGCACCTGCGCGACGATGCCGGCGAGCCCTTGCGAGACGCCGTCGATCGCGCGCATCAGACGCCCGATGTCGTCCTGGCGCGCCGTGTCGATGCGCACGGTCAGATCGCCCGCCGCGATGCGTTCGGAGGCGCGCGTCACTTCGTCGATAGGAGCGCCAACGAGCTTGGAGACGGCATACAGCAGCGCGCCGACGAGCGCGGCGATGACGACGAGGCCGAGCAAAAGGAAGCGATTGCGGCTTGCGTGAATGCCGGCGAGCAATTCATCGCGATATGCGATGCCGCCGATCATCCAGTTCCATTCGGGCACCGTTGTAAAGACGATCTCCTTTGCGCCGCCGTGGACATGCGCGTCGGCGCCGGCGATGTCGGCGCCATCGAACGCGAGCAGGCCTTCGCGCGTATCGAGCATGTGCGCGAACGGTGCAACGCGCTCGTCCGCCGCCTGCCCCTCGTTGCCGGGATGCACGAGCAGCTTGCCGCGGTTCGGCCCGTTCGACGCATCGACGACGAAGTGATAGCCGCTCTCGCCAACCGTCAACTTGCGGATGTCGTTCTGAAGCGCGGCCATTTCCGCCGTCACGTCGACGCCCACGAACAGCGCGCCGATCACGCGGCCTGCGGCATCTTTCACGGGCTTGTATTCGGTGATGTATTGCTTGCCGAAGAGCGCAGCCATGCCGATATAGCTTTTCCCTGCGAGCACCGGACCGTACGCGGGGCCTTTGCGGTCGAGCATCGTGCCCACGGCACGCGACCCGTCCTGCTTTTTGAGCGACGTGGTGACGCGCACGAAGTCGTCCCCGGTGCGCGCGAAGATGGTCGAGATCGCGCCGCTTTCTTCCAGAAACGCATCCGGAATGGAAAAGTCGCCGTTCAGGGGCTTATCGCCCGCGCTGAGGCGAGGCGTCGCTGCCCCGGCGACATCGACGGTTTGCGTGCCGTCGAGTGCGAAATCGTTAGGCAGGCGATGCGAGAACATGGTCATGAAGCGCGCGACTTCGGCGCTCACTGCCGTGTCGTACAGACGGATCATCGTCACTATCGAACGATTGTCGCTTTCCACGCGGGCGAGCGCATGAGCGTCGACTTGCTCGCCCGCGGAGCGCGTGACGGCAAGCGTGAAAGAGGCGACGACGATGGCGGCGAGCGTGCATGCGAGAACCGCGAACTTTGTCCCGGCATTCATGCGGGCGAGACGTTGAAAGAGCATAAGTACTTAAATCTTGGGAAGGTGTCCGGTATCTATCGGCAAAAAGTGGACGCAGCTTTAGTCGATCGGCCCTTTTTCCGTCTCGAGGTCTTCGCTTCGCACTGTCGGCCGTAATGGTCGCCGGCATTCTGTGTGCGGCATTCCGCACGCAAAATGCCACGGAGCCGCACTTGCTAGAAAACGATTAACGCTGCCGGCTCGCGCGGCATCACGTGGAACGACCCGTCGGCTCCGTTAGGGTAAGTCCCGGGGTAGGCGTCTTCGTGCAAATCGCTATATCCTTCGAAAAACGTTTTCCAAGAAAAGCGCAGCGCGGCTCTTTTAGCTCGACGCATGCAAACGGCGCCCGTCGCCTTCACAAACTGACACGCGGCACGACGAGCGCCGCCGCGTACCGGAGACATTCATGCAAACAGCCGTCGTCGGCCTCGCACGCACCGCCAGCAGGTATCGGTGGACCGTGTGTGCGTTGCTCTTCTTTGCGACCGTCATCAACTACATGGACCGGCAGATCCTGGGTCTGCTCGCGCCCCTGCTTCAGCATGACATCGGCTGGACGCAGATCCAGTACGGGCGCATCGTCATCGCGTTTTCGGCGTTCTATGCGGTCGGGCTGTTGTGCTTCGGGCGTATCGTCGACTGGCTCGGCACCCGGCTGTCGTACGCACTGGCGATGTTCGTCTGGAGCCTGGCCGCGATGCTGCATGCGGCGGTCGGTTCGGTGATGGGATTCGCGATGGTTCGCGCGCTGCTCGGCATCGGCGAGGGCGGCAACTTCCCGGCTGCGATCAAGACGACGGCGGAATGGTTTCCGCGCCACGAGCGCGCGCTCGCCACTGGTATTTTTAATTCAGGCGCGAATATCGGCGCGGTGTTCGCGCCCGCCATCATTCCGGCGCTCGCCGTGGCGCTGGGCTGGCGCGCGGCGTTCGTGATCGTCGGCGCAATCGGCCTCGTATGGCTCGTGGTCTGGTTCTTCATGTATCGCCAGCCCGACAGCCGCACGCACGGCGACGACCTTTCGCACGAAAAGGACGAAGCGGAAGCTGCCGACGCCGGCCATGCCAAGGCGGGCGCGCCGGGCTTCAAGGTGCTGATCCGCAAGCGCGAAACGTGGGCCTTCCTCATCGGCAAGTTCCTGACCGACCCGGTGTGGTGGTTCTACCTGTTCTGGCTGCCGAAGTGGCTCAACGAATCGCGCGGCATGGACATGCAGCACATCGGCCTGCCGCTCGTCGTGATCTATGCGATCACCACGGTGGGCAGTATCGGCGGCGGCTGGATTTCGTCGGCGCTGCTGCGCGCGGGCTGGAGTGTGAATGCAGCACGCAAAACCGCGATGTTGATCTGTGCATGCTGCGTACTGCCGATTGCATTCGTTTCGCAGGTCCACGATCTGTGGCTCGCCGTGGCGATCGTCGGTCTCGCGGCGGCGGCGCATCAGGGATGGTCGGCGAATCTCTTCACGACGGCTTCGGACTTGTTCCCGCGTCGTGCGGTGGGCGCCGTGGTCGGCATCGGCGGAATGGCAGGGTCGATCGGCGGCGTGCTGTTCTCGGAAGTGATCGGCCAGGTTCTGCAACGTACCGGCCAGTACTGGGCGCTCTTTGCGATCGGCGCGCTGGCTTACCTCGTCGCGTTCGGCGTCATGCATGTGCTGACGCCGAAAATGGCGCCCGCCAAACTCGACGCCTGAGCGCATCTTGCGACGCATCGTGAACGACATCGACACGATGCGTCGCGCGTCACTCGGTCGTCATGGCCGCGGCCGGAGCCGTCGATTCACGCACGATCAAGCGCGGCTCGAACATGGAATTGCCGGGGTCCGGATGGCCGGCGAGCGCGTCGATCAGCTTCTGCATCGCGAGTTCGCCCATCTTCTCGCTCTGTATATCGACGGTGGTGAGTCCGGGCGCGGCGTATGCGCCGTAGGGCACGTTGTCGATGCCCGTGACAGAGACGTCCTGAGGCACGCGAATGCCGAGCGTCGCGGCTTCCTTCATGAAGCCGAGCGCGATCAGGTCGTTGTAGCAGATCACCGCTTGGGGACGCTTCGGTCCGAGCATGACGCGCGAGCACGCATGTTCGCCGGCAAGCGAGGTCGGAGCATGCGCATCATATACGTCGAGTTCGAGCCCTGCATCTTGAAGACATTCGCGCACGCCGCGAATCCGTTCATCGTTGATGCGCGCCTGACCGAAGCCAAGGTATGCAATATGCCGATGCCCGAGATTCAGCAGATGCCGCGCGAGCATGTGCGAGGCGAGGCGGTTGTCGATTCCGACGCTCGGAATGGGCAGGGCCTCGGCATTGCGCAGAAGCACGACCGGCTTGTCGAGATCGAGCATCCAGCGCGCGTCTTCGTCGGAGAGGCGCGAGCTGACGATCAGGCCATCCACGCGCTGCGCCAACGCCTCGATGAGCGGACGCTCGCGCGCCTGACTTTCGTCGATATCGACGAGCAGCAGCGTGTAGTCGTGTCTCAGCGCAATGCGATTCGCGCCTTTGACCACGTTAGTGAAGTGCGGATTGCTGATGTCGAGGATCGTCAGACCGATGGTGCGCGTGCGACCCGTGATCATCGAGCGCGCGAGCGGGTTGGACCTGTAGCCGAGCGAGTCGATTGCGGCTTTGAGCCGCGCTTCCACGGGCGCGGAAAACCGCTGCGCGCCATTCATGTATTTGGATACCGTCGCGACCGACACGCCCGCTGCGGCGGCAACATCGCGAATGGTCGGAGAGGTCTTCTTCATGGCGGGTAACGTTTTCGCGCGTTTTTCCAAGTTTCCGGATTGTCGCAGAAAAGTGGAACGTAGAATGGTGTTTTGAATACCGCATACAACACGCCGGCTGAGCGGGGACGTGCGTTCGCCCAAGCCGACAGAGCCGAAAAACGTTTTACCGCATCGCATTCAATCTAGTAGAGGAGTTTCGATGGACAACACCAACGTAACGGGGAAACCCTTCAGGCGCCTGCTGCTGACCGGGGCGGCCGGCAATCTCGGCCGTCAGGTGCGCGGCGCGCTTGCACAGTGGGCCGACGTCGTGCGCGCATCCGATATCGCCCCGCTCGACGATGCCGCGGCGCATGAAGAAGTCAGCTCGGTCGATCTCGCGGACCGCGACGCGGTCATGCGCCTGGTGGAAGGCGTGGATGCGATCGTGCATCTTGGCGGCATATCGGTGGAAGCGCCTTTCGACGACCTGATCGAAGCGAACATTCGCGGCACGTACAACATCTATGAGGCGGCGCGCCGTCATGGCGTGAAGCGCGTCGTATTCGCGAGCTCGAATCACGCGATCGGCTTCCATCCGGTGACCGAAGTGCTCGACGCCGACGCGCCGCAGCGCCCCGACAGCCTCTATGGCGTGACGAAGTGCTTCGGCGAGTCGCTTTCGCGTTATTACTTCGACCGCTTCGGCATCGAGACGGTGTGCCTGCGCATCGGCTCTTCGTTCGAAGAACCCAAGAATCCGCGCATGCTGGTCACCTACCTTAGTTACCGGGATTTCATCGAACTGGTGCGCTGTTCGCTGTTCACCAATCGCGTCGGACACACGGTCGTGTATGGCGCATCCAACAATCCGGTGAAGTGGTGGGACAACACGAAGGCGGCTTTCCTCGGGTTCAATCCGCAAGACAGCTCCGCCGAATTCAACGACCGGTTCCCGGTCACCGCGCCGACGGCCGAGCGTGACGATCCCGCGCAGCAGTTTCAGGGCGGCGCGTTCGTTCTCGGCGAGCCGATGGAGCGAAGCCAATGAGCGGTGCGCCGCGCGTCGAGCGGCTGGAGGCGGCCGGGCGCGCGACGGTCGGGGAGTGTCCTGTCTGGCATGCAAAAGACAGCGCGTTGTATTTTGTAGACATCCCCGACCGGCGCATCGTGCAGCTGCAGGTCGATAGCGGGCGGCGCGCCGACTGGACGCTTCCCGAGCAGATTGCGTGTTTTGCATTCAATGCCGCGGGCGCGATCGTCGCCGGCATGGAAAGCGGGCTGCACGCGTTGACGCTGGAGAATGCAGGGGAAGCGCGGGTTACCCGGCTTGCTGCGCCCCATTTCGACGCGCCCGGCATGCGCTTCAACGATGGGCGCTGCGACCGGCAAGGGCGTTTCTGGGCGGGCACGATGGTGCAGGATATGTCGCTTGCCAGCCCGGCGGGCGCGCTGTATCGCTATGGCGCAGACGGCGTGCTGTCCGAGCCGGTCGTCGAGGGTCTCATCACGCAGAACGGGCTCGCGTTTTCGCCGGACGGCGCGACGATGTACCTGTCCGACTCGCACCCGACGCGGCGCCTGATCTGGGCCTTCGATTACGACGTGGCGACAGGCACGCCGCATCATCGCCGCGTGTTCGCCGATCTGCACCACCATGCGGGGCGTCCG
The DNA here is from genome assembly GCF_022879575.1 of Caballeronia sp. SL2Y3. NCBI lineage: Bacteria > Pseudomonadati > Pseudomonadota > Betaproteobacteria > Burkholderiales > Burkholderiaceae > Caballeronia > Caballeronia sp. SL2Y3. The sequence continues at coordinate 76,833 of NZ_CP084262.1, forward strand.
GACGGCGCCGCTGTTGATGCGGACGGCTGTTACTGGACTTGCGCCAACGATGCGGGCCGCCTGCTGCGCTTCACCCCGGAGGGCAAGCTCGACCGATCGATCGCCTTGCCCGCTGTCAAGCCGGCGATGTGCGCGTTCGGCGGGCGCGATCTCTCGACGCTCTACGTGACGTCGATTCGTCCCGCCGTCAACGCGACCGACGACGACGGCTGCGTCTTCGCTTTGCGCCCCGGTGTGCAAGGATTACCGGAACCGGAGTACGCCGGTATGTTACCGGTCGCATAAATGCCATGAAAAGACGGTGATCGACCCCGCGAAGTGGGCGACTCCCTCTCTCAGTACAGGCTAAACACCAGTTCTGTACTGCCTTCGTAAAGAGTAGGCTGGCAAGTCGTAACTTAAATCAACGACCTGCCGCTTGCACATTCGGAGGAGATATTGATGGACCTTGAAACTCGCACCATGAAGCACGTGATGGTACGGCTCGTTCCGTTCCTGATCGTGTGTTACTTCATCGCCTATCTGGATCGCGTCAATGTCGGCTTTGCTGCATTGCAGATGAACAAGGCGCTCGGCTTCTCTGCGAAAGAATTCGGCTTCGGCGCGGGCATCTTCTTCATCGCGTACTTCTTTTTCGAAGTGCCGTCCAATCTCTTGCTCGAACGCTTCGGCGCGCGGCGGTGGATCGCCCGCATCATGTTCACATGGGGCATTCTGGCGGCGGCGATGGCCTATATCCCGCACATCGCGCAAGCGACCGGCTTGTCCAATGCGTACGTGTTTTACGGCCTGCGTATTCTGCTGGGCATCGCCGAGGCGGGGTTCTTCCCGGGCATCATCTTCCTGCTCACGCTCTGGTTCCCCGCGAAATATCGCGGACGCGTGGTGGGATACTTCATGGCTGCGATCCCGCTTTCCACGGTAATCGGCGGACCGATCTCCGGTGCGCTTCTGCAACTCGACGGCATCAATGGCATGGCGGGCTGGCAGTGGCTCTATCTGATCGAGGCCTTGCCCGCGCTGCTCCTCGCGTTCGTCGTGTACTTCTATCTGACGGACAGGCCTGCGGACGCGCACTGGCTCGCCGATGACGAGCGCCAGTGGCTCGTGGACCGCCAGGCGCACGAGCGCGCGCATCGTGAGGCGGTGCATTCGTTCAGCGTCAAAGAGGCGCTCTTCAACCGTCGAGTGCTGGCCATTGCGTTGATCTATTTCGGCGCCAATTCAACCAACTATGGCTTGAGCTTCTTCCTGCCGCAAATCGTCAAGGCATTCGGCCTGAGCAACGTACAAACTGGCTTCGTGACATCGCTGCCGTATGTAGTCGGCGTGATCAGCATGGTGCTGTGGGGACGTCATTCGGACCGCAAGCTCGAAAGACGCTGGCACGTGGCTATCGCGCTCATGGTCGCGGCGGGCGGGATCGCAGCGTCGGCTGGCCTCGATAATCCGGTGCTGAAGATGATTGCGCTGTCGATCGCCGGCTTCGGCATCTTCGGCTGCCTGCCGGTGATCTGGACCTTGCCTGCCGCGTTTCTTTCCGGCGCGGCGGCTGCGGGCGGTATCGCGGCGATCAACTCGCTCGGCAATCTGGCGGGCTTCTTCGGTCCGTATGTGATGGGCTGGATCAAGGACAGCACGGGCGGCTTCGGCGCGGGACTGCTGTGTCTGTCGGGGGCGGGGCTGATCGGCGTGGCGGCGGTGTTGCTGCTGCATCATGATACGGCGCTCGAAACCATATCCGGCCCGCAGGATATGGAAGAAGGGGAACCGGTGAGGTCCTGATTCAGATCCGTTTCTAACCTGTGTGACTCTTAGTGCCCGCCACCGTGCGGGCACTTTTCTTTTGGCGATGACTGACTCCCAAGCAACGCATCGCAACCTGCGCTAATGTCAGTGTCTTGGCCTCTCACAGCGACGACGCCATCTATTGAAACTCAATCGACTGCAAGGAGAACGTCCCGATGGACTACGTGAAACTCGGTACAACCGGTCTGGAAGTGTCGCGCCTGTGCCTTGGCTGCATGACCTTCGGTATTCCCGAACGCGGCACGCATCCCTGGACGCTGGACGAAGAGAAAAGCCGTCCCGTCATTCAACAGGCGCTCGATGCAGGCATTAATTTCTTCGACACTGCGAATAGCTATTCGGATGGGACCTCGGAAGAAATCGTCGGACGCGCGTTGCGCGAAATGACGACGCGCGATGACATCGTGATCGCGACCAAGGTCTTCAATCGCATGCGGCCTGGTGCCAATGGCGCGGGGCTGTCGCGCAAGGCGATCATGAACGAGATCGACAACAGCCTGCGACGGCTCGGGACCGATTACGTGGATCTCTATCAGATCCATCGCTGGGACTATACGACGCCGATAGAAGAGACGCTCGAAGCATTGCACGACGTCGTAAAGGCCGGCAAGGCGCGCTATATCGGCGCATCGTCGATGTATGCATGGCAGTTCAGCAAAGCACTCTATACGTCGCGTGCCAATGGCTGGACTGAGTTCAAGACCATGCAGAATCATTTGAACCTTCTCTATCGCGAAGAGGAGCGCGAGATGTTGCCGCTATGCGCGGATGAGGGCATCGGCGTGCTGCCGTGGAGTCCGCTTGCACGAGGACGTCTCACGCGCGATTGGGATGCGACTTCCGAGCGTCAGCAAACGGATACGTTCGGCAGCACGCTCTATCAAACGCATGATGCGGATCGTGCGGTAGTCGAGGCAGTGGCGGCCGTGGCGAACGCACGCAACGTTCCGCGCGCTCAGGTCGCACTGGCCTGGGTGGCGCAAAAAGCGCCGGTGACCGCGCCAATCATTGGCGCGTCGAAGCCTCATCATGTGAGCGATGCAGTCGCAGCGTTGTCTCTGAACTTGACGCCCGAAGAGATCGCGCTACTCGAAGCGCCGTACGTTCCGCACGCGGTGGCGGGCTTCAAGTGATGCGTCGATTGTGGTCAGGCGCTGCACGGCCGGCGGTCACACGGTCTGCTTGTCTCGTCTGCCCGCAGTACTCAACCGCGAGCGCACGAAGCCGATGTGCTCGCGAAGCACATAGAGCGCATCCGTATAGGCGAGCGGCAGCTTCAGCGTATCCAGTGAGGCTTCGATGTCGTCCAGCTCGACAAGCAGCGCGCGCCGTTCGTCATCGCTTGAAAGATGCATCGCGCCGCGCTCCAATGCAATGAGCGCGCCGTAATAGCGATAGATGCGCGATCGCACGCGCCACCGATACAACGCTGGCACGATGCGAAGCGCCGGAAAGATCAACACGGCCACGGGCAACAACAACACGAGCGCGCGATCGGCCAGGTTCGCCAGCCAGAACGGCAGCGCGCGATAAAGGAAGCTCTTGCCGGAGCGGTAATAGCGGCTCGCGTCTTCACTGATCGGGAATTCGTGCGCGACCGGGCTCGGAAATTGGCCCGCGCGCTGCAACAGCCCCGCCTTGCCGTGCACTTCCTGCGCCGCTTCGATCAACAAGTCGGACAACGCCGGATGCAGGCTCGTGCGAGCCACCAGTTCGACGGTCGGGCTGATCAAATGCACGGCTTGCGGCGGAATGCGCCGGCCGAGATCGAGGACGCCGGGCGGCAACTCGATCTCGTCGAGATAGGGAAAGAGGCGCGTATAGGCGTCCGCTTCGTTGAAGTCCATCACCGAGATGCCGGGCACCTTCAAGAGGCGCAGCATCAACGTGCGCGTCGCGGAATCGCCACTTAGGAAGACTGCATCGGCCTCTTTGCTGACGAGCTGCGTGGCAGCCTCAAGTCCATCGGTCGATAGCAGTTGCGTGCTGCCGCCGGGCGTGATGCCGTTCGCTTCGAGCAGCTTCAGCGACAGCGTGCGCGTGCCGCTTCCTTCGCGTCCGATGGCAACGCGCTTGCCTTCCAGTTGCGAGAGCAGTGTCAGGCCCTTGCCGCGATAAAACACGACCAGGGGCACGTAAGCCACGCTGCCGAGCGACATCAACGTGGCCGCTTGCCGCGGCGTGGCGATGCCGCCTTGCACGAGTCCGAGATCGACGTGGGTCTTCGAATCGAGCAGGCGTTCGACGTTTTGCACCGAGCCGTCGGACGGCAGCACCTTCAGCGCGACGCCGTTACGTGCCAGCACTTTCGCGTACTCCCCGGCGATCTGATACAGCGAGCTATCGGGTGGCCCCGCTGTGATGATGATGGATCGCGGCGGTGCGGGATTGACGAGCCACACCACTAGCGCAATGGCGAGCGCCGATGCCACGATCAGCGGCCCGACCGACCACGTGAGGTCGTGCAGAACTCGCCTGGCATGATCGCGGGCGAAGTGCGATCGTGGCATGCGAGGCCGCGTCATTGGCGGGCCGCCTTCGCATTTTGCATACCGAAAACGCCTTCACGCATGTCGAGTCCGTTCGAAAGCTGCGTTGACTGGCAGTGTACCGCCAGCCGGTCACCCGACGGCAGGGGCGTTTTATCGCGATTGCATTCTGCATTCAGGCCCAGTGCGCTGGAACCCACACGGTTCCGACCCAGTGACCCGGGACCCAGACGGCGGGACGCGGCGCGGGTGCGGCATATACCGCGACCGGCTGGGGCGGCGGCGGGGGCGCAGCCACAACGACCGTCGTGGGCGAAGGCGGCGGAGCGACTAACACAGTCGAGGAAGGCGGCGGCGCCGCGACGACCGTGGTGCCGCCGGTGACGGTGCCGCCTGCCACGACGGTCGTGCTATGCGTGCCCGTGGTGGCGGTGACGATGCTCGACGTGACAACGACGCCCTGCGCGACGCTCGTTCCACTTCCTGCATGAGCAACCGTGCCGCCGTTCGATGTGTCGATGGTGCCCGAGCGGTTGCATGTGTAGCCGGCGCAAGTCGTGGACGCGCTGTGCTCGGATGTGTTCCCGTTCGGTCCCGTTACCGAGCCCGAAGACGAGTACTGCCCCGGCGCGCTACGCGTCACGGTATCCGCGGTGGTTGCGGTCTTGCCGTTCGGGCTGGTGACGTTGCCAGTATGCGAGCACGAACCGCCCGCGCACGTGGTGTCGCCTGCATGCTGCATGGACCGTCCGTAGGGACCATAGGCCGTGCCCGAGTTCGAGAACTGACCGGGGGCCGTGCGCGTCACCGTGCCGGAATTCGTCGCGACGCTGCCCCACGGGTTCATGACGCCGCCCGCATGGGAACAGCTTCCGCCGCCGCACGCGCCGACGTGCGCGCCGCTATAGGCGCCGCGGCCGGTATATGCCGTGCCGCCGCGCGCCCAGCCCGCGAACGCGGAACCGCTCGAGAGCGCGAGCGCCGTCGTCGCGACGGCGATCAGCAGCCGGCGCAAGCCTGCCTTCGAGGAGAATAAGCCAGCAGAAGTCGATTTGTCGTTCACGGTAGTTCTCCTCCATGAGTGAGCCACTTGACGTTGCGTGCGGCGACGCGGTGACTATAGGAGAACGCCGCGGCGATGTCCCGCGCGAACTTGTTTCACGCGATGTCATCGGTTTAGTCTTGCGACAACCACATGAATCATGGCGGCGTGTGTCTTTTCGCGTGGCTTCGATCAGGCGGGTGATGCGCGTGGCGATCACACCGCAAGCATGTATGGACGTCGCGCATGTAGGACTCGCTTAAACCAAGTGATGAAGTGACGCGATAGGTAGTCGTCCGAATCATCGTTTCGCGTCTTGCAGATCGCCATCAGCGCACGGCCCATGGGGCGCTGTGGTGAGTCACGGTCCACCTGGCCGTTCTCGCGAAGCTAAGTCGCGGTGTTGGCCGATCATTCGCCCGATGATCGCTTCGACGCCCGGCCGTTCGAAAGCGGACAACGCGAATTCAAGCGAACTCGTGATGGATGCTTTGCATGGGATCTTCGCGGCGCAACTGCGCCATGCGCTCAGCATGCATGAAAGTTGGTTAGCCGACCCGGCAACCATCACGATGCTCCGTGCGTGAACCGCACGTTCCGTCAATCTTTGCCGTACGACGGCGGTTGCGGATTGTGCGCCGGGTTCGAATCCAGTTTGCTAACGTCGATGATGGCGTCGCTGAAGTTCGCCTTGAGCTGCAAGAGATCGGCCTGGAGCGCATCGGCTAGCGTCTTGTCGTATAGCTCGTCGCCACGCACGTAAAATGTGAAGGCTTCTAGGTACTTCGCTTTTTTAGCGGGATTCTCAATCGTTTCGCGCGTCCATCGATAGAGCGGATAGTGCTGCGTGCCTTCGCGTTCCGCTTCAGCGACGTAATCGGCGAAGGCGTCGAATTGGCATTTCAGCACCGCGTGGTGCTTGCCGAGCAGCGCATTCAGCGATGACAGCGCCGCATGTTCCGGTTCTTTGCGAACCAGTTGCGCATAGTACGGACTGAGGCGAATGCGCACCTGGTGCTGCCACGTCTCGTCGTTCATCGTGTTCTCCTTTGTGCGTCACGCAGACTATACGCCTGCATGGCAGTCGTGAACTGGGTGCCGGAGGCTGTCGTCCCTCCACGGGTCAACAATGCCGCGGAAATATGAGTTGCATTCGGTATGCAAACGTCGGGCATGCGGCATACAAACGACGGCATGCAAACTCACCCGCCTCGGGCGCGCCCCGCTTGCATCGCGACGCCGTTCCACAGATGCATGGCGGCGTAGGCACGCCAGGGGCGCCAGCGATCCGAATACGCTCTCTGTTGCGCCGATGTGGTCAGCGACGGCTCGTGCCGCGCGATTGCCTGCATGAGCACGAGGTCGGCATCGGGCCACGCGTCGGGATCGCGTAGCGCCCGCATCGCGACATAGCCGACGGTCCACGGTCCGATGCCGGGCATCGCGAGCAGGTCACGTTTCAGGTGCTCGCGATCGATTCCCGGTGTGTCGATCGGAAGTGCGCCCGTTGCCACGGCTTGCGCGAACCGCTGCACGGTCTTGACGCGTTTGCCCGGCATGCCGATCTGGCGGAGGTCGGCGGCCGCGAGTTCCGCTGGCGTCGGAAACCGCCAGGCCGTGCCTTCATGCGCATGACCGTCGATGCGGCGCCCTGCGCGCTGAACAATCCGCGCCATGATCGTCGATGCACCTTTCACGCTGACCTGCTGGCCGACGATGGTTCGCACGACAAGCTCGAACCCCGACCAGGCGCCCGGAACACGCAAGCCGGGCGCGGCCTCGACGAGCGGCGCGAGCAGCGGATCGCGCGCGAGCCAGCGACCGATGGCGCGCGGATCAGCGCCGACGTCGAACATGCGCGAAAGCGGCTGCGCAAGTTCGTCGGCGTGCCGACGAACATCGCCTTGAACCGTTACCACCAGACGATGCTTGCGCTCATGCGGCGTCACCTCGACGATTCCATCGTCGCCACGCCATTCGATCGCGCGACGATACACGCCGCCCTCGACCGTCTCCACGCCCGCCGACGCTCGTCCGCCGATGAAGGCGCACAAGCGAGTCCAGTCGAAAGGCCGGGTGAAAGGCAGTTCGATGACGGTGGCAGCGACGCCTTGGGTCGATTGCATGCTGAATGCCGAATAAAGAATGCCGGAAATGGGCCTTTGGCAATTGTCGAGGTCGACAAGATCTTGCGATACAAGAGAACCGAATGAGCAGGAGGAAAGCTGCGTTGCGGACTTCGCACGCATCCGGATCAGCGCCCCGCACACAACCATTGGATCACGTCGAGAAAACGTACCGTCAGCCTTCGGGGATTCTTCGACCCCGCAGTGAGGCAGCTATCTCAACGTGCATTCATTATGCGTCTTTGGCGCGGCGCTTTGCCGCCGCAGCAGGCTTGACCGTCGTGAGCGTGCGTTCAGCAAGCACCGCATCGCGCTTGCCCAGCAGATGGCGACGCAGGATGCCGGCCATGCGCGAGCCGTCGCGCGTTTCCAGTGCCGCGATCATCTCCTCGTGCTCACGGATAGCGCTATCCCACTTCGGCGTCTGAAAGTTTGAGCGAAACCGCAGCGCCTGCAAACGACGATTGATCGACACGTAGGTTTGCCGTAGGGCAGTGTTGCGCGCGGCCTCGTTGATCTTGTCGTGTATGGCCCGGTTCCGCGCGTAATAGCCGGACAGATCGTTTTGCGCGCGGCATTGAACCATCTCTTCATGCAGCGCCTTGATGTCCGCAATCTCGGCAGGCGTGATGCGTTCGCAAGCCAGTTCGCCGGAGAACGCTTCGAGCCCGCTCATCAGTTCGAACATCTCCCGAATCTCGAGGTCGCTCATCTGCGCGACGGAGGCGCCTCTATTGGGCGCGATCTCGATCAGCCCTTCAGCCGCCAGTACCTTGAGTGCTTCACGCAGCGGCGTGCGCGAAATGCCCAGCGTCTCGCAGAGCTTGCGCTCGTTGAGCTTGACTCCCGGCGCAAGCAAGCCCTCGACGATGAAGTTGCGCAGGTTGTCCACGACGGTGTCATGTAGCCGCAGCCGTTCCAGCTTGGGCAGCAAGGCGGATGGCAAGCGCGCTTCCGGTAGATCCAGGTTTTGCATTCAATACCTCGAAATTCGTTTCAGGCAATTCTAGCTCACCGAAAGCCCGGAAAACCGCTAACGGGTTATCCCTAGGCCATTCGGCCTAATAAATCCTTGGCCGGGGAGAGTCGCTGCGTTAGAGTATTTTGCATGCAAAATTCAATTTTCTAAGGACGCGCATCGATGCTCAAGCTCGACTTTCATCCCGCTGGCCGTCACTTTTTGCAGATTCCAGGGCCTAGTCCAGTACCCGATCGCATTCTGCGTGCAATGAGCTACCCGACCATCGACCATCGCGGCCCGGAGTTCGGCGCGCTGGGCTTGAAGGTGCTGGAGGGCATCAAGCGCATATTCAAAACGACGCAGCCGGTAGTGATCTATCCGGCGTCGGGAACGGGCGCGTGGGAAGCGGCGCTTTCCAATACGCTGAGTCCGGGCGATGCCGTCGTCATGTACGAGACCGGCCACTTCGCGAGCCTTTGGAAGAAGATGGCCGAGAAGCTCGGCTTGAGACCTGAGTTTCTCGGTTTGCCGGGCATCGAAGGCTGGCGTCGCGGCGTGCAGCCGGACATGATCGAAAAGCGTCTGCGCGAAGACACGCAGCATGCGATCAAGGCCGTCTGCGTCGTTCACAACGAGACGTCGACCGGCGTGACGTCCGACATTGCCGCAGTGCGCCGCGCAATGGATGCCGCCGGTCATCCCGCGCTGCTCCTCGTGGACACCATCTCGGGCCTGGCATCCGCCGATTACCGCCACGACGAGTGGGGCGTCGACGTCACGGTGTCGGGCTCGCAGAAAGGCCTGATGCTTCCGCCTGGCATCAGCTTCAACGCGGTCTCGCAGAGGGCGCTGGAAGCATCGAACGAGGCAAAGCTGCCGCGCGCGTTCTGGGACTGGAAAGAGATCATCGAAATGAACAAGCAGGGCTATTGGCCTTACACGCCCAATACGAACCTGCTTTACGGCCTCCTCGAAGCACTGGACATGATCTTCGCGGAAGGACTCGACAATGTGTTCGCGCGACATCAGCGGCTTGCCGCGGCGTGCCGTTCCGCAGTCACGGCGTGGGGACTCGAAATTCAATGTGCCGATCCCGCCGTCTACTCGCCGGTACTCACGGGGGTGATGATGCCGGAAGGCGTCGATGCCGACTCTGTGCGCAAGCTCATTTACGAACATTTCGACATGTCGCTCGGCACGGGCCTCGGCAAGCTGAAGGGTCGCATGTTCCGCATCGGGCATCTGGGCGACTGCAACGATCTCACGCTGATGGCCGCACTCACGGGCTGCGAGATGGGACTGAATCTCGCCGGCGTGCCGCTAAAAGACAGCGGCGTGGCCGCAGCGATGAGCTATCTGACGAGCCATACCGCAAAGCCCGATCTGAAGGTGGCCGCATGAGCGCCCGGTTCGACGCTGCCGCTGCCGCTCGGCTCTTCGTGCAAGCGAAGGCGCACCGCGCGAAGCTCGACACCTTGCCCGAAGGCGCGCGACCTTCCAGCGCGGACGAAGCCTACGCTGTGCAAGAGGCGACCTTGCGCGCGCTCGGCGCAGGCGCTGCAAATGCGGGTCATGCAACTGCCATCGGCGGCTGGAAGGTCGGCGCCAAATCGACGGACGGTCCCATTCAGGGTGCGCTCCTGCCGGCGGACGGCGTGCATCGCTCGGGCGCGCGCCTTTCGATGCAGGCTTTCGGCAAGGCCGGGCTGGAACTCGAGGTGGCGTTCACGTTCAACCGGCGCTTCGAAGCGGGTAGCGGTCCGTATGACGAGGCGCAAGTGCTGGCAGCTATCGATTGCATTCATTCGGCAATCGAAGTCGTCGCGAGCCGCTTCGCCGCATGGCCGGATGTCGACAAACTCTGGCAACTCGCGGATTTGCAAAATCACGGCGCGTTGGTGCTCGGCGAAGGCGTGCCGTATGACGAGTCGTTCCCGTTCGTATCGCCGACGATGGCCTTTACGTACGACGGCCGGCCGCTCTTCGACGCGACGCCCGCGAATCCCGCAGGCGACCCGCGGCGGCTGCTGGCATGGACCATCAATCACGCGGTGTCCCGCGGCCTCGCCGTCGAGAAGGGCGTGGCGATCACAGCAGGGTCTTACACCGGCATCGCGTTTCCCGACGGACCCGGTACAGCGATTGGCGCAATCGACGGCCTTCCTCCGGTTCAATTGCATTTTGAATGACGCATTAGGCATTAGGCATTAGGCATTACGCATTCAAAAGTCCACGGCCCCTTCAGCGATAGCGCGACGATGCTCAACTCGACCACCGACCGTCTAGTCAAGCCGATACATCTGGTGCCTGCTTCCGAGCGAGCGCGGGTCGGCTCGGCGCCTACGCCTCTGCAGGCACGCTTGCAGCGCGAGTTGAAGGGAGATGTGCTGTTCGACCGCGCCTCGCGCGGGCGCTATGCGACCGATGCATCCATCTACCAGATCATGCCGCTCGGCGTAGCGGTCCCGAGAGATCAGGAAGATCTTCGCGTGGCCCTCGACATCGCGCGTGCACACGGCGCGAGCGTCCTCGCACGCGGCGCGGGAACGAGCCAATGCGGACAGACCGTCGGAGAAGCGCTCGTCATCGATACGACGAAGTGGCTGAACAATATCGTTCACTTCGACAAAGACGCTCGCACGGTGACCGTAGAGCCGGGTGTCGTGCTCGATCATCTGAATGCCTGGCTCAAGCCGCATGGCCTATGGTTTCCTGTCGACGTATCGACGAGCGCGCAATGCACGATAGGCGGCATGGCCGGCAACAACTCATGCGGCTCGCGCTCGATGGAATACGGCATCATGGTGCACAACGTCGAGGCGATCGACGCGATCCTCGCTGACGGCCATGAAGCGCGCTTCGCCAGGCTATCAGCGATGCAACTGGATTCACGCATGCGCGACCTCGTCGACGGAGTGCGCAGCATTGCAATGCGCGAACACGATGAACTGCGCGAGCGCGTTCCGAAGGTACTGAGACGCGTGGCGGGATACAACCTCGATCTCTTCGATTGCCAGAGCCCGCTGCCTTTCAGCGACGGTGAGCCCAACCTCGCGAACCTGCTGGTCGGGTCCGAGGGCACGCTTGCGTTCAGCCGGCAATTGACGCTCAAGCTCTCGCCGATTCCTGCGCATAAGACGCTCGGCGTCGTCAATTTCCCGAGCTTCTATGACGCGATGGACATGACACAGCGCATCGTGAAGCTCGGACCGGTTGCAGTGGAGCTCGTCGATCGCACGATGATCGACCTCGCGATGTCCAATCCGTCGTTTCGTCCGGTCATCGAGAAGGCGCTCGTCGGCAATCCCGAAGCGGTGCTGCTCGTGGAATTCGCAGGCGCCGATCGCGACGCGCAGTTGATGAAGCTGGCGCAGCTGGTCGAGTTGATGGGCGATCTGGGCTTGCCTGGATCCGTCGTGCAGATGCCTGAGGCCGGCCCTCAAAAGGCGCTATGGGAAGTGCGCAAGGCGGGGCTCAACATCATGATGAGCCTGAGGGGCGATGGCAAGCCGGTTTCTTTTATCGAGGATTGCGCGGTCCCGCTCGAGCATCTTGCGGCATACACGAGCCGTCTGACTGAAGTCTTCAGAAGGCACGGCACGGAGGGCACATGGTATGCACATGCAAGCGTCGGTACGTTGCATGTGCGGCCCATTCTCGATATGCGTCGCGATGGCGCGTCGAAGATGCGCGCCATCGCGGAAGAGGCCGCGGCGATGGTGCGCGAATACAAGGGCGCTTATTCGGGCGAGCATGGCGATGGCCTCTGCCGTGGCGAATGGGTCGCATGGCAATACGGGCCCCGCATCAATGAAGCGTTTCGGGACATCAAGCGGCTCTTCGATCCGGATAACCGGATGAGCCCGGACCGAATCGTCGCGCCGCCGAAGATGGACGATGCCGCGCTATTCAGGTTTCCGCCGTCGTATCGCGAGCGGGAGACCACGACGCAACTCGACTGGTCCGCATGGAACGTCACGCGCGATCCGTCGACGGGCCTCGAAGGCGTTGTCGGCTCGGGTGGCGATCTCACGGGCGGCCTCGCGAAAGCCGTCGAGATGTGCAATAACAACGGGCATTGCCGCAAATTCGATGCGGGGACCATGTGCCCGAGTTACCGCATCACGAAGGACGAGCAACATGTCACGCGAGGCCGTGCGACCACGCTGCGTCTTGCGCTCTCAGGTCAGCTCGGCGAGTCCGGAGAAGGGCTCGCGAGTCAGGACGTCAAGGAGGCGCTCGACCTCTGCGTTTCCTGCAAGGGATGCAAGCGCGACTGTCCGACGGGCGTCGATATGGCGCGCATGAAGATCGAAGCGCGTGCGGCATGGACGGCGCGTCATGGTCTGCGTATGCGCGAAAGACTCATTGCTTACCTTCCTCGGTACGCGCCTTTTGCGAGCCGCATGCCGTGGCTCGGCAGCGCCCTCGAAAGGAACCTGCCCAGCACGGGGCGCTGGCTCAAGGCAAAGCTGGGACTCGCGCCACAACGCGCGTTCCCCCGATTCAAGAGGCCATTCCTGGATGCAGCGGCGACCGAAACGGTCACATCCGCGACGAAGGAAGTGCTGCTGTTCGTCGATACGTTCAACAACTACATGGAGCCGGAGAATGCTCGCGCCGCGCAGCGGGTGTTGCAAGCGGCCGGCTATACGGTGCATCTGAACACGAGAGCAGGCGAGCGACCGCTTTGCTGCGGGCGGACGTTCCTTGCGGCGGGACTCGTCGAAGACGCGAAAGCCGAAGCGCGCCGCACGCTCGATACGCTGCTGCCGTATGTTCAGCGCGGCGTGGCCATAGTCGGGCTGGAGCCTTCTTGCCTGTTGTCATTGCGCGACGAGTTTCTCGGCTATGGATACGGAGATGCAGCTAGTAAGGTCTCCGAAGCATCACTTTTGTTTGAGGAATTCCTCGTTCGGGAACATGCCGCCGGTCGCTTAGAGCTTGCGCTGAAGGCGCTCGACAAGCCCAGGGCGCTGCTGCACGGCCATTGCCATCAAAAGGCATTCGACGCCGTGCGGCCGGTCGAAGCGGTGCTTGCATGGATTCCCGAGTTGGACGTCAAGACTATCGAGTCGTCATGCTGTGGCATGGCCGGTAGCTTCGGCTACGAGGCGGAACATTACGAAGCATCCCAAGCCATGGCGGAGTTGTCGCTCTTGCCGGCGGTGCGTAAGGCCCGCGACGCGCAAGACGGCATCATCGTGGCGGATGGTACGAGTTGCAGGCATCAGATCAGCGATGGCGCACAGACCGAAGCGTTGCATGTGGCGCGCGTGCTTGAGCAAGCCCTCGCATGAAACGGAGCAGAGTGTAGAGCTTAACGATTCATTCATCGACACATAACAGCGGACACGTTATCGATCCGCGAATCGGAGACGAAGCCATGACACCATCGTACAAACCGGACAGGCGACGATCACGCCGACGAGCGCCATAGACACGCGCCAGTCTTCCGTTCCAAGCAACAACACGCTGTTCCGTAAGTCGTGGCAGGCGCCATGATGCGCCGGCTCACGCACGCGACCACTCAAGGAGACGATGATGTTCCGTCGAGCCACCACGCGCGTTCTATTGCTGCTATGCGCGATGTATTTCATCACTTATATCGACCGCGTGAACGTCAGTACCGCTGCCAGTCAGTTCGGCGCGGAACTCGGTCTTTCACATACACAGATCGGCTTTGTGTTCTCCGCATTTGCATACCCGTATCTGGTTTTCCAGATCATCGGTGGATGGGTGGGCGACCGCTTCGGGCCGCGTCGGACGCTCACGGTATGCGCCATTATCTGGGCGGGCGCGACGGTACTGACCGGCATGGCTGGCGGCTTCGTTTCGCTGATCGTCGCTCGCGTTCTTCTCGGCCTGGGCGAGGGCGCTACCTTTCCGACCGCAACGCGCGCCATGTCGAACTGGATGCCGGCCGATCAGCGCGGTTTCGCACAAGGTATTACGCATGCAGCATCCCGCATCGGGAATGCAGTTGCGCCACCACTGATCGTATGGCTGATGGTCGCGACGAGCTGGCGCGGTGCTTTCGTCATTACCGGTATCATCAGCTTCTTGTGGGCGCTCGCATGGGTGTTCTACTTCCGCGACAATCCGCGCGATCATCCCCGCATCACCGACAGCGAATGCCAGACACTCGCCACTTACTCGGGCGTGAAGGAACGGAAGGCCGTGCCATGGCGCACGTTGCTCGGTCGCATGGCGCCCGTGACCGCCGTCTATTTCTGCTATGGCTGGGTCCTTTGGCTGTTCCTCGGGTGGATCCCTCAGTACTTCCTGCACAACTATCACATGCAGTTGGGCAAGTCCGCGCTGTTCGCATCGGGCGTGTTCTTCGCGGGCGTACTGGGTGACTGGCTCGGCGGTTCTCTGACGGATCGCATCCTGCGCAAGAGCGGGAACGTGCGGCTGGCGCGCAACATGATGGTCGGCGTATGCATGCTGCTGACGCTGTTATCGCTTGCTCCGATCATGCTGGTGTCGAATCTCTCCATCACGCTCGTGGCCCTGTGCCTGTCGGCCGGGTTCTTCTTCAACGAGATGACGATCGGACCTATGTGGTCGGTTCCGATGGATATCGCGCCGAAGCACTCGGGCACGGCCGCCGGCATTATGAATTCTGGATCGGCGCTGGCGGCTATCGTCAGTCCGGTCGTCGGCGGATGGATCATCGATCGCACCGGCAACTGGAACCTCCCGTTCACGGTGTCGATGATCCTGATGGCGGCCGGCATCATTCTCTCGTTCGCCATGCGCCCCGACCGTACGCTGGAAGTAGAAGATGAAAAGAATGAGACAGCGCATGCGAGGAAGTTCGTGTGACGTGTCCGGTGGGCCGTTCCGGCTGTGCGTCGGCGGCCCGAAGCGCATGCAATATTCAATCAGGAGGCAAAGTGGCGGAAGCATCCATCGTGACGACGCGCGACGGCGATATCGCGACGGTCATCATCGACCGGCCCGAGAAGCTCAACGCAATGACCAAGTACTTGTGGCAATCGCTGGGCGAGACCATCGACGCGCTGTCCAGAGACGATGCGCTGCGCTGCATCGTCCTGCGCGGCGCGGGGGAGAAAGCATTCTCGCCCGGCAACGATATTGCCGAGTTTCGCACCGACCGGTCCAACGTGGAGCAGGCGCGGGCCTACGGCGCGATCATGCATCGAACGCTTGCGGCGTTGAAGGGTTGTCGTCACCCGCTGATTGCGATGATTCACGGCATATGCGTCGGAGGCGGTCTCGAGATTGCGGCGATGTGCGATCTGCGCATCTGCGGCGAGTCCAGCCGATTCGGCGTGCCGATCAAAAACCTGGGCCTGGTCATGGCCCATGCGGAAATGGACGGGCTCGTCCAACTGGCGGGTCCAGCGGTCGCGCTGGAGATCTTGCTCGAAGGACGAATTTTTGGCGCGAGCGAGGCTCTCGCGAAAGGACTGGTCACACGCATCGTTCCCGATGGCGACGTGACATCGCATACCTATGAGACCGCGCGCCGCATTGCCGATGGTGCGCCGCTCGTCGCGCGCTGGCACAAGCAATTCATCCGTCGCGTAATGGATCCGACGCCGCTCAGCGATGAAGAACGTGACGAAGGATTCGCCTGTTTCGGCACGGATGATTTCCGCACAGGATACGAGGCGTTTTTGAGCAAGACCAAACCTGAATTCAAGGGGCGTTGAGATGGCATACCAAATACCAGACGACGCATCGTTGCAGGCCGCGGAATCGGCAGGAAAGGGGAATGGACCGCTAGCGGGCATGCGGGTTATCGAACTGGCGCACATCATGTCAGGTCCCATCTGCGGGATGATGCTCGCCGACATGGGCGCGGAAGTCATCAAGGTGGAAAAGATCCCGAACGGCGACGATTGCCGCCGATTCGCGCCGATTCTGGCGAGCGGTGAATCGGCGTCGTTCATGATCGTGAACCGGAACAAGCGAGGCATCGCGCTCAACCTCAAGACCGAGGGCGGCAAGGAGGTGCTCAAGACGATGCTCGCGACTGCCGACGTCGTCACTGAGAACTATCGGCGCGGCACGATGGAGAAACTCGGCATGAGCTATGAAGCGCTACGCGCCGTCAACCCCGGCCTTATCTATTGCGCGATCTCGGGCTATGGGCGCAGTGGTCCGATGGCCGACAAAGGCGGCTTCGACCTCATCGCCCAAGGCATGAGTGGGTTGATGAGCATGACCGGCGAGCCGGGGCAGGCGCCGATCAAGGCGGGATCCCCTGTCACGGACATCAACGCGGGCATTCTCGCCGCGCTCGGCATCAGCGCGGCGTATGCGCGAAAACAGGTCACCGGCTTGGGGCAGATGGTCGACACGTCGCTCTTCGAAGCGGGGTTGCAGCAGATGTACTGGGCCTTCGCCAACTACTTCGCGGACGGGACGGTGCTGCCGAAGGCCGGCTCGGCCAACCCGACGAGCGCGCCGTATCAGGCTTTTCGCACACATGATGGATGGGTGAACATCGGGGCGGCCAACCAGAGCAACTATGAGAGATTGGTTGGAGTACTAAATATAAACGGATTGACTGAAGACGAGCGTTTTCAGACCAATGCCGGACGGCTCAAGCATCGGGAAGCGCTCGTCGAAATTCTCACCGCACGCCTTGTCGAGCGGACCACGGACGAGTGGCTCGCTGCATTCGACGAAATCGGCTTGCCGAGCGGACCGGTGCTCAGCGTTCCCGAGGCGTCGTCGCACGAGCAAGCCCTGGCGCGGGGAATGATCGTCGAGACCGAGCATCCGCTTGCGGGTCGCATGCGCGGCATCGGCTTGCCGATCCATTTCTCCGACTCTTCTACTCAGTCGTCGCGTCCAGCACCGCTTCTGGGGCAGCACACGTCCGAACTGCTGCATGAATACGGCTTCGATGACGAGCGCATCCAGGCGCTTAAAGACGAGGGGGCGATTCTGGAGACCGAAGTCCCGGCTTAAGCCTCCAATAGCTTTCAGGCCTGCATGCGGCACTATGAATGCGGCATTTTGCATGCCGCATGCTTGCGAGCGGACTGTCACGCGATAAGATGACTTTCCGCCACCTCACTCGATGCGCCCATGACGCTCGTTCCACCGCCCGCAGCCCGTATCGGCGACACGCTCGCCGCAGTCTCGACGCCCTCTCTCGTCCTCGATCTCGACGCGTTCGACTCGAATCTCGCACAGATGAGTTCATTGGCGGCACGTCACGGCGTGGCTTTGCGGCCGCACGCAAAGGCGCACAAGTCCAGCGCGATCGCGCGACGTCAGACGGACGCGGGTGCGGTCGGCATTTGCTGCCAGAAGTTGTCGGAGGCGTACCCGTTCGCAGCGGCGGGCATCGCGAGCATCCACATCAGTAACGAATTCGTCGGCGCGGCAAGGTGTCGATGGCCGTCGAACTCGCATCGCACGTGCGGCTGTCGGTCTGCGTCGATGCGGTCGCGCAAGTCGCCGCGCTCGGAGAGGAGGCGGCACGCGCGGGCGTTCACATCGACGTATTGGTCGAAGTCGATGCGGGCCAGCATCGTTGCGGCGTAGCCAGTGACGATGCGCTGCTGTCGCTCGCCGATGCGATCGCCGCGCAGCGGGCGCTCCGCTTCTCGGGTATTCAGGCGTACCACGGCGGCGCCCAGCACGTTGTCGACTGGCACGCCCGCAAGACCGCAGCGAGTCGGGCGGCTGAACGCGCGGCGCATTTTGCATGCACATTGGAGGCACGTGGCATTCAATGTACCGTCATCACCGGTGGCGGTACGGGCACTGTCGAGTTCGATGCCGCCAGTGGGGTCTATACCGAATTGCAGCCCGGGTCGTACCTGTTCATGGACGGCGACTACGGTGGTCTGACATGGAACGACGCACTGCGCTGGCGGCAAAGTCTCTTCGTCTTGTCGACCATCATGAGTGCCGCGCGCCCCGGTATGGCCGTCTGCGATGTCGGACTCAAAGGATTGGCGGTGGACTCGGGATTGCCGCGCAGCGTGCAACCGCTCGATGCATCGGACGAGCAGGTCTTCACCTATATTGCCGCCAATGACGAGCACGGCATGCTGGACGCGCAGCTTGCGCGATACGACGACACCGACGCGCTGCTGGGCAGACGCATTCTGTTGCCGCCCGGACATTGCGATCCGACTGTCAATCTCTACGATGAATACGTGTGCCATCGCAACGGACAAGTCGTCGAGATCTGGCCCATCGATGCGCGCGGACTGTCGCGCTAATGCGTGCTTGGTGGTTCGCTTGGATAAATCGCCGTAGCGAGGGCATCGAGGTCCGTGACGATGAGGCCGACGACGAAATAGGCGACATCCCGCTCCCCGTCATTCGCCCGCTTGTCCGCGAGCGCCTCTTTCAGCTGGCGCATGCACTCGCGCACGCGCTCCCGCTTCGACGGATCCTGCCTCGTGTCGGAGAGCGCGTCCCTCAGTGCTGCGAATGACGTCTGCAGCGCGCGGCCGATCTCCCGGTTATGCATTTTGTATTCATCCGGCCGCTCATTCGACAGCGCTTTTCCGAGAAACAGTGCGTCACTATGTAGTCGACGCAGGAACGGTGCAGCCTTGTCGATTGCATCCGAGCGACGACTACGCAAAGGCACGATGATGTGCTCGCGCTCGGCTTCCTGAAGGGCATCGTCCAGGGCCTGCTGGGCCTGCACGCTGAGGGTTTCGAGACGTGCGGCCTCGTCTTCGTCCGCTTTTCCTGAGAGCTGGATGTCGATGAGCCGACGAAGACTATCCAAGGTATCGGCGACGCGTCGATGAGCAGTGCGCAGCGCACGATTCGGCCAGATCGCCGCAACGATGAACGCCGCCGTCACGCCAATGAGAATCTCCAGTACTCGATGCAACGGCCGTTGAAACGGCGGTCCTGAGCCCGCCGGTATCAAGACGACAATGACGAGCGTTACGCAGGCGAGCCGCATGGCGGGACGCTTCGCGGTCAGCGCGGCGAGCGGCACCAACGCGACCGCGAACACAGCGAGCGGCGCAACGCCCCGTTGAGTCGCCATGACGCCGAGCACGCCCGCCACGCCGCCGGTGCAGGCCCCGATGATCTGATCGCGTGCGGTGCCGAGCGCTTGCGTGAGGCTCGGTTGAGTGACTACGACTAGCGTCGTGATCAGCGCCCAATAGCCTTCTGGAAGTGCGGCCAGGCGCGCGCCCGCATAGCTGAGTGTGCACGCGACGAGTGTGCGCACGAAACGGCGCGCTTCCGGGACACCGAAGGACAGCCAATTCGGCATATTGGTGTTCTGAATTCCTTATTGTTGGGTCGGAATTCTGAATGCAAGCCGGTTCAAAGGCCGTTCTTGCCTGCAGCGAGGATGAGTCGTAGCCCGAGCGTTGCGACCATCGTTGCGGCGATACGGTCGATCCAGACTTTCGCGCGTAGATACACATCGCGCGGCCGACGGCTCGAGAAACAGACCGCCACCACGGTGTACCAGCCGAACTCGATGCAAAAGACGAGCGACGGCAGCACGAAATAACACCAGAGCGGCGGGTGCTGTGGCAGGAGCGCCGCGAAGATGCTGCCGTACCAGATCGCGGTCTTCGGGTTACTCAGTTGGGTACCCAGGCCGAGCCAGAACGAGCGGCGCACACTGCCGGTTTCTCGCACGCCGTCGGTCTGCATCGACAGCGGCCGCGAGGCCCCGCGCCATATGCGCAGCGCAATGTAGGCGAGATAGAGTCCGCCAGCTATCTTCAACGCAACATAGAGCCACTCGACGGCGAACAGCAGCGTGTAAAGACCCGCGAGCGCGATTCCGGCGAACGTGATGCCGCCGAGGCCCATGCCCAACGCCGTGGCGAGGCCGTGGGCCCGCGAAAGACCGACCGCGTTCCGAGCGACGATGACGAAGCTCGGTCCGGGAACTATCGCGCCGAGAAGAATCGCGAGCAGGATCGCGGATATGGCCGCCGACGTTGTCATTGGATGGCTCCTTCGTATGCAAAATGCCGACGCTCGCGTAAGCCAGTTGACCGTGCCTACGCGTTGCCGCTCGCCATGCTGTTTTCGTGAACCGCACGATTACGGCCGGCGCCTTTCGCGCGATAAAGCGCGGCATCGGCGCTGTTGAGCAGCTTGAGCGCATCGTCGCCTTGACGCGGATGAACCGTTGCACATCCGATGCTGATCGTGAGCACGCCCTTCAGCGACCTGCTGTTCGGGATGGCAAGTGACTCGACCTTGGCGCGCAGGCGCTCGGCGAAGACGACTGCTGCAGGCGCGGAAGTGCCGGGCAGCACGATCACGAATTCCTCGCCGCCGTAACGCGCGACGATATCGCCGGGCCGCTGGGCGGCATTCTGCATGCAATCGGCAACTGCCACGAGCGCATCGTCGCCCATCGCGTGACCGTAGGTGTCGTTATAGAACTTGAAGTGATCGACATCGACGAAGAGTGCCGAGATGGGATAGTCGGCGCGGCGTGCGCGACGCCACTCTTCGCCGAGACGTCGATCGAGCGCGCGACGGTTGCTCAGGCCCGTCAGCGAGTCCGTGCCGGCGAGGCGCTGCAACTTCTCGAGCGCCATGGCGCGCGAACGCAGCGAGATCGCGAGTAGCCAGGAAATGGCCACGAAGCCGCCGCCGAACGTCAGCGTCAGGCCGCCGATGACCGTGCTGCGTTCGCGCCAGCCTGCGAGCACGTCGTCTTCGGCGGGTGCGACCGCGGCGATCAAATTCGTACCGGGCACGCGCACGAAGGTGTACAGGCGGCGCACGCCATCGAGCGGAGAAGTGGAAATGTAGGAGCCGGAGCTTTCCTCCTTCATCGAGGCAAACGTCGGCGATGCCGATACGTTGTTCGCTCCGTCGCGAGGCAGCGGCGGCTTGCGGGCAAGCATGAGACCGTCGCGCTGCACAATGAATACCGATCCCGAGCGTCCAACGTTCACGCGCGACAGCAAGGAATCGAAGTAGCTGACGTTCATCGCAATGACCGCGACTCCTGCGAAAGAGCCGTCGGGCGCGTTGATGCGCCGGCTCAACGCGAGAGAGCGTTGACCGCTGCGCAGACGGGAACGGTACGGGCCGGAAATGTAAAGCCCGACGTCTGGCCGCTCGACGTGGACCTTGAAGTAGTCGCGGTCGTTGAACAGGAGATCGGCATGACCGGAAGGATCGCGTTCGTCGACGATGCGCCCTTGCGCATTCATCACGAAGGCGCCGCCGATGTAGCTCACGGCCGTCGCGCCGTCGAAAAGGACCAGCCGGCGCAGTTCCGGGGACAGGCCGGTCACGATTGGATTTTGCATGCCACTTACGATGGATCGCAACGACAGATCGCTCGACTCGATACTGCGTGCAATGTCGGCGCTCAGCGTGGCCACCACGTTCGACGATGCGTCGTGCGCGTTCTGCAGCGCCTGTGCGCGACCTTGCCATAGAGCGGCGAACGACAGCACGGCCATCGAAAACGCCACTGCGGTGCCGATCGCGCCCGCGAGGAGTGGAAAGCGCGAGAAGACGTCGGCTATGCGCACCCATGCATGAGTATTTCGGCGAAACAGCCGTCGCCGGACGGCTCTGCCGCTCTGACGCATGGCCTTGAATCTACGTGGCATTCATCTCTCCGTGACGCGAGCGCGTCCCGATTGATCCGCTGCGCGCATGCCTAGCGCTGGGGATGTTCGGGTGCAGCACTCTTACGTATGCAGTCGTCAGCGAACCTGCGCGTTCGCACTTTCGGATTGTAGATGGGTGCCGGCACGTTTCGACCTTGCTTCGGTCTTTTGCATGCACTTCGAGAAGTGAAGCTAACAGCCGCCGGCTTTTGCATAAGTTTTGTCTACCGGCGGGTGTCTATTTGCCAAGACGCAGACGCCTTGTGATGACCGTGCCGTCGTTCCGGTCCACCAGCCAGAGCGCATCGATGCGACCGTGCAACGTCGATGTTCTCCTCGTAATGTCCGTGGGTTCTTCGTCGGTCGGCTCGCTGTGTTCCGTCCGGTCCGAGAGATACGGTGGCTCGAGTGAGCAGACGATGACGATCGCGAAGTCATCGCTGCCACGTGATGCGTCGAACGTTGGTACGACGGCTCGCCCCCGCACGGTAGTTTTGGCGCGCTCGCCAGTTTCGAGCTGGATCGTGTCGATGGTCTGAACGAACCCCTTTGCCTTGGCTTCGGGTGCGATCACCAGCTTGCGTCCGCTCTGCCCGTGGACCTGGCGTTTCAGGAGGATGGCGTCCCGCTGGTCGGGCGCGGCAAGCGATACATCGATCGACAGAAGTTTCTTTTTGGATTCGAAACGCACGCCGTAGGCCGCAGGAATAACGAATACAAAAGTTCTGTCCGGACGGGATGCGTCGTTGATCGACGACCGGTGCCCGGTTGCAACAAAGGGCCGCGACAGAAAGCTGCGAACACGACTGCTCACGGATGGGTTCGACGTTGCAACCTGCTGCCCGGGATTCGTCGCCGCCGCCAACGAATCTCGCACATGCTCGGGATCGTCGCCTGCGAAATGAGGCGGCAGCGATTCGGCAGAAAGAATACCGGCGGCGGTGGCGCTCGGGGCGCTTGCGGCAAGCCCTGCGCTCCCAGCACTCCCTTGCGCTGCGCTGCGCGCCGCTTGCGCATGTAAAGCGATCGACAGGCAGAGCGCCGTGCCAGCAGCGCGAGCCACGGTGTTGCGGCCTGATAGTGAAAAAGACACGTACCTACCCCTGGCAAACGTCGCCGAGTCACGGAGAAGCGGCTATCTTAAAATAAAAGCAGGGGAATCGGCCGCGCCGTTTGCATTTCGAACTTTGCATGCAACTAAGCAGGTCGGCCATGCGGTTGTGTGCTCCACGGTGGAGAGCCAAAGGAGGCTCACTGGGTGCGACTCAATGGCGGACAAGGGAAGAAGCGGCGTCCCCGACTGTCGCCGGCCCCGACTGGCCTCACGCGTCGGACAGCCGCATTCGCCTGGACGAGGCTAGTCGTTCCGCCGCTGCATTGAGTCAACCCCGCCGCGCTCGATGAACGCGCACACTGCGGCCGTCACTTGCGCAGTCGTCGCGTTGCCGCCGAGATCGCCCGTGTGCAACGATCTGTCCGCCGTCGCGGCTTCGATCGCGGCCATCACTCGCTGCGCCGCTTCGGATTCTCCGAGATGCTCGAGCAGCATCACGACCGACCAGAATGTGCCGATCGGATTGGCCAGACCCTTGCCCATGATGTCAAATGCCGAGCCGTGGATCGGCTCGAACATGGACGGATAGCGGCGCTCGGGGTCGATGTTGCCGGTCGGCGCAATGCCCAGACTGCCCGCCAGCGCGGCTGCGAGATCGCTGAGAATATCGGCATGCAGATTCGTCGCGACGATGGTGTCCAGCGTCGCGGGGCGGTTCACCATGCGCGCGGTCGCGGCATCGACGAGTTCCTTGTCCCACGTCACGTCGCTGAATTCCTCCGCGCCTTGCTGCGCGATTTCGTCCCACATCACCATGGCGTGACGCTGCGCATTGCTCTTCGTGATGACGGTCAAATGCTTGCGGGGACGCGACTGCGCAAGTTTGAATGCAAAACGCATGATTCGCTCGACGCCAGCGCGCGTCATGATTGAAACGTCGGTCGCGGCTTCGAGCGGATGACCCTGATGCACTCGCCCGCCGACACCCGAGTACTCGCCCTCCGAATTTTCACGAACGATGACCCAGTCCAGGTCCTTCGGTCCGCAGTGTTTGAGCGGCGCGTCGATGCCTGGCAGGATGCGCGTCGGGCGGACGTTCGCGTACTGATCGAGGCCCTGGCAGATGCGCAGGCGCAGGCCCCATAGCGTGATGTGATCCGGCACGCCCGGATCTCCTGCCGAGCCGAAGAGGATGGCGTCTTTGTTGCGAAGCGCGTCGAGGCCATCGCTAGGCATCATGACGCCGTGCCGACGGTAGTAGTCGGCGCCCCAATCGAAGTTTTCGACTTCGAATACAAAATTACCCGTGCTGCGAGCGAGCGTTTCAAGAACCTGTCGTCCGGCGGGCACGACTTCCTTGCCGATGCCGTCACCAGGAATGGTCGCAATGCGATATGTCTTCAACTCTTTCTCCTGATCCGTCGAATTTCAACGTTACCCACGTTATCGATTGCCAGCCTTAGAAGCCGCGCATCAGCCCGCGAAACCTCGACATAGTCGCTATGGGCGGTCGAGCATTCTGCATGCAGAATGCCACGAGTCGCGCCTGCATTGCGAAGCCGATCATAAACCGCAGGCGTGAGCGAAAGCACCTGTAAGCTCCGGCGCTATACTGAGCATCCCTTCACCGCAACACGCGCCGGACTGCTGCCTCAGGCAGCCATCTCTCAGGCATCCAACGGCGCTTACGTCAGAAATTGGCTGAACACGACCTAGAAAAGTTAAGAATTGATCGGACAACAGGTCCGGGCGCCTTGGCGCCGCGGAGGCGGCGCAACTGGCTCCGCTACGCGGTCGTCCTGGTCCTCGTTCTCGTGCTGATCGGCGCCGCTCTTCGGTTTGCCGGGCCGCAGACTGTCGAGACGACCACCGTGACGTCCGTGTACCCATCGCAGAGCTTTACCATTTTGAATGCAACCGGTTATGTTGTGCCGCAGCGGAAGGCGGCAGTCGCATCCAAGGCACAAGGGCGCGTCGAATGGCTCGGCGTACTCGAGGGGACGCCGGTGAAGGAAGGGCAGATCATTGCGCGGCTCGAGAGCGCGGATGTGGCCGCGGCGCTCGCTCAGGCGCAGGCACAAGTGAAAGTCGCTCAAGCGAATCTGCAGTTGCAACGGGCCGAACTCGAGAATGCATCAGCCAATCTGAAGCGTTCACTCGTGCTCGCTCCACACGGCGCAATCTCCGCTTCCCAATACGACGCCGACCGCTCGCGTTTCGATAAGGCGAAAGCGTCGATCAACAGCGAGCAAGCGGCCATTCAATCTGCGCAGGCGAATGCGCGCGCGGCTCAGGTCGCCGTTGATCAGACGGTGATTCGCGCACCGTTCGATGGCGTCGTGATCGAGAAACACGCGAACGTCGGCGACAACATCACGCCGTTCTCGTCCGCATCGGACAGCAAGGGGGCGGTCGTCACCATTGCAGACATGAAGACGCTCGAAGTCGAAGCCGATGTGGCGGAATCGAACATCGGACATATCACCGTCGATCAACCCTGCGAGATTCAACTCGACGCGTTGCCGGAGACGCGTTTTGCGGGCCGTGTATCGCGCATCGTGCCGACCGTCGATCGCTCGAAAGCCACGGTGCTCGTGAAGGTGCGTTTCGTCGAACGCGATGAGCGCGTGCTTCCCGATATGAGCGCGAAAGTCGCTTTTCTCTCGAAGCCAGTGCCCTCGGATCAGAGGAAAGCCGTCGTGGCCGTGCAGCCCGCTGCGATCGTCACACGCGAGGGCAAAAAGGTGGTGTATAGGGTCGACAACGACAAAGTGCGCGAAGTGCCGGTGACAACGGGCGAGCGCATCGGCGACGTGTTGGCCGTTTCGGGCGTAAAGCCTGGCGATACGCTCGTGCTCGCGCCCGGCGACAAGATCAAAAACGGCGCGAGCGTCACCGTGGCGAAGAAATAGCGTGACCACAGCGCCATTGATTCAGATCAGCCACGTCGCGAAGTCGTACCGGCGCGGCGTGCAAACGGTACCCGTGCTGACCGACATTACCCTGTCCATTGCCGAGGGCGACTTTGTCGCGCTGATGGGGCCGTCAGGTTCGGGCAAGAGCACGTTGCTCAATCTCATTGCCGGCATCGACCGGCCGGACAGCGGCGAGCTGCGCGTCGGCGGGCTCGACATTACCCGCTTGCCCGAGGCGGCGCTCGCGGACTGGCGCGCATCGAATGTCGGCTTCATCTTCCAGTTCTATAACCTGATGCCGGTGCTTTCCGCTTTCGAGAACGTCGAGCTTCCGCTGATGCTTACGCGCCTTTCGCGTGCAGAGCGGCGCGAGCGTGTCGCGATGGTGCTCGACATGGTGAACATGAGCGAGCGCATGAGCCATTATCCGTCGGAGCTTTCGGGCGGGCAGCAGCAACGCGTCGCGATCGCGCGTGCGGTCGTGACCGATCCGAAGCTGATCGTCGCTGACGAACCGACGGGTGACCTCGACCGCACGTCCGCGTCCGAAGTGCTGACCATGTTGCAGCGTCTGAACGATCGCCTCGGAAAAACGATCATCATGGTGACGCACGACGCGCACGCGGCGAACGCAGCGAGAAAGCTCGTGCATCTGGAGAAGGGCGAACTCATCGATGCCGAGGCGCGCTGACACATGTATGCGCTCAAGCTGATTCTTCGCAATGCGACGCGCCATCGATTACGTACTGCGTTGACCGTCCTCGGCTTGACCATTGCCGTGCTCGCGTATGGTTTGCTCTATACGGTCGTCGATGCTTGGTATGCCGGTGCGGCGGCTGCATCCAACGCGAGGCTCGTCACGCGCAATGCAATATCACTCGTATTCCCGCTGCCGCTCGCCTACGAGAACCGCATTCGCGGCGTCGAGGGCGTCACGATGGTTGCGCGCTCGAACTGGTTCGGCGGCATCTACCGGGACCCGAAGAATTTCTTTGCGCAGTTCGCCGTATCCGACAATTACCTCGACCTCTACCCGGAGTTGGTCATAACGCCGCAAGCGCGCGCCGACTACCGTCGCGATCGCAAAGGCTGTCTCATCGGACGTCAGCTTGCGACGCAATACGGCTTCAAAGTGGGTGATGTCATTCCTCTCAAGGGCACCATCTATCCGGGCACGTGGGACTTCGTCGTGCGCGGCATCATGGAAGGGCGCGACGAATCCACCATTACGCGGCAGCTCGTCTTTCACTGGGAATATCTCAACGAAACGATTCGAAAGACCACGAAGCGCAACGTGGATCAAGTGGGCGTATATGTCGTCGGCATCGACGATCCTGATAATGGCGCGACGGTTTCCCGTAACATCGATGCGGTTTTCAAGAACTCGCTAGCGGAGACGTTGACCGAAACGGAACAGGCCTTTCAGCTCGGCTTTGTCGCGATGTCGAATCAGATCATCGCGGCGATACGCGTAGTGTCGTATGTAGTCATCCTTATTATCATGGCGGTGATGGCGAATGCCATGGCGATGAGTGCGCGCGAGCGTACAGTCGAGTACGCGACGCTCAAGGCGCTCGGCTTCGGCCCCGCGTTTCTCTCGACACTGGTGTTCGGCGAATCGCTCGCGATTTGTGCGATCGGCGGCGGCATTGGCATACTGGCCACCCCGCCTGCCGCCGTAGTATTCCAGCATGCGACGGGCGGCGTGTTTCCAGTCTTCAAGGTGTCGCACGAAACGATGCTGTTGCAGGGCGCATGCGCATTCGTGATTGCGCTTTCAGCGGCGATCGTGCCGGCGGTGCAGGCTAGCCGCGTGCGTATCGTCGAAGGCCTGCGGGCAATTGGTTGAGGACATACGGCGATGGCCATTCCCGTCACCTACGTCGCACGCAACCTATGGGCGCGCCGTCTCACGACGCTTCTGACCGCTAGCGGCCTCGCGCTCGTCGTGTTCGTTTTTGCCACCGTGCTGATGCTGGACGCGGGCCTCAAAAAGACGCTCGTCTCCACGGGAGAGCGCGATAACGTGGTGGTGATCCGCAAGGGCGCGGAGACGGAGATACAGAGTTCCGTCGATCGCGCGCAAGCGAACGTGATGGAGATGCATCCGTCGGTCGCGAGGAATGGCGATGGTCAGCCTCTCGCTTCGAAGGAAACTGTCGTGCTGATCTCTCTCATCAAGCTCGGTGCGAATACGCCTGCCAACGTAGTGATACGCGGCGTTTCCCCGATGGGTGTCGAATTGCGCCCGCAGGTGAAGCTGTCGGCAGGGCGCATGTTCAGGCGTGGATCGTCGGAAATCATCGTGGGCAGCAATATCGCGAAGGGGTTCGCCGGTACACGCATCGGCGACCACTTGCGGTTTGCGCAACGCGACTGGACCATAGTCGGTCATTTCGATGCGGGCGGCAGCGGCTTCGACTCCGAGATATGGGGCGATGTCGATCAACTCATGCAGTCGTTTCGCCGAACCAGTTACTCGTCGATGGTCGTGCGCCTCGTTCGCAGCGACGCGCTAGAACGCTTCAGGACCGACATCGACACAGACCCGCGCCTCGCGGACGAAGCCAAGCGCGAGCAGGTCTTTTATGGCGATCAGTCGAAGGCGCTGTCGACGTTCATCAACATACTCGGCTTCACTCTCTCGATCATCTTCTCGATTGCAGCGATGATCGGGGCGATGATCACGATGTATGCGTCGGTCGCCAATCGCGTGGCCGAGATCGGGACCCTGCGTGCGCTCGGCTTCAAGCGGTTCGACGTTCTGCTCGCGTTCTTGCTGGAGGCGCTGTTGCTCGGCCTCGTGGGCGGCATGGCGGGCTTATGCTGCGCTTCCTTGATGCAGTTCGCCTCGTTCTCGACAACCAACTTCCAGACGTTTTCCGACCTGTCGTTCCGTTTCATGCTTACGCCTGCAGTGGTATTCCAGACTGTCGTCTTCTCGCTCGTCATGGGTATCGTAGGCGGCTTTCTGCCCGCGCTCAGGGCATCGAAAATGAATATCGTCGATGCGTTGAGAGCGCATTAAACCGGCTGCACGGGATTGCCGTTGTCATCGGTCTTAGTCGTCTGCGTTGCAAAGCGGACGAAAAGGGCAAACGTCTCGCCGCCTGCGAAGCGAATGAAAAGCGCGCCGTCACCGTTGATGCGATTATCGTCCGCGAATTTGCCTGAGTTGCCCTGCATCATATGAATATCGTGTACGCCGCGGCCAAGCGAGAAGGCGAGCGGCTCACGTGTCGCATAGTCGTCGAACTTGTCACCGACGGCGAGCACCACCGCTTGCTTATCGTTCTTCGCGCGCTGTATCTGTCCGTCGAGAAGGGCGGACATCGTGCTGCCTTTACCATCTGCCGCGATGGGTCTCATCTGATCCAGCGGGAAGAGATCATCGCGTAGATAGTCGAGTCCCTCACCTTGCTTGCCTGTGGCGAGCGGCGTGAAACCGTGCGATCCCGACATGCGTCCGGATATGCCGAGTTTCGTATCGTTCGTGTAATGGTTGCTGTTGTAGGCGAGCACTTCGCTGCCTTCCACCGAACGGATATTGACTGCAACGCGATACGGGGTACCGGCCGCATCGACGAGAATCTCGTAATGCGGTGAATTGCCGTCAGGGTTCTCTTTGCCATCGGTAATGCGTCCGACGAGCGCGCCGTACACATACTTCGATGTTGCCGGGCGGAAGCGTTCGATCATTCTCCAGTCCTTGCGTTGTCGGTTGAGACGGCTCTACCCATGTTATCGCAGTTCACCGAAGCGGCGGACGACGACTTCTGTTCGCATCGAGTTGTCGCCTTCGGGCGAGATTCCCAGCGCGATCGGGAAAAAGTCCCGGCGCGCGCAGCGTTCGTCATGCGACTCTTTCAAAGTCGGAACAGCTCGCGTGCATCTTGACAAAATAAAATGACAGGAGACGACGATGAGGAGCAATTCCTGCACCTTTATTCAGGAGCGTTCGCTAACGCTCCGCGCGAGATATAAGTTGGCGATCGGCGGCGCGCTGGCGAGCATGACTGCGGGGGCATGGGCGCAAGCCGCGAGCGCGCCCGACGCGACGTCCACTGCGAACACAGAGTTGCCGACGATCGTAGTCGTTGGAACGACTCCGCTCGTGGGCGTCGGCACTCCGCTGGAGAAGGTGCCTGCTAATGTCCAAACCATCAAGGGCAGTGAACTTCAAGCGCAGCATACGTCCACCACGTCGACCATGGCGGATTACATGCAGAGAAATGTGACGAGCGTGGACACCAACGACGCACAGGGCAACCCTTCCCAAACCGACATTCTCTATCGCGGATTCACTGCTTCCCCTTTGCTGGGCACGCCACAGGGTTTGTCGGTCTTTCTCGATGGCGTGCGAGTGAATGAACCCTTCGGCGATGTGGTCAATTGGGATCTGATTCCGCAAGCGGCAATTCAGACGATGCAGATCATCCCGGGCTCGAACCCGACGTTCGGACTCAATACGCTCGGTGGCGCGGTGGCGGTCACGACGAAGAACGGCCGCAGTAATCCTGGGGGGAATGTCGATGTGAGCGGCGGATCGTGGGGAAGGAAGGCGGCGCAGATCGAACAGGGCGGTGCGATTGGCGGTCATCTCGACTATTACTTCACGGCCAACATCACGAATGACAACGGCTGGGCCGAGCACAATGCGAGCCGTTTGCGTCAGGCATTCGCAAAACTGCGCTATACCGATGCGGATACCACGGTGTCGCTGTCGATGGGCGGCGCCGACAATACGCTCAACGGATCTCAAACCATCCCCAGGTCGTTTCTCGACAACTTCCGTCAGGCGTACACCTATCCGGACACGAACGAGAACCAACTCGGTTATATCACGATCAATGCCGAGCACTATCTCTCGGCCAACGTGGAACTGAGTGGAAACGTCTATTACCGGCACTATCGCAACAAGAACACGAGCAGCAACGTCAATGACGACTACAACCCGGGGACGGGGGGCGGCGATGATATCTACCTCGTACAGGCGACCAACCAGCAATCCGTCGTACTGACTGACAGTTATGGCGCGAGCCTTCAACTTACCGTGCTGAACAAGCTATTCGGCAAGGACAACCAACTCGTTCTCGGAGCGGCAGGCGACTTCGCCAACACGCACTTCACCCAAGCGACGCAGCCGGCGGAATTTACGGACACTCGCGCGACGCTTGGCATAGGCCCGTTCGTTCCCGGCACGAACGCCAGGACACGCAACGAGAACTGGGGCATCTACTTCGAGAACACTTTCTCTTTCACCGAGCAATGGTCGATGACGCTGGCGGGTCGATATAACTGGGCCAAAGCGACTATCGGCGACGAAAGCGGCGTGCAGCCCTTGCTCGACGGAAATCACACGTTCTCGCGTTTCAACCCCGCGATTGGCTTCAACTGGAACCCGACGCCATGGCTTACCGCGTACGCCACGTACAACGAAGGCATGCGCTCGCCTACTGCTATCGAACTCGCTTGCGCGGACCCGAATGCACCTTGCTCTCTACCGAATGACTTCATTGCAGACCCGGACCTCAAGCCTGTGATCTCGCGTACATTCGAAGTCGGTGCTCGGGGCCGCATCGGCAGCGCGACGACCTGGAGCGCTGCGGCATACAGCACGACGCTGTCCGATGATATTCAGTTCGTCAGTAGCCAAGGCGCGTCGAGCACGCTCGGGTATTTCCAGAACGTGGGAAAGACGCGTCGCCAGGGCTTCGAACTCGCGGGGCGGACGCAATGGGGGCCTTTGGGTGTCGGCGCGAGCTATGGATATGTCGACGCGACCTATCGCTCGACGTGGGTCGAGCATAGCCCGAGCAACTCGAGCGCAGACGGTAGCGGCAACATTACCGTGCATTCGGGCGACCGCATTCCGGGCATCCCCTCTAATACCGTGAAGCTTCGTGTCGATTACACCCCGGTCTCACGATGGAATGTCGGTAGCAACCTGACTTACCGTAGCAATATCTTTGCGCGCGGGGACGAGAACAATCAGGACGCGAATGGCAGCGTCGCAGGCTACTTCTTGATTGACTTCGACACGACTTATAACGTGACGAAGCAATTGCAGATCTATGCAACCGTGAAAAATCTTTTGAACAAGCGCTATGCGAGCTTTGCCATTCTCGGAGAGAACGCTTTCAATGGACCTAACCATACATTCAGCGGAACCGATGCGACGAGTGAACAATTCCTGGGCGTAGGGGCGCCGCGTGGCGTTTGGGTAGGGCTTCGCTACGCGTGGAAGTAATGTGTGACGCGTGCGGTCGCTGCCTGATAACGGCGGCCATCGTGAGCCGTGCTATTGTGAGGAGATCCGACAGT
Organism: Caballeronia sp. SL2Y3; assembly: GCF_022879575.1. Taxonomy (NCBI): domain Bacteria; kingdom Pseudomonadati; phylum Pseudomonadota; class Betaproteobacteria; order Burkholderiales; family Burkholderiaceae; genus Caballeronia; species Caballeronia sp. SL2Y3. The sequence goes on from NZ_CP084262.1 coordinate 109,127, forward strand.
AACGAACCCGCATGCGTAGCCATATGATCAATGGCGCAGCCAGATCGGCGCTCGACGCGCAGATCGTGGACTTCGTGTCGAAGCACGCGACCTGCATGCCAGGGCCGCGCGGCGGCATGCGTGTCGGCATCAAGAATGAATCAGGGGCGCTCTATCGAATCATTGCAGCGGAAGGCATGATAGATATGATTCGTATCGACAAGTTTTTGCTCCGCATGGGGTGCACGGAGGAATTCACAGACGCATTTGATGCGTTGTATCGCGTTCCCCAACCTGTCCATCCAAACGAAGCCCCGTAGAACAACGCAAAAGCATCACATCACGCTCTATACGACGCACCCGCAGTCCCGTTCAATGCGAAGACATCGCCTTCCGGATTAGTAGAGACGTCCGGGCGACGCGCGACGAGCGGAACTCGTCGCGTGCTACCAGGCGCGAGATGAAACCAATCGACTTCCGCATAGTAGTTGGGATCGTCGACATGTACCCAGCGCGCGAGTCGCGTCGTGGTGATGTCGAGGCACCATCCCGCAGCATGCTTCTCGACAGTCACGCTGAGGCCAGGATCACGGCGATCCGCAACGCCGAGGTCGGGAAAGTGGAAAGCCTCGGACAATACTTCGCCCGTGGCGATGTCGCTTAGAAGAACGTGAGTCGCGTCGTGAGCGCGAGGGCCGAAGCGATAAGCATAGGTCGTATCGAAGAACGCACCCAGAAGAGCATTCGAGTTGATTCGCTCGATGCCGCGAGCGGGCAACGTGATCTCGCACGAACCGCCCGCCACTTTGATCGCGCCATCGCGCAGGCAGCTCATTACCACACGGGTGCGAATGTCGTGCGCCGTTTCGTTCACGAGATGAATATCGAGCCCGTCGAGCCCTTCGTCGGTGACGAGGACTTGCACCGGCTGAAGCACGCGAGCCAGTCCATGCAAAGCACTCTTTGGAACGCCGTGGACATCGATGATTCCCCAGCCCGCGCCGGGCCGCACGTCCAGAAGATTCCACACGATGCCACCGGCACAGGACGAGCCTTTGCGTCGCCATTCGGAAAAGACTGCGCCCATCACGTCGGCGACGACGGCGCGCGACAAGGTGAGATACCGCTCAGGGTCTTCATACCGCAAACGCGCCACGTCCACGCCGTACACCGTGCGCATGTAGTGCTCACGCACGTCGTCGAAGTCCCAGGCAGCGCCCGGATCGCGCGGCACGCCGGCTTTCCAACGCGGCTCGTGCGGTCGCGAGGCGTTCGGCACTAGCCGCAACGCCGCGTTATCGGGAACATTGGCAAACGCAAGGCATTCGCTCGCGAAGCGCACGTCAGCACGGCGCACATCGTCGAAGGAACGCTGATATGCGCCGACGCCGTAGTAGTGCGTGATGCCGCCACGTGTTCCAAAAGGCATCGACGAAGTGTCTCCGGGCGCGGCACTCGGTGAGTTCACAACGTAGGGCACGTCGGGACGCATAGCTGCGACGATCGAGGGCAATTGCTCCGTGAAGAGCGGTTGCGGATAGGCGTCGAACGGAAGCCCGAGCATGGCGGCCTGCTGATGCACTTCGCTTCCGCCGCATAATACGGCAAGCGACGCAAAGCGCTGCGTGCGCGCAAGGAACTGCTCAGCTTCCTGCTGCACGGCGCACTGAAAGCGCTCGTCAGTCGGGTAATCGAAATTGGCGAAGGCAAAGTCTTGCCAGACCAGAATGCCATATTCGTCGGCAAGCTCGTAGAACGTGTCCGACTCATACAGCGTGGTGCCGCTCACTCGAATGATGTTCAGACCCGCGCGACGACATGCGTCGAAGATCGACGCGAGCTTCTCTCGCGATGCATCGAGTGCGACGATATCGGCGGATGTCCAGCACGCCCCGCGCGCAAAGATCGGCACGCCATTCACGACGAGTCGAAAGCCGGCTTTATCCGTGCCTCGGTCCACGTCAATCGTGCGAAAGCCGATCTCGCCCAAACAGACGACGCCTGTCGATGCCCCGACGAGTTGCACGCCATAGCGTGCAGGTTGCCCATGCGTATGAGGCCACCATAAGCGCGCTTGTGACACGCGCACGCGACCGGCCACGGTGTGCGCATCTTTCCAGACCAGCGTGGCCGACGCCTCGCCGCATCGCAGGCGCATATCAGTAGGTGCTTGCGCGTGAAAGAAGCGCACCGTTACATCGACGACGCCATCGCCGCCGTCTACACGCGAAGCTAGATCGACGCGATCAATGGATTCAGGCGAGTCGCCGATCAACTCCACGGGGCGCCAAGGTCCAGCAGGTTGCACCGGCGGACACCATCCGGGCATATGACCGAGCAGGGTCGTACGTATGTTGCGCAGCGTCGCGGGTTGCGCAAGCCTCGGACGCCAGCGAGCTCTCCCGCGTTTTGCCGCAAGCGCAGACGTAATAGACCTGAAGCAAAGATGGAGGGTAGTCGTTCCCGTGAACTCGTAGTCGATGTCATGCGTGATGAACATCGAGTCCGACTCCAATAGCTTGCGTTCGTCGATCCAGACCTCGGCTATCGCGGCGAGTCCGTTGAAGCGCACGCGTCGTTTCCCTTGTGCGTGCAGCGTCAGACGATACCAATGGTCCGAGAGCGCGAACGGTTGGGCGAGTGCTTCATCGTCCACGCCTGCTGCGCGATGCGCGGAAGCAACCGTGCCCGGCACTTGCGCATCGAGCCACTTGATGCAGGCGTCGAGCGCCGTCGGCGCCGCGTATGCGCCGGCAGGCGTGCTGGCGCATTGCCACCCTGCGTCCAGGCGGCGAGGCGCGAGCGGGGAGCCATTCATATCACAACCTTCGGGGCGATGAATAAGATAGCCTGTGCCGCGTCGAGGCGCGGCACGGGCTTCAAAGAAGAAGCGAGGCGAGCGGCTCGATGACCTTCTCGTACGCCGCTTCGAGTGAGTCCAGGCAGTCGCTGCATGGGTCCGGACGCGAACGCATACGTGCCCGCGCAAGCCGGAACTGCATCACCATGGCTTCGCTGGCAATGGCCTGTGCGTTGCTCCTGATGTCCTCTGGAACATTTACGCCATTCGAATTCAGCCAGGCCAGATATTTCGACAGCAATTCGAAATTCGAACCTAGCTGACGCATGACGTTGAACGTGTACAGATGGTAATAGGCGACGTCGCGTTCGAGGAGTCTCTGCAAATGCTCTGGGAATTCCGTGCGCCATTGCGTGATGGGATTCACGCCCGGCCGATCTACGAGACGCAGCTTGAGTAGTTCGAGCGAGCGTTGCACCAATGCTTCGCCCTCGAGCGGCGCCCTCGCGCGCTTCACGAATTCGACGTATGGAAATAACGCAAGCACATCGCTCGCGAGATCCGGCATTAATCGGAAGACGCCGTCATAGTCCTCGCCCGATAGCGCGAAATAGCCTGCGTTATGGAAATACGTGAGGCGCTTTGCTCGAGCGTCGATCGAGTCGATTGCGATGGTCGTCTTCGAGTGCGTCTGGCGATAAGCAGTGGCGCGCGTATCCGGCAGATAATGCGCGTCGACTTCGGCGACCACCACATGCCCGCGTTTCGTCTGTTCGCAGACGTGTGCTTCGAGCGTATCGTAGATAGCCAGTTCTTGCGCCTGCAGGCCGTAGAGCCTGCCGATATCGTCGAGAGAAAACTTGGGGAACGTGAACTGGTCTCCCTCGAACGCTTGCGTCACCGTGAAGCCGAGCGCCGCATGCGGATCGCAGCCGAAGTGATGCAGTAGCTCGATCCACAAATCGACATAGCAATTGGTTTCGAGCCAGACGCGCTCGCCGCGATGCAAGGCATGGCGGCTTGCTTCGTCGTCCGCGCCAGTCAACGCTTCTGCAGGCGAGCGCGCGTTCATGCCTCTTGGCCCATGTTAGCCAGGCCATTCGCGATGATCGGCGCTGCATCGCCCCAAAGCAACTCACGCACGGCCGCAGGCCACGTCTTGACATCGAGACCGTGATGGCGGAACAGGGCCAGCGTCGTGCGTTCCATCCCGAAGCCAACGCATGCCGTATGCGCGACGGCGTCATCTGCCTGGCGAATGTTCCACAACTCGCCGAAGTGTTCCATGTGATAGTTGAACGACAGGCATGCGGTCGGACGGTCGGGTGTCGCGACCGGAACGAGCAGTTCGAATTTCAATTGCTGCGCGCGCTGGCTATCCGCAACGATCTTGCCGCCGCGCCCGAAGAAGGGATCGTTGGCGAGATCGATTTCAAACGGCAACTGCAGGAGATTCACGAGCAGCGAGCCGCGTTCGATCCATTTCTGGCGGAATGCCATGACCTGTTCCGGACTGCCTACGCGAATGTATTCACGCATGCGGAACATCTGCATCCGGCCCGGATCGATGGACGGCTCATGACGGAAGCAGTAGGAGAATGCGTCGAATGTCGCGCCGTCCTTCGCGAGGTTTCCGCGTTTGGCGACGAGCGGATAGATCGGATAGCACGCGGCCGGAGTGAGCACGAGGCGCGTGGGCTTCTGCTGGTCCATCCATTCGTCGGAGCGTTCTTCCTCTTCGCCGATATGAACGATCTTTTCGAGCGCTTCCAGCAGGCGATGATGCCCGCGATCGCTGCCCTGGAAAGAATGAATCGTACCGGCGAGATTCGGGAAACTCTTCAGGTACTCACTATCTTCGAAGTCGCGGCGACGCATCGCGGGCGGAAAGCGCAGCACTTCCGCGTGCTGGTCAGCGCCCAGCAACGTAATGGCCTGATTCAGTCGTTCGACGATATCTTCGAAGATCGCACTGCGGCCATAGAGTCCGTCTTCGCCGGTATCGATGAGGATGCCCGCTTCGATCAGACGGTCCCGCAACGTGACGTCCGACTTGTCGTAGTGTGTTTGCGTCGCGTTCGATTGTGTTTGCGCGGTTGCTTCAGCCGGCACGAGCGCGGCTTGTTCCGTCGGCATGTTCATGGTTACAGATCCCCGGTTGCGGCGCGCTGCGCGAGCAGCAGATTCGCCGTGTTCAATTCAATGCGGTCGTTGCTGATCATGAGCGGCGCGGAATGCAGGTCGCGCAAATGCCGCCCCACGCTGAAAGGCGTGTCGTTTTTATAGCCTGCCATTCCACAGATCATCAGCGTCTCTTGCACCACATGCACAGCCGATTGTGAAATCGAGAGCTTGAGCATGTTGAGGTCCGATGCAAGACCGATGGATGCGGTGAGCGGCGCATCGATGTCGTCTGCATTGCTTGCCTGACGTATCACGCGTTCGCGCTGCGACGCTTCGACCGCCGCGAGCGATTCACGCAAGCGCGCCTGCATCATGCGAATAAGCGTGACGGCTTGTGCGAGCCGCGACGCGGAGGGCGGCAACGCGCCCGGCTTGCCACGCGCCTGATTGCGAAAGAATTGATGCGCGCGGTTCACGGCATCCGATGCAATGCCGATCCATACTGACGACCACAGCGTATGGGATACGGGCAGCATGCTTTCGTCGGCGATCTTCGAAAACGGTACCGGCAGAATCTGCTCCGCGGTCCCGCGTGCGACGAGGCGATGGCCCTCGCTGCATGTGCCGCGCATGCCGAGCGTGTCCCATGTGCCGCGCTGTTCGAGCGTACACGTCTCGCGCGGCGCGACGATCAGTACCTGATCGGAGGGCGGGGCGTCGGGGTGGCGGCGTGCCGTGACCAGAATGCAGTCGGCGTACTTGCCATACGAGATCGTCGGCGCGAGCTTCTCGATCGTGAACGCGCCATCGACGAGATCCACCGCGCACGCGCTCGTGCGCATATTGCCGCCGATGGTCTCTTCGGAAGTCGCGGAAGCGAGCAGCAATTGCTCGTCCACCATGCGCGTCAGGAAATCGCGCTGCCATTGCACATTCGCGCCGTGATCGACGATGCAGATCACCTGGCTCTGATGCATTGCATAGATCATGGCGGCGGACGCGCAGCCTTGCGCGAGCGTTTCGCACAGGCGAGCGACGCCCGAGAGCGAGAGGCCGTCGCCACCATGAATCACGGGAACCATGGCGGAGAAAAGCCGTTCGTCACGCATCGCGGCGACGGCCTCTGCGGGAAAGCGCGCTTCTTTGTCGACGGCGCTCGCATGCGTTGCTGCAATCGCGGCGACGCGACGCGCGGCTTCGAGCAACTCAGTCTCGCTACGGGCGCCTGCGCTGCGATCGAGTTCGGCCAATTGCGACGCTTCGGCTTCCTGCGCGGCGGCGTTCATGCTGCCGCCTGCTGACGACGAAGTTCCTCCACGGCGGCCGCAAGCGAATCCACGCTGGAAAAGAGCCGGCGCGTAAGCATGTGGTCAGGGATCTCGACGCCGAACTCATCTTCGATCGCAAGCATCACGTGAACCGTGGCAAGCGACGAAAGGCCGGCGGCATAGAGATCGTCGCTGTCGGAAAGGGTTTCGATGGGCACGTCGAGGCGTGCGGTTTCGGAAAGGATGCGGCGCAATTCAGTTTTCATTATGTCTGGTCCCTTGTACCTGGCCAACGGTGCGACCGGCCAGTTAGGCGCTCAAGGGCATTCCCCTCAACGAACGCCATTTACGTTATTCAAACCGGGGCGTACGGGCGGCGGTGTATTCGCTCAGTGAATGTCATTCGGTCCGCTGAGCCCTCGCACTCGCCATCGAGGTCGTTTGATCGTATTTAACGGATTGAGCGGGGTGTACGTCCGTGCGATGGCGCACGGTGCCTTCGATGAGCGATGTCTTCATCGTTGCGAAGGCGCTGTCTGTAATCAAACAGAAAGTCATCGGTTCAAAGGGCGTTAATCAGAAGCATGCTTTGAATGGGGGAGAGGGGAACGAGCACGAAACCTGCTGTAGGTCTGTCGGCGGTTCGGACGGCGGCTCGTCGGCGAGTGAATTTCAGTTCGCCACCGGCTCAGTGTTCTATCGCGAATTGCATACTGTGTGCTGCGTGCCGCATAAAGAATGCAAAGAATTGACAGAAGCAGGCGCGTGACAATCAACCTCGACAAACGGAGCAATCGACATGAGAACGAGCAGACTGGCAGGGCTGATCGCGTTGGCGGCCAGCATGGCGCTGGCCTCGGGCAGCGCGATGGCGCAGGCCGGCGGCAATGGCAACGGCGGCTCGGGCGGCGGCAACGCGCACGGGGCGGCGACCGCCGGGCCGACGGTAGGCGGAGACAATACGTCCGCACCCGGAAGCACGCACAAGGGCGGCTTCCACTTCAAGCACAAGAAGAAGGCAAAGCCTGCCGATACGACGCCGCAGTAGCCGCCGCGCCGAGCGCGGCAAGTCAGACCGCCGCGCTTTCGGCGTCGATATCGTCGGTGCCGAGACGCGAGAAAATGTCGCAAACGGCACGCATCTCGTCGTCGTCGCGAATACTCACGATGACTCGCGTCACCGTGCCGAGGCTTTCAGCGTGGACGGCCGCATCGCGATCATGGAAGTCCGGAAGAATATCGGCGCGCGGCGATTCGGCGTCGATGGTGTCGTCGTCGAAATACGGCGCATAACCGGCATGTTCCGCGGTGATCCATTGCGTGGGCGAGCTGGCGCTGAGCGCGATCGACATCTGGATTTCCGCGAGCGGTTCCACGCAGGCCACGCGGATCCGGTCGCCCGCAATGCCTTCGGCACGCAGGTCTTCCAATGCTTCGTCCAGCTTGCGCGGGCCGCAGAACGCCCCCGTTACTTCACGCGTCATCGCTCGTCTCCTTGCCGTCCTGTATTGCTGATGCATCGCCCGCCATCGTAGAAGGAAGGCGACTCCGACTAGCGGCCACCCCGGGCCACCCCGCATCGAAATGCGACCGCGCTAGTCCGCGCCTGCATCTTGAATGCAATGCGCCGCGGTAGCCGCGATCCGCATCTTTCGAAAGCTCGCGCGTGCGCGGAAGATGGCAAATCCAACGGATGCGGACATGGATTCACGAGCCTCGATAGGAAGCGAACAATAGATGTGCGGTCCCGTCAGCGGACCACGTGGAGTTCACTTCATGCAGTACATGAACTCTACGCCGCAACTTTCGGCGTTTCAATGCGTAGTTTCAGGCGTCCATTACCGTCGTAACGATTGCATTCTGCATACAGGCGCTGCGGCATACGCCGCATTGCCGCCGTGCATTAGTCATCGTACAAGCGGATCTGCGCCCTATAATGGGCCATTGGCCTTTCTACGACCGGTTCACTCATGTCTCCTGCACTCGCGCCCGGCGCGCTTCGCCGTTCCCGCAATCTGACCGAGGAGGTCGTCGCCGAACTGTCCGAGCGGATTCGTAGCGGGACGCTTCAGCCCGGCGACAAGCTGCCCACTGAATCCGAAATCATGGCGCAGCTCGGCGTGAGCCGCACCGTCGTGCGCGAGTCGATTTCGCGGCTGCAGGCGGCGCGGCTCGTGCAGACACGGCACGGCATCGGTACCTTCGTGCTGGAGGCGGGCGACCATGACCGGTTTCAGATCGAAGCCGCCGGCGACCTGACCATTCGCGACGTCATGGCGATCCTCGAACTGCGCATCAGTCTCGAAGCGGAGGCTGCGGGGCTCGCGGCGATGCGTCGCACAGACGAGAATCTGGCGCAGATGCGTCGCGCGCTGGATGAGTTCGAACGGCACATCGCTTCCGGCACGGAAAACGCCGTTGCAGCGGATGTCGCATTCCATCTCGAACTGGCGAAGGCAACGGGCAACCGCTACTTCCACAGCATTCTGAGTCAGCTCGGCAATACGATCATTCCCCGCACGCGAGTGAATTCGGCCGCGCTCGCGCACAACGATCCGGGCAGTTACCTCGACCGCGTGAACCGCGAGCACGAGGATATCTACGATGCCATCGAGCGGCGCGATCCCGAGGCGGCGCGCGCCGCGATGCGCATGCACCTCTCGAACAGCCGCGAGCGGCTGCGGCGTGCGCAAGAGACGTCGGCGAAATCCTCAGACGCCGGCTGACACATCGCACTCCGGCTTTTCCGTTTGTAAGGCGAGACTCTTGCTATCCGCGTTTGCATGCTGCGTACCGCATGCATGCGTCTGCATGCAAAACGCAATGCATCGACCGAACCTTATCGAAAGGAGAAGCACGGATGCACTGGATCGACCCCGACTGCTTGCCGGAAACGCGCGGCACGGTCACGCGATTTCTGCTCAACCCCCACGGCGAGTTCGACGGATTCATTCTGGACGACTCGCGGCAGGTCCATTTTCCGCCGCATCTGTCGAAGCAATTGGCGCGCAACGTGAAGATGGGCGATCTCGTCACCGTGCGCGGCATCAAGCCGCGCGGTGCGGACATGGTCGCGGCCGTCGCCGTCATGACGAAGGCGGGCCGCACTATTCTCGACGAAGGCCCGGACTCGGGCGGCAAGCATCATCCGCCCGAAGTGGAAATGCGCCAGATGGAAGCGTCGGGCGAAGTGCTGCTCGCGCTGCACGGTCCGAAGGGAGAACTGCGCGGCGCCTTGCTGGACGATGGCACGTCGCTGCGCATGCCGCCGCATGCGGCCGAGGCGCTGTCGGAGTATCTGACGCCGGGCGCGCACGTGCATGCCTGGGGATATGGCGTAAAGAACCGGCTTGGCCGGAGTATCGAAGTCGACGAGATCGCTCATCTCATCGACGACGAAGGCGCCGAATAGTAGGCGCGAGGGCGCGAGGCGTCAGCGCGCTTCGAGTTCGTCGAACTGAATCTCGCCGCCCTTCATCACCAGCGGTATCCGCTCGCCCTGTCCCAGCAAGCAGGAGATGTCTTCGAGCGGATTGCCGTCCACCACGATCATGTCGGCCCAGGCGCCCGGCGCGATGCAGCCGAGTTTGCCGGGCAGGCCGAGCACTTCGGCGGCCGTCGTGGTGGCGGCCGCGAGCGCCGCCGCATTGCCGAGCACGTCGGATCGAATGCGAAATTCATCGCTTTGCAGCCGCTGCGAAGGTCCGAGCAAGTCCGACCCGAAGCCCATCTTCACGCCTGCTTCGCGATAGATTTCGAGCGATCGCAGACCCGCCTCGCGCACATCCTCGATTTTCGCGACGCTTTCGTCGCCGAGTCCGTACTGCGCGCCTTCCGACGCCAACGCTTCATAAGTGACGAGCGTCGGCACCACGTAGGCGCCGTGTTCGGCCATCAGCTGCGCGGTGGGCGCATCGATCAGATTGCCGTGCTCGATCGTGCGCACGCCCCAGCGCACGACTCGCGCGATGGCATCCGCCGTGTAGGCGTGAGCCATCACATAGGTGTTGCGGGCGCGCGCTTCCTCGACGATGGCGCGCACTTCGTCCTCCGCATAGCCGTAGGCGCCGACAGGATCGGTAGGCGAAGCCACGCCGCCCGACGCCATGATCTTCAGATGATCGGCGCCCATCTGCAATTCCTCGCGCGCCGCGCGGCGCACCTCGTCCACGCCGTCCGCGACGCGCGCGAGCGCGCCCACGCGCACGCAGCATCCACACGGCGCGCTCGCGCCCATGTAGTCGGACCGGGCGCGCATATCGCCGTGGCCGCCGGTTTGACTGAGCGCGCGTCCGGCGACGAACAGGCGCGGCCCCACGGCCAGGCCGCTCTCGACCGCGAGCTTGTGCGGGTGGCCCGCGCCGCCGGCATCGCGCACGGTGGTAAAGCCGCGCCGCAACATGCCGCGCATGATCGGCACCGAGCGCAGCGTGACGAGCACATTGGGCATATGGACCTGTTGCGACAGATTCAATTGCACCGCTACGACATGCACGTGAAGGTCGATCAGCCCCGGCATCAGCGTCTTGCCCTTGAGATCGATGACGCGCGATGACGCGCTCTTCAGCGGCTTGTCCGAAATCTCCTTGACGACGCCGTTCTCGACGAGGACGTGATGCGCGTCGCGCACTTCGGCTCGCGCGGGATCGAGCAGGGCGGCGTTCTGGAAGAGGATGCTTTGCACGGGTGAGTCTCCGGGGAAAACTTGCATTCGGCGTTATGTATTCAACTCAATGTATTCAACTTTATGTATTCAATACTTGGCGGCGTGCGTGACGGATGCCACGTCTTCGGCCTCGCCCGCTGCGATGTCTTCGAGCGAGCGTCCGCGCGTCGGCACGCCCATCACCACGACCGCCAGCGCGCCGAGCAGCAGCACGACGGTCGTCGCGCCGAAGACGCCCGCGAACCCGGAGATGGGATACAAATAGCCGACGAGAATCGGCGAGACGATTGCGCCGATCCGGCCGATGGCCGATGCCGTGCCCGCGCCGGTCGTCCGCACGGCGGTCGGAAAGACTTCGGCGGTGTATGCATAGACGCCGGCATACGTCCCGTTCATGAAGAACGACAGGCAGATGCCCGCCAGCATGATCTCGCCGTTGGTGCTCGCGAACGCCATGCCGAGCGCGCAGGCGCCGCCGCACAGCATGTACGAGGCGATCGTCGCCTGCCGGCCGATGCGTTCGTTCAGCCATGCTGCCGTGAAGTAGCCCGGCACTTGCGCGACGTACATCGCGAGCGAATAACCGAAGCTGCGCGTGATGCTCATGCCGTGCTGCACCAGCAAGCCGGGAATCCATGTGAAGAACGCGTAGTAGCTGAATGTGATCGAGAGCCACATCAGCCAGGTCATGACGGTGATGCGTGCTTGCCGTCCCGCCCACAGCGCGCGGAAGTTCGCGACGAGCGTGCCGGTGGGCGCGGGCGGCGCGCCGGTCGGGCCGACGGCTGCGGCGGCAGGGAGCGCGATGCCTTGTCGCGCGAAATCCGCTTCGATGCCGGCGAGCACGCGGTCGGCTTCGTCGTGACGCTTGCGGCTTTCGAGCCAGCGCGGCGACTCGGGCAGCGAGCGGCGCCACCGCAAGAGCATGACCACGCGAAGCGCCGTGATGAAGAGCACGGTGCGCCAGCCCGAGGGAAACGCCGGAACGACGAAATAGCCGAGCAGCGCGGCTGCGACGAAGCCGAACGAGAAGAGGCCCGCGAGCGCGCCCGTGAAGACGCCGCGATAGCGTTTCGCGACGAACTCCGCGAGATACGGCGCGATGATCGCGCTTTCCGCGCCCGTCCCCATGCCGGCGACGATGCGCGAGGCGAGGAACGTGGGCCACGAATCCGTCATCGCGCTGACGACGGACGCGACGCTGTACAGGAGCAGCGCATACATCATCACCTTGCGCCGGCCGATCAGGTCGCCGAGCGTGCCCGCGAACAGCGCACCGAAAAAGTAGCCGATGAAGTTGCCGCTGCCGAGGACGCCCGTCTGCACGCTGGTCAGCGCCCAGTCGTGCCGCAGCACCGGGAGCACGAATGCGACCGCGGCGGCGTCCATGGCATCGAAGGCGTAGCCGAAGCCGCCCATCATCAGAAGGCGCCAATGAAAGCGTCCGAAAGGAAGACGTTCGATGCGCGCGGATACGTTCGACACAGGGCTCTCCAGGCAGGCGACGATCCGCTCATTCTATGGCGCGTGCATCTTCAACCATATTTATAATCGTGATCCTGTCCATTGACGTGCTGAATGTTTCCATGAGCTTTCGGACGCTCGACCTGAACCTGCTGAAAGTATTCGAAGCACTGATGACCGAAGGCGCGGTCACGCGCGCAGCGACCAAGCTGTCGCTCACGCAGCCGGCCGTCAGCAACGCGCTCGGCCGGTTGCGCGAGGCCTTCGGCGATCCACTATTCGTGCGCCACGGCGCGGGCGTCGCGCCGACTCAGCGCGCGATGGCCTTGTGGGGGCCCATCGGTGAGTCGCTCAGCCGCATCCGCGGCGCGCTCGACGAGCAGACGTTCCTTCCGTCGCTCGCCGACGTGAACTTCAGCCTGTCGATGTCCGACTATGTCGCGGGCATCGTCATGCCGCGACTCATCACGCGCTTCGGCAAGACTGCGCCCGGCGTGCGTTTTCATACGGTGCCGAACATTCTGCTCGATGCGCCCGCGCTGCTGGAGGGCAATCGCGTGGATTATCTGATCGGCGTCTATGTGAACGAAACGCTGCCGCCGGCGCATATCCGTTCGCGTTCGCTGTGGACCGTGGATTATGGATGCATCATGCGGCGCGATCATCCGCTCGCCGAAGCGGGCAAACTGACGACGCGGCGCTTCCTCAACGCGCGTCATGTCGATGTCAGCCTCGCGGGCCAGACGCAGCCCACGTTCGATACCTTTCTCGCGTCGCGCGGACTGCGGCGCAATCTCGTCGCGACGGTGAACCACTACACCGTGGCGTGCGACATGATCCGGGCGAGCGATCTCATCGGCGTACTGCCGAGCGATCTCTGCGAGCGGGCGGCGGCAAGCGGCGAACTGGTCAGCGTGCGCGCGCCGCTGGAGGCGCCGGATCGCGTCATCAGCCTCTTCTGGCATCAGCGCAACGAAACACTGCCCGCGCACCGTTGGCTGCGTGAGCAGCTGGTCGATATGTTCGCCGCGCCGCAACTTGCGGCGCCCGCAAGCGGCGGCCGGCGCAAGACGTCGGCAAAACCAAGCGGGCGGACCCCCGCACGCCCGGTCGCCTGATGTCTTTGGTCTTTTGCATGCATTGTTCGTTATTGCCAGCCAGTCAATTCGTTTCCGGCCGCTTTATCGTCATGCGCGAGATGTCTACATTGGCGACGTGGCGCTTCGGCGCGGTAAGCCGAACGCCGAATCCATCTTCATGGTATTCAATATTCCAAGGAAACGATCATGAGCAAGCTCGCAGGCAAAGTGGCCGTCGTCACGGGTGCATCGAAGGGTATCGGCGCTGGCATCGCCAAGGCGCTCGCGGCTGAAGGCGCATCGGTGGTGGTGAACTACGCAAGCAGCCGGAATGGCGCAGATGCTGTCGTGGCCGATATCGTCGCGGCTAACGGAAAGGCGATCGCCGTCGGCGGCGACGTGTCGAATGCAGCGGACGCCAAAGGTATCGTGAATGCGGCGGTGGAAACCTATGGCCGGCTCGATATCGTCGTGAACAACTCGGGCATCTATGAGTTTTCGCCGATCGAGGAGATCACCGAAGAGCATTTCCATAAGCAGTTCAACGTGAACGTGCTGGGCGTGCTACTCGTGACGCAGGCCGCTTCGAAGCATCTGGGCGAAGGCGCGAGCATCATCAACGTGAGCTCGGTCGTGAGCCGCATCACGCCGCCCGCGAGCGCGGTCTATAGCGGCACCAAAGGCGCCGTCGATGCAATCACGGGCGTGCTGGCGCGCGAACTCGGCCCGAGAAAGATTCGCGTGAACTCGATCAATCCCGGCATGGTGGCGACCGAAGGCACGCATACGGCGGGCATCATCGGCTCGGAGATGGAAACCGGCATCGTCGCTCAGACGCCGCTCGGCCGGCTGGGGAATCCGGACGATATCGCGTCGGTCGCGGTGTTCCTCGCATCGGACGATGCGCGCTGGCTGACGGGCGAGAGCATCATCGCAAGCGGCGGGCTGCGCTAATATCGCGTCTCGCGCTTCTTCATAGGAAGCAGCGAATCGGCGGCGCAGCGAGCCTTTGGATGAATCGCGCGCCGCCTGAAACGGTTACTCAGATACGCTATCTCGAGGATCGGGCACGCGCACGAAGCCTTCGAACAGCACGCGCGCGCTGCGGCTCATGATGGCCTTCTTGACTGACCATTCACCGTTCAATTCGACCGCTTCTGCGCCGACGCGCAACGTCCCCGACGGATGACCGAAGCGCACGGACTGACGCGCGCCGCCGCCCGCCGCGAGATTGACGAGCGTGCCGGGAATCGCGGCGGCCGTGCCGATGGCGACAGCAGCGGTGCCCATCATCGCGTGATGGAGCTTGCCCATCGACAACGCACGCACGAGGACATCGATATCCTCAGCGCCGATGCGCTTGCCGCTCGACGCGACGTACTCCGCCGGACGCGCGACGAACGCGATCTTGGGCGTGTGCTGGCGTTGGGCAATCTCATCGAGGCTCTTGATAAGCCCCATGCGCAGCGCGCCGTATGCGCGAATGGTTTCGAAGCGCGTCAACGCGGCATTGTCGCCGTTGATCGCGTCCTGTAGCTCGGTGCCGTTATAGCCGATGTCTTTCGCGTTCACGAAGATGGTCGGAATGCCCGCGTTGATCATCGTCGCCTTGAAGGTCCCGATGCCTGGCACTTCGAGATCATCGACGATATTGCCCGTGGGGAACATCGCGCCTTGCGCGCCTTCTTCCTCCGCTGCGGGATCGACGAATTCGAGCTGTATTTCCGCGGCCGGAAACGTCACGCCGTCCAGTTCGAAGTCGCCTGTTTCCTGCACGGCGCCGTTCGTTATCGGGACATGCGCGATGATCGTCTTGCCGATGTTCGCCTGCCAGATCCGCACGATCGCGATGCCGTTGTCCGGCACGCGCTCGGCATCGATAAGGCCGCCCGTGATCGCAAACGGTCCGACCGCCGCCGAGAGATTGCCGCAGTTGCCGCTCCAGTCGACGAACGGCTTGTCGATGGAGACCTGCCCGAAGAGATAGTCGACATCGTGATCGGGCCGCGTGCTCTTCGAGACGATGACGGTCTTGCTCGTGCTCGACGTCGCGCCGCCCATGCCGTCGATCTGCTTGCCGTACGGGTCGGGGCTGCCGATGACGCGCAACAGCAGCGCATCGCGCGCGGGTCCCGCCACGCGCGCCGCTTCGGGCAGATCGTTCAGGCGAAAGAAAACGCCCTTGCTGGTGCCGCCGCGCATGTAGGTCGCGGCGATCTTGATCTGAGGTGCGTATGCCATGTGATTCCTTGGTTGGATGCAGCGTGCGCGATCAGGCCGCTGCCTTCGCCGATTCGAGGAAGTCCTGAGCGAAGCGTTGCAACACGCCGCCGGCTTCGTAGATCGAGACTTCTTCCGCGGTATCGAGGCGGCACGTCACCGGCACTTCCACGCGCTCGCCGTTCTTGCGATGAATGACCAGAGTGAGATCCGCGCGCGGCGTGCGCTCGCCGATCACGTCATAGGTCTCGGTGCCGTCTATGCCGAACGTCTGCCGATTCATGCCCTGCTTGAATTCGAGCGGCAACACGCCCATGCCGATCAGATTGGTGCGATGGATGCGCTCGAAGCCTTCAGCGACGATCGCCTCGACGCCCGCGAGCCTCACGCCCTTCGCGGCCCAGTCGCGTGACGAGCCTTGTCCGTAATCCGCACCCGCGATGATGATGAGCGGCTGCTTGCGCTCCATGTACGTTTCGATGGCTTCCCACATGCGCGTGACCTTGCCTTCAGGTTCTATTCGCGCAAGCGAGCCTTTCTTCACCTCGCCATTCACGACAGCCATCTCGTTGATGAGCGTGGGGTTCGCAAACGTCGCGCGCAACGCCGTCAGATGATCGCCGCGATGCGTCGCGTATGAATTGAAATCCTCTTCGGGCAAGCCCATTTTTGTGAGGTATTCACCCGCCGCGCTCGTTGCGAGGATCGCATTGGACGGCGAAAGATGGTCCGTCGTGATGTTGTCGCCGAGCACGGCGAGCGGGCGCATACCCTTGAGCGTGCGTTCGCCCGCGAGCGCGCCTTCCCAATACGGCGGACGGCGTATATAGGTGCTTTGCGGACGCCAGTCATAGAGCGGGCTGATTGATTCATTGCTCGCGGCGTTCAGCGCGAACATCGGCTCGTAGACCTTGCGGAACTGCTCGGGCTTCACGCTCTGTTTGACGATATCGTCGATCTCTTCATCGCTCGGCCAGATGTCCTTGAGATAGACAGGCTGCCCGTTCTTGCCGATACCGAGCGCATCGCGCTCGATATCGACGCGTATGGTCCCCGCAATGGCATACGCGACGACGAGCGGCGGCGACGCGAGAAAGGCCTGCTTCGCATACGGATGAATACGTCCGTCGAAATTGCGATTGCCGGAGAGCACGGCTGTCGCATAGAGATCGCGATCGACGATCTCTTGCTGAATGGCGGGATCGAGCGCACCGGACATGCCGTTGCACGTCGTGCATGCGAACGCGACGATGCCGAAGCCGAGTTGTTCGAGCTCGGGCAAGAGGCCGGCGTTGTGCAGATACAGTTCGACCACTTTCGAACCGGGCGCGAGCGATGACTTCACCCACGGCTTGCGCGTGAGCCCATGCGCATTTGCATTTCGCGCGAGCAGGGCCGCGGAAATCACGTTGCGGGGATTGCTCGTGTTCGTGCAACTCGTGATCGCCGCGATGATGACCGCGCCATCCGGCATCTGCCCGGGCGTGTTCTCCCATTCACGCGCGATGCCACGCGCCGCGAGTTCGGAAACCGGCAAGCGTCGATGCGGATTCGACGGACCCGCCATGTTGCGCACGACGGTGGAGAGATCGAAGCGCAGCACGCGTTCGTATTGCGCATGCTTGAGCGAATCGGCCCACAGGCCAGTGGTTTTTGCATAGTGCTCGACGAGACTCACTTGCTTCTCGTCGCGGCCCGTCAGGCGCAGATAGTCGATCGTGCGCTCGTCGATATAGAACATCGCCGCGGTCGCGCCGTATTCCGGCGCCATGTTCGAGATGGTCGCGCGGTCGCCGAGCGTGAGGCTCGATGCGCCTTCGCCATAGAACTCCAGATATGCGCCGACCACTTTCTCCTTGCGAAGGAACTCGGTGAGCGCGAGCACGATATCGGTGGCCGTGATGCCCGGCTGACGCATGCCGCTCAACTCCACGCCGACGATATCGGGCAACCGCATCCACGACGCGCGGCCGAGCATGACGTTCTCGGCTTCGAGGCCGCCCACGCCGATAGCGATGACGCCGAGCGCATCGACGTGAGGCGTGTGACTGTCGGTGCCGACGAGCGTATCCGGATACGCGAGCCCATCGACCGCGTGAATCACAGGCGACATCCGCTCCAGATTGATCTGGTGCATGATGCCGTTGCCCGGTGGAATCACTTCAACATTTTTGAATGCCTTCTTGGTCCAGTTGATGAAATCGAAGCGATCCTCGTTGCGCCGGTCTTCGATGGCGCGATTCTTCGCGAACGCATCGGGATCGAAGCCGCCGCATTCCACTGCGAGCGAATGATCGACAATCAACTGCACGGGCACGACGGGATTCACTTTCGCCGGATCGCCGCCCTGTTCCGCGATGGCATCGCGCAGGCCCGCGAGATCGACGAGCGCCGTCTGCCCGAGAATGTCGTGACAGACGACGCGCGCGGGAAACCACGGAAAATCGCGTTCGCGCTTTCTTTCGATGAGTTGCATCAGCGATGCGTCGAGGATCGCCGGATCGCAGCGGCGAACCAGATTCTCGGCGAGCACCCGCGATGTGTAGGGCAGCGTGTCATACGCGCCCGGCGCGAGGGCTTCGACGGCTGCGCGCGTATCGAAGTAGTCGAGTGAGAAGCCGGGGAGGGGTTTGCGGTTTGCGCTGTTCATTGCGGTGTCTCGGTCATTGCATGGTCTTTGACATGCCACGCTCGAAGGGTCATGCGAAAGGGCAACCCTTCATTCGAAGATTCGGGCTATTGTAGGCGCCGCCGGCGCGCGACTCGGTGAAGGCATCATCGAATCGAGCGCCGGTGCCTGAGACGGCGCGTTCAGCGAAGGGTTACGAACGCTTCGCCAGCGGGACGAATTCGAGGTTCTCCGGTCCCGTGTAATTCGCGCTCGGCCGGATGATCTTGTTGTCGATACGCTGCTCGATGATGTGCGCGCTCCATCCCGACGTACGCGAGATGACGAAGAGCGGCGTGAACATCGCGGTCGGCACGCCCATCATGTGATACGACACCGCGCTGAACCAGTCGAGATTCGGGAACATCTTCTTGGCGTCCCACATGACGGTTTCGAGGCGTTCCGCGATATCGAAGAGCTTGGTGTTGCCCGCTTCTTTCGACAGCGACCTCGCCACTTCCTTGATGACCTTGTTGCGCGGATCGGAGATCGTATAAACCGGATGCCCGAAGCCGATCACGACCTCCTTGTTCTCGACGCGACGCTTGATGTCGGCTTCCGCTTCGTCGGGTGTCTCGTAGCGCGATTGGATTTCGAATGCGACTTCATTGGCGCCGCCGTGCTTCGGACCGCGCAGCGCGCCGATTGCGCCAGTGATCGCCGAATACATGTCCGAGCCCGTGCCCGCGATTACGCGGCCCGTGAACGTCGAAGCGTTGAACTCGTGTTCGGCATACAGATTGAGCGATACGTGCATCGCCTGCACCCACGACTGCGACGGCTCCACGCCATGCAGCAGATGCAGAAAGTGGCCGCCGATGGAGTCGTCATCGGTTTCGACTTCGATGCGCTTGCCGTTGTGCGAGTAGTGATACCAGTAGAGCAGCATGGAGCCGAGCGAGGCCATCAGCTTGTCGGCGATGTCCCTCGCGCCCGCGATGTTGTGATCCTCTTTCTCCGGCAGTATCGTGCCGAGTACGGAGACGCCGGTGCGCATCACGTCCATCGGATGCGCGGACGCGGGAATCCATTCGAGCGCGGCCTTCAGGTTCGCAGGAAGGCCACGCAACGCCTTCAGCTTCGTCTTGTACGCCTTCAGTTCCGCGACGTTCGGCAGCTTGCCGTGCACGAGCAGATACGCGATCTCTTCGAACTCGGACGTGGTCGCCACATCCAGAATGTCGTAGCCGCGATAGTGCAGATCGTTGCCGGTCTTGCCGACCGTGCACAGCGCGGTATTGCCCGCTGTCACGCCCGACAGCGCGACGGATTTCTTCGGCTTGAATGCGCCTGCGGTTGCAGTGCTGTTATCGGCTTCGCTCATCGTGTCGTCTCCTTCCCAAGGGTTATTTCTTCGCAGCAAAGAGCTGGTCGAGTCTATCTTCGTAGGCGTGATAGCCCAGATACTTATAAAGGTCGGCGCGCGTCTGCATGGTTTCGACTGCGGCCTTTTGTGTGCCATCGCGCTTCACGGTCTCATAGAAGTTGAGCGCGGCGGCGTTCATCGCGCGATACGCCCCGCAGCAGTACAGCGCGATATCGACATTCGCTTCCCTCAGTTCGTCGACGGTAAAGAACGGCGTCGAGCCGAATTCGGTCAGATTCGCGAGAATCGGCACTTGCACGGCTGCCTTGAATCGGCGGTAGTCGTCGAGCGTCTTCATCGCTTCGGGGAAGATCATATCCGCGCCCGCCTCGACATACGCCACCGCGCGTTCGATTGCCGCATCGATGCCTTCGGAGGCCGCCGCGTCCGTGCGCGCCATGATGACGAACGCGTCGTCGGTGCGCGCATCGACCGCGGCCTTCACGCGATCCACCATCTCGCCGGTCGGCACGACTTCCTTGCCGGGCCGATGACCACAGCGCTTTTGCCCGACCTGATCTTCGATATGCACCGCCGCCACGCCCGCCTCGATGAACGAGCGGATCGTGCGCGCAATATTGAATGCGCCGCCCCAGCCGGTATCGATGTCGACCAGGAGCGGCAGCGACGACGCGTCGGTGATACGGCGGGCATCGATCAGCACGTCTTCCATCGTGCTGATGCCGAGATCCGGCATGCCGAGCGAGTTCGCGGCCACGCCGCCGCCCGACAAATAGAGCGCCTTGAAGCCGACCGCTTCTGCCATCTTCGCGGCGTAGGCGGTAATGGCCCCGACGACCTGCAACGGCGACTCTTCCTCGACGGCGCGGCGGAATCGCGCTCCTGCGCTGCCTGGCGTCTGGTATTCAGAATTCACATTCGTCTCCTACTGAGGGTCCGCCCTTAAAGCAACTAGCTTGCCAATCGCCGGACAGCACGTAACTCCTTGATTCTCCAGAGGCGGACCGAATCACTCTCGCACAGCCGTTTCCACCGTGAATCGGCGATTCCAAAAGTGAAATCGTCGTGCATACTGCATGCTCCCACCCGGCACTCAAAACACCATGCAAACCGAAACCACGTCTCGCCCTCGCATCTGGGCGGTGGGGATCAGCCGGCTCAGGGCGTTGTTCATCGATCTCGCGGGCGCCTACCAGGATCGCGCCGAGCTCGAAGTCGTGCCGCTCGCCTATGAAGATGCCGCGCGCAGCATCGAATCCGCGCCCGATGGGCGGCCGGATGTCGTCGTGGCGGGCGGCTCCAACGGCGCTTATCTCAAGAGCCGGGTGTCGGTGCCGGTGGTCGTCATCAGCCCGACCGGCTTCGATGTGATGCACGCGCTGACCAAGGCGCGACGCGAGGGCGCGAGCGTCGCGCTCGTCACGCACGGCGACACGCCCGATGAAATTCGCCGCTTCCTGGCCGCCTACGGCATCGAGGTGATCTGCGAGTCGTACCGGTCGGCGCAGGACGCGGAGAGCCTCGTGCTGGACCTGCGCGACCGCGGCGTCGACGTGGTCGTCGGCCCGGGGCTCGTCGCGGACCTCGCGGCCGAAGCGGGCATGAACTCCGTGTTCCTCTATTCACGCACGTCCGTCGTCGCGGCGTTCGAGACCGCGCTCGAAGTCGCGCAGGCGATGCGCGGCGAGGCCGCCCGCCGTAATCGCCTGGACAACCTGTTGCAGCATCTTCGCGATGGCGTCGTCGCGGTCGATGCAGAAGGGCGCATCGAAGCGATGAATCGTCAACTGGCCGCCGCGCTTGGCATTTTGGATGCATCGCGCGTGGTCGGCCGGGCGCTCTTGGATGTCGCGCCCGAACTGCAAGGCGTGTTGCCGGCTGCCGACGGCGACGTGTTCGGCGCGGTACGCGGGGTGAGCTACGCGATTCATCGTGGACCGCTCGCGAGCGGCGGCGCATCGGACGGCACCGTCTTCACGTTTCAGGAATCGCGCGCGGTCGAGCGGCTCGACCGAAGCCTCCGATCGCGGCGAGGCGCGCAGGAATTCGTCGCGCGCTATCGGCTGGAGGACGTCGTCGGCGAGTCGGAAGCCATCGAGCGGGTAAGGGCGCTCGTGCGCCGCTATGCGAAGTCCGATGCGACCGTGCTGATTCTCGGCGAGAGCGGCACGGGCAAGGAGATGGTCGCGCAAAGCATGCATCGCCTGAGCCGTCGCAAAGACTTTCCGTTCGTCGCGATCAACTGCGGGGCCTTTCCCGAAGCGCTGCTCGAAAGCGAACTGTTCGGCTACGAGGAAGGCGCGTTCACGGGCGCGCGCAAGGGCGGCAAGGCGGGTCTGATCGAGGCGGCGCATCGCGGCACGCTCTTTCTCGACGAAATCGGCGAGATGCCGCCTTCGCTGCAAAGCCGCTTGCTGCGGGTGCTGCAAGAGAGAGAGGTCATGCGTCTTGGATCGACGGAGCCGACGCGCGTCGATATCCGCGTGATCGCGGCGACGCATCGCACGCTCGTCGAAGGCGTCGCGGACGGCTCGTTTCGCGCCGACCTTTTCTACCGCATCAATATTCTGAGCCTGGCGTTGCCGCCGTTGCGCGCGCGCGCTTCGGACATTGTGCCGTTGGCCATCGAGCTGTTGATGCAGGCGGCGGGGCGCGACAACGCGCTGGCGCTGCGCGTGCGCAATCGCGAAGCGGCGGCGCGTGTTGTCGCGCCGCTCGAACAGGCATTGACGCGTCACGCGTGGCCCGGCAATGTCCGCGAGTTGCAGAACATCGTGGAACGGATTGCCGTCGAGATATCCGACATGCCGTTCGACGAGCATCGCCCGGTCGCGTTGACGCTCGATGATCTGCAAGTAATCGCGCCCGAGTTGTTTCCCGCGCAAGCCGAGGTCATGGCGAATCCGTCGCTTCGCGACATGAGCCGCTCCGTCGAAGCCGATCAGATCCGCGCGACGCTCGCTGCGTTTAATGGCGATCGCGACGCGGTCTGCAAGGCGCTCGGGATCAGCAAAACGACGCTGTGGCGCAGACTCAATGCGAAGCGGTGAAGCGCGGGATCCCCGCAAATTTCGGATTCCTCAGTGACCGGCATCGCGATCCCGAAGCAATCCGCGAATGAACCATACCGGCCGAATCGACACCGGCTGCGCGTCCGGATCCAGCGCGAGGCGAACGAAATAGACCGCGTACGCAGGCACTTCTCGCCAACTCGAATACACATCCATCCCCCGAAAGCGACGCGGATAGGCGCCGAGCACGATGTGAGCGCCCGCCTTTTCGAAGGCAAGCCGCGCTCGCGGCAGGTGGTAGTACTGCGTGATGAGCATGACGCGATGCATGCCGCGCTCACGCATGAAGGCCGTCGCGTTTCGAGCCGATGCGAGCGTGTTGTCGCCTCGATTGTCGACTACGATGTCGCCGTCCGCGACGCCGCGCTCGCGCAGCCACGCGCGCATCGCCTGGGCTTCGTCGAGACCCGGTCCGTCGATACTGCCGCTCACGAAGAGCACCGGACATTGCCCCGCGCGATGACATTGCAATGCCGCTTCGAGGCGCGGCCGCAGAATGGAGGCGGGCGTCCCGTCCCGGTTGAGAGCATTGCCGAACACGACCGCCACATCCGCGTTTCCCTGCGGCATGGCGAGGCCGCTCACGCAAATGCACGCGGCCGCCAGCATCCAGCAGCCCAGTATCGCGACGCCGATGCGCACAGCCCATCGAACGAGCCTCGATAACGTCACATCAGCCTCGCAACGGCTTTGCGCCTACTTGCTGCCTCAGCCAGTCGACATCGACCTGTTCGAGGTATCGCTTGATATTGCCCCAGACGGGATGAAAGCCGTACCCGCCATTGAGCAACTCGTCTTCCGCGGCCTCCTTGCTCCATCCTTGATAGACCACGCGATACAGCGCGGACACGAGTCCCGTGCGATCCGCGCCGTGCTGGCAATGAATCAGAACAGGCCCGTCGCGGTCCACATCGCGCAGCGCCTTGAGCGCGGCGATCATGTCTTGATCGCGGATATGCCACGTGTTCATCGGGATGCGCTGCAACGCGATCCCGCTTCCGGCGAGCAGGTCCTCGTCCGAATGAAACGAGCGAAAGCTCACGATCTTGCGGATGCCGAGCGCGTGCAATTGCGGCAAGTCGCTCGCCGATATCTGCGCGCTGCGATACAGCGAAGGCGTGATGCGATGCAGGTTCTCGATGCGCGTGAACTGCATCGGCTCCGCCCAGTTGAGCGGCCTTGCGGATGGCGTCAACTTCGCTGGCGTCGGTGCGAGGGCGCCGGCCGCCATCGAGGCAACGACACTCGACACGACAGTCATGCCTGCCGCATAGAACAGCGCGTTGAAGACCTTACGCATCGCGCGTCGCTTCCGTAGCCGTATCCGCTCGTCGCGATACGTAGAACAGCACGCACGCCGCCGCGCTCATCGTCCAGTAATCCGTCGGCGCGAACGCTATCCAATGCTTGTGCCAGGGCACATGAAGCGGATCGAAGCGCGCAAGGCCATATGCCGGGTTGAGCACGAACCACAGAAAGTCTTCAATGAGCCAGAAGACCATGATGCATGCGATGATGCGCGCCTCGATGCGCCACGACCATCGGGCAAAAAAGATGGCGGGCATGTGAAAGCACAGCGCCATGAACGGGAAGACCCAGGCGTGATAGCCGGTCATCGGCCTGCCGCCCCAGAAAATATCGAGCAGCCAGTGGTGTTCGATGCGCCACGTGGGCAGATTCGCGGCCCAGCCCGCGCTGCCTTCGATCTGGATCTCGACGTTGGCGAAGAAGAAGCCCAACAGCGCGACCCATGCGACGAGCGCGAGCGTGCGTGCGCGCGGCAACCAGCGGCACGCCTTCATGCCGCCTCCGAAGCCGGCGACGACAATTCACGCAGCACCGCGTCGAGCACGAAACGTCCGGCGTGCGGCCGCGCGAGCGGCGCGATCCGGCGGCGCATGTTGTCGAGTTGCGAAGGATCGCGCAGGAGAGCACGAACGCGATATTCGAGCCCGACTGCATCGACGGCCTTTAGCGCGACGCCCTGTTCGAGCAGAAAGTCGGCGTTGCGTTCTTCCTGTCCGGGAATCGGCGCATTCAGGATCATCGGCAGATGCATCGCAAGACACTCGGAGGTCGTCAGTCCGCCGGGCTTCGTGATGACGAGGTCGGAAGAGGCCATCAATCGTTCGACGCTGGGCGTGAAGCCGGACGCGTGTAGCCGTCCCGGATAGCTGACGCTCAGTTCATGCAAAGCGCGCAGCATCGACTCGTTGCGGCCGGCAAGGGCGATCAGCTGAAAGTCGCCGTCCATGCGCAAGAGGCGCGCGGCGAGCGTATCCAGCGCGCCCAAGCCTGCGCCGCCGGACATCATCAGAAGCGTGAGCCGTTCGGGATCGAGACCGACTTCGGCCGCGCACGCCGCCCGGTCGAGCTTCTCGCTGAACGCAGGCATGACGGGAATGCCGCCCACATGAACCGACGCCGCCGGCACGCCACGCGCGGCCATGCGCCACGCCACTTCGTCGTTAGCGGCGAAATAGCCGTGCATGCCCGGCACCACCCATAGGCGATGGAGATCGAAGTCGGTGACCTGCACCCAAACCGGCGTGCGCAGATTCCCTCGCCGAGTCTCACGCGACAACAATTCCGCCGGCAGAAAATGCGTGCAGACGATGGCATCGGCTTGGTGCCGCCCGATCTCTGCTTGCAACGCGCGGCAGTTCAGGCGTTCGACGGCGCGCCGCAGCCGCTCGCCGAACGATCGCGGCGAGGCATGATCGGTCTTCTGATAGAGATAACTCCACAACGCCGGCTGATGCGACACCAGCTTGATATAGAAATCGGCGTAGAGCGCCTTGAAGCTCGCGGGCACGTAGTCCATCACGTCGAGATGCACGGCTTCGACGCCCGCCGGATGGGCCGCCGCATACGCGCACAGCGCCTCGGCGGCGCGCACGTGTCCTGCGCCAGCGCTGACGCTCAGAATAAGGAGCTTCGGCATGAGAAACGGTAGGTGGAGATTCGTCAGGATGACGTTGCAAATTCGACCGGGATCATAGCGGTAATGAGGCGTCGCATACCGTGGCGCATCGATTTTCACAATTGGTCGGTGCCGCATGTTTCTTCGCTAATCTCTCGCGACCTGCTTTGCATATGCCGAACGCTTGGTTTGCGTTCGGCGATTGCCGTTCTATGGTGACGGCTTGCGCGGATCACGCGGCGGTGCAGCATTCGTACCGCAGGCGGCGGTTCGTCGCGAGCTCATCCAACCGACGAATGCAACGCACGAGAACGGCATCGCATGACAGGCATCAACCGACGACACTTCCTTCTTTCCACGGGCGCCGCGCTGGCGTCGGCAAGCCTCTCCTCGCTGTCTTTCGCACAGAGCAAGGACGCCGGGGCGCCGCGGCGCGGCGGCACGCTCAACATGCTGATCAATCCGGAGCCGCCGGTGCTGGTGTCGATCTTCCAGACGACCGGCCCCGCGCTCGTGGCGAGTTCAAAGGTGCTCGAAGGTCTGCTCGCCTATGACTTCGATCTGAAGCCCAAGCCACAGCTTGCGACCGCATGGAAGGTGGCCGACGACGGCCTCAAGTACACGTTCACCCTGCGCGAGAACGTCAAGTGGCACGACGGCCAGCCGTTCACGTCAGCGGACGTCGCGTTCTCGATCGACCTGCTGAA
This sequence comes from Caballeronia sp. SL2Y3, assembly GCF_022879575.1. Taxonomy (NCBI): domain Bacteria; kingdom Pseudomonadati; phylum Pseudomonadota; class Betaproteobacteria; order Burkholderiales; family Burkholderiaceae; genus Caballeronia; species Caballeronia sp. SL2Y3. The sequence continues at coordinate 135,423 of NZ_CP084262.1, forward strand.
GTCGGTGCATCCGCGTGGCCGCAGCACGTTCGCGAACGTCACGCGAGTCTCGACGCCCGATGCGCGCACGGCCGTCATCGAACTGGCGAAGCCCGCGCCGTACCTGCTGAAGGCGCTGTCGGCGGGGGAGTCGCCCATCGTGCCGAAGCACCTGTACGCATCCAGCGACCCGCTCTCGAATCCGCACAACAACGCGCCCATCGGCACGGGGCCGTTTCGCTTCAAGTCGTGGACGCGCGGGGCGAACATCGTCTACGAGCGCAATCCGGATTACTGGGACGCGGGCAAGCCCTACATCGATTCGCTCGTTCTGAAAGTGATTCCCGATGCCGCCGCGCGCTCGGCCGCGTTCGAAACCGGCGCGCTCGATGTGGGCGGAGAAAACCCGGTGCCGCTCACCGACTTGCCGCGTCTCACGCAACTGCCGCAACTCGTGACGGAGACGCGCGGCTATCGCTTTCTCGAACCGCTGTCGGAAATCGACTTCAATCTCGATCACCCGATTCTCAAGGACCTGCGCGTGCGGCAGGCGATCGCGCATGCAATCAATCCGCAGATCGTGCAGAAGACGATCGCATACGGATATGCCGACATCTCGCCCACGCCGATCACGCCGGGCTCGCCCTACCACGATGCGAAGCTCGCGCCCTATGCGTTCGATACCGCCGCCGCCGAGAAGCTGCTCGACGCGGCGGGTTATCCGCGCAAGAACGGCGGCCCGCGCTTTCAACTCACGCACGACTTCCTGCCTTACGGCGACATGTACCGGCGTCAGGCGGACTATGTGAAATCGGCGCTCGCGCGCGTGGGCATCGACGTGACCGTGCGCTCGCAAGACTTGCCGTCGTTCCTCAAGCGCGTGTATGCGGACCGCCAGTTCGACTTCACGAGCATCGGCGTCAATACGCTGTTCGATCCGAGCGTGGGCGTGCAACGGCTCTACTGGTCGAAGAACATACGGCCCGGCGTGCCGTTCTCGAATGCGCCGCATTACAGCAATCCGGACGTGGACCGGCTGCTCGAATCGGCATCGACCGAGCCGGACGAAAGCAAACGCGTCGCGCTCTTTCAGCAGTTTCAGCAGATCGTCTACCGCGACCTGCCGATCCTGAATCTCGTCGCGCCGCGCATGGTGACGCTCGCGAACCGGCGCGTGCGCAATCACACGGTATCGGCGCAAGGTCTCGAAGGCAATTTCGCCGACGTGTATCTGAGCGCGTGAGGGCATCGTCATGAACCGACGCGCGCGCCTCGTTGCGATCGCCCGACGCACCGCATGGCAGGCGGTGCCGACGGTCTTGGCCATCGTGGTCCTGAACTTCTTCCTGCTGAAGCTGATGCCGGGCGACGCCGCCGACGTGCTCGCGGGCGAATCCGGCTCCGCGACGGCGGAGACGCTCGCCGCGCTGCGAGCGAAGTTCGGGCTGGACCAGCCGCTCCTGCATCAACTCGGCGCGTATCTGTCGCATCTCGCGCATTTCAGCCTCGGCTACTCGCCGCGATACGACGCGCCCGTGATGCAGCTCATTCTCTCCCGCTTGCCGAACACGCTGATCCTGATGGGCAGCGCGCTCGCCTTCGCGATCGTGGCGGGCGTCGTGCTCGGCGCGATCATGGCGCACTGGGCCGGCAAGTGGCCGGACCGCGTGCTGTCGGTGCTCGCGTTGCTGCTCTATTCGACGCCGGGCTTCTGGATCGGCCTTCTCGCGATCATCCTGTTCTCGGTGCGGCTCGGCTGGCTGCCGAGCGGCGGTGACGTGACAGTGGGCGCGAATCTGCACGGCCTCGCGTATGTCGCCGATGTCGCGAAACACGCGCTGCTGCCCGCCGCGACGCTCGGCACGTTTTTCGTCGCGATCTACGCCCGCCTCACGCGCGCCGCGATGCTGGAAGTGCAGCGTCAGGACTTCGTGCGCACCGCGCATGCGAAGGGGCTGCACCCGTTGCGGGTGAGCGTGCGCCACGTGCTGCGCAACGCGCTGATGCCGCTCACGACGATGGTCGGCATCCACTTCGGCACGCTGCTCGGCGGCGCGGCCGTCACCGAGACGGTGTTCAGCTGGCCGGGCCTCGGCCGCCTCGCGCTCGATGCGGTCATGGCGCGCGATTTCAGCGTGCTGCTGGGCGTACTGCTGCTGTCGTCGCTGCTCGTGATGGCCGCCAACCTCGTAATCGATCTGCTGCAGGCGTGGCTCGATCCGCGCATCGCCTGAAACCTTTCCTTTCTTCGGCTCAAGCATGGCAACCGACTCTTCCGAACTCGTCACGGCGCAAGCATCCGCGGGGTCCGCGTGGCGGCGTCAACTCGCAGGCGCGGTGTTCGGCGCGCGCCGCACGCAGGCCGACTCGGCACGCGCCACGCGCGGCGTGTGGCGCGCGCTGCTGCGCAATCCGTCGGCGCTCGCGGGCATCGTGCTGCTCGTCGCGCTCCTGTCGCTCGCGCTCGCCGCGCCGCATCTCTTTCCCGGCGATCCGCTCGACATGGTCGCGCCGCCGTTCGAGTGGCCCGGCGCCGATCCGCTCTACGCGCTCGGCACCGACTCGCTCGGGCGCGATGTCGCGGCGGGCATCGCGCACGGCACGCGCGTGTCGCTGCTGATCGGCGCGTCGGCTGCCGGCATCGGGCTCGTCATCGGCACGCTCGTCGGCGCGCTGGGCGGCTTCTTCGGCGGCGTCATCGACGATCTGCTCGCGCGCGTGACCGAGGTCTTTCAGACCGTGCCGTCGTTTCTGCTGGTGATCGTCATCGTCGCCATCGGCAAGCCGAGCGTGACGGTCATCGCGCTCGCGATCGGCATTGCGTCATGGCCGACGGTCGCGCGCATCGTGCGCGCCGAGTTCCGCACGCTGCGTCAGGCGGATTTCGTGCTCGCGGCGCGCAGTCAGGGCTTCTCCGATGCGCGCATCATCTTCGGCGAAATCCTGCCGAACGCGCTGCCGCCGGTGATCGTCACGGCCTCGGTGATGGTCGCGAGCGCGATTCTCATCGAATCGTCGCTCTCGTTTCTCGGCATGGGCGATCCGAACGTCGTCAGCTGGGGCGGCATGATCGGCGCGGGGCGCGATTCGCTGCGCACCGCCTGGTATCTGACGGCGCTGCCGGGCGCGGCCATCGTGATCGCCGTGCTCGCGCTGAATCTTCTCGGCGACGGCCTGAACGACGCGCTCAACCCTCGTTTGCGGGAGCGCGCATGAGCGAAGCCACTCTGCTGCAAGTGCGCGACTTGCGCGTGAACTTCGGCGCGCATCAGGCGGTGCGCGGCGTCGATCTCGACATCGCGCAGGGCGAGACGCTGGCGCTCGTCGGCGAATCGGGCTGCGGCAAGTCCGCGACGGCGCTCTCGCTGATGCGCCTGGTGCCCGCGCCAGGTGCCGTGACCGGCAGCGTGCGCTTTGCAGGTCGCGAATTGCTGACGCTCACGCCGCGCGAAATGCGCGACATTCGCGGCTCGCAGATCTCGATGATCTTTCAGGAGCCGATGACCTCGCTCAATCCCGTGCTGTCCATCGGCGCGCAGATTGCCGAGACCTTGCATCGACACGAAGCGCTCTCGAAGCAAGCGGCGCTGCGGCGCGCCGTCGAACTGCTCGATCTCGTCCACGTGCCGGAGCCGCAACGGCGCGTGTCCGACTATCCGCACGAACTGTCGGGCGGCCAGCGCCAGCGCGTGATGATCGCGATGGCGGTGGCGTGCCGTCCGCGCCTCTTGATCGCCGACGAGCCGACCACCGCGCTCGACGTGACGATTCAGGCGCGCATTCTCGAACTGCTCGACGAGCTGAAGCGCGAGTTGTCGATGTCGCTCCTGCTCATCACGCACGATCTGGGCGTGGTCGCGCAGCACGCGGATCGCGTCGCCGTGATGCTGGCCGGCCAGAAGGTGGAAGAGGCGCGCGTCCAGACGCTTTTCGCCGCGCCGGCTCATGCCTACACGCGCGGTCTCCTGGGCGCGTCGCTGAATCTGTCGGGTGACATTCACTATCGGGACTGGACGCTGCCCGAGATTCGCCACGGCAGCCGCGAGGACGGCGACACCGCGTTTCACGTGACGCCGCTTGCGCCGCGCACATTCGATGCAGCCACGCCTTCCGCCGATGCGCCGCTCCTGTCGGTGGACCGGCTCACGGTGGACTATGCGCATCGGCACGGCAAGGGCACGCTGCGCGCGGTGGACGGCGTGTCGTTCGATATCGCGGCCGGGGAGACCGTCGGCCTCGTCGGCGAATCCGGATGCGGCAAGTCGACGCTTTCTCGCGCGATTCTGCGGCTCGCGCCCGTCACCGGCGGCTCGATCCGTCTGCAAGGCACCGACCTCGTGCCGCTCGCCGAACGTGCGCTGCGACCGCTCCGGCGACGCGTGCAGATGGTATTTCAGGACCCCTATGCGTCACTAAATCCGCGCCGCACCGTCGGCGAGATTCTCGATACGGTGATGGCGGTCAATGGCATCGGCGGCATCGGCGGCGACGCCCGCACGCGGCGCGCGCGCGCTTCGGCCATGCTCGATCGCGTCGGCCTGCCCGCCGCCGCGCTCGCTCGCTATCCGCACGAGTTTTCCGGCGGACAGCGGCAGCGCATCGGCATCGCCCGCGCGCTGGTGCTCGAACCGGCGCTCCTGATCTGCGACGAACCGGTGTCCGCGCTCGACGTTTCCATTCAGGCGCAGATTCTGAATCTGCTCGTCGAGCTGAAGCGCGATCTGGGGCTTGCTTATCTCTTCATCTCGCACGATCTCTCCGTGGTGCGCTATATCGCCGATCGCGTGCATGTGATGCACGGCGGCAGGATCGTCGAGAGCGGCGACCATCGCGATATCTGGCGCGCGCCGCGGCACGCGTACACGCGCGCGCTGCTCGATGCGATTCCCGCAGGCCGCCCGAACGCGCACGCGGCCTGACCTCTCTGCACGATTCATCAACAAGGAAGAAAGATGTCGATACTCGCACGCATCCGCACAGAGCCGGATCACGCATTGCAGGACGCGCTCGACGCGCTGCCGGCGCTCGCCCGCGAAATCGGCGAAGAAGCCGCCGCCCGCGAGGCGCGCCGCGAGTTGCCGTTCGAAGCGTTCGCGCGCTTTCGGGCCTCCGGCTTAGGCAAGCTGCGTCTGCCGGTGGAGTGGGGCGGTCTCGGCGGCTCGCTCGAAGACGTATTCCACGTCATCTCGACGCTCGCCGCGCACGAAAGCAACGTGGCCCATGCACTGCGCATCCACTTCGATCAGACCGAAGCGCTGCTGCTTTCGCCGCGCACGCCGTTCAACGCGTTGCAGATCGAGCGCATCGTGGATGGCGCGATATTCGGCGGCGCTTCGACCGAAGCGGGCACGTCGCGTCCGGGCGAGATCACGACGCAACTCACGCGCGACGGCGACCACTATCGCCTGAGCGGGCGCAAGTACTACGCGACGGGCACGGCCTTCGCGGACTACGCGCGGCTCAACGTGCAGGATGATCGCGGCGAACCGGTCGTCGCGATCGTGCCGGTGCGGCGCGAAGGTCTGCATGTGCTGGACGACTGGGACGGCATGGGCCAGCGCATGACGGCAAGCGGCAGCCTCGTGTTCGATTCGTTGCGCGTGCAGGCCGACGAAATCGCGCCGCGCAATCTGACGACTCTTGCCGGCCGCCACGCCGGCGCGCTGCGGCAACTGCATCTGGTGGCGGTGGCGGCGGGCATCGTGCGCAACGTGCTCGCCGATGCCAAACGCTACGTCGTGCAACACGGGCGCCCCGCGTTGCACAGCCCCGCGCCGACCGCGCGCGAGGATGCGTTCATTCAACAGGTCGTGGGCGATCTGTCGTCGCACAGTCACGCGATCGACGCCCTCGTGCGCGAGAACGCCCGCGCGCTCGACCGCTCGTCGCGTGCGGTGCGCGACGGCGACGCGCATGCCGATGCGCTCGTGCTCGAAGGCGCGCTCGTCACCGCGCGCACGCAGCTCGTCGTGAGCAAGCTCGCGCTGCATGCGGCGGAACGAATGTTCGAAGCGGGCGGGGCGTCGGCCACGTCGCGCGCACACAACTTCGACCGCCACTGGCGCAATCTGCGCACCATCTTCAGCCACAACCCGCTGCTGCATAAATCGCGCGTGATCGGCGACTACGAACTGAACGGCGTGACCACGCACCTGACCGAAGGGCGCGTGTTCTGAGCGCCGCGGCCAACATCATCGAAACGGAGTGACAGTCATGAGCGCATCTCTTCCGCGCCAGTTGCATCTCAACATCAACGCGCTGCATTCGGGCTTCGTGCCGTCGGCGTGGCGCGTGGCTGACGCCGATCCGCGCGCGTTCATCGACGTGAATCATTACGTGCGGCTCGCCCAGACCGCCGAGCGCGCCTGCCTCGACGCGATCTTTCTGGCGGACAACGCCGCGATCTCCGATCAGCTCGACATGCGTCCGATCACCGCGCTCGAACCGACGATGCTGCTCACGAGCGTGGCCGCCGCGACCACGCATATCGGACTGATCGCGACCGCCTCGACGAGCTACAACGAGCCGTATAACATCGCGCGCCGGTTCGCGACGCTTGATCTGATCAGCGGCGGCCGCGCCGGCTGGAACATCGTGACGACGGCCGATCTGCCGTCCGCGCGCAACTTCGGTCTCGACGCGGTGCCGCAGCACGCGGAACGCTATGCCCGCGCCGATGAGTTCGCGACGCTCGTGAAATCGCTCTGGAACAGCTGGGAAGACGATGCGCTGGTGGCGGACAAGGCGAGCGGGCGTTTCGTCGATCTGGACAAACTGCATCCGGCGCAGCATCGCGGGCGCTTCTTCGGCGTGCAGGGCGCGCTCAACCTGCCGCGTTCGGCGCAAGGGCATCCGGTGCTGGTGCAGGCGGGCGCATCGGGCGATGGACGCGAACTGGCCGCACGTCACGCGGAGGCCGTGTTCTCGGCGTCGCAGTCGTTCGACGAGTCGCGCGCCTACCGCGCCGACCTCAACGAGCGGGCGGCGCGCTATGGACGCGGCCCGAACGCCGTGAAGGTGCTCGCCGGGCTGACCACGATCATCGGCGCGACGGAGAGCGAGGCGCTGCGCCGCCGCGATGAACTCGTCGATCTGATTCCGTGGCGCTACAGCCTCAACCGCCTCGCGGGGACGCTCGGCGTGCCCGTCGAATCGCTGCAACTCGACGCACGCCTGCCCGCCGATCTGCCGCTGCCCAACGACGGCAACGGTAATCACACGTTCTTCAACGCGACGCTCGCGCAGGCGCGCACGCACGGTTATACGGTGCGCGAACTGGTGCGCGCGCTGGCGGGCGGCGGCGGGCATCGCGTGATCGTCGGCACGCCCGAACAGGTGGCGGACGACATCACGCACTGGTTCGAAAACGGCGCGGCCGACGGTTTCAATCTGATGCCGGACGTGCTGCCCGACGGTCTGGAAGCGTTCACGGAAGGCGTCGTGCCGATCCTTCAGCGGCGCGGCATCTTCCGTCGCGCTTACGAAGGCACGACGCTGCGCGGACACTTGGGACTCGCGATTCCGGCGGGCCGGGGCGGTCCTGCGGTCGAGCCCGAAGCGCGGGCGGCCTAACCCCCTCCGCACTTTCCCTATGTTACGATCGTAACAACGATGCGATAGACTGAGATCAATCTATCAAAAAGCTGTTGTGCGTTGCGCAAGCGCACAGCCTACCGATCTCATGCTGGAAACCGCATCGAAGTCCATCGTCGCGTGGCCCGGAACCGCTCACCCGGCCACGCGCGCGCGCAATCCCGGCGTCCCTTTCGACCTCGCATGGCTCGAAGGACTGCGCGTCAATCAGTCGGCGGTCGCGCGCCGGGCCGCGAGCTTCGGCTTGCGCCGCTCCGTCAAGAAAGACGCGCAGGCGGCGTGGCTCTTGAAGGCGATCACCTGCATCGACCTCACGACGCTAAGCGGCGACGACACCACCGCGCGCGTGCAACGGCTCTGCGCCAAGGCGCGCCGCCCGCTGCGCGAGGATCTGCTCGACGCGCTCGGCATGTCCGATCAGCCGATCACGACAGGCGCCGTGTGCGTCTATCACCGCTTCGTCAAGACGGCCGTGGAAGCGCTCGCCGATAGCGGCATTCCGGTGGCGGCCGTGTCCACCGGATTTCCCGCGGGCCTGAATCCGCATGCGCTCAAGCTGCGCGAGATCGAAGCATCGGTGGCGGACGGCGCGAAGGAAATCGACATCGTCGTGACGCGCGAGCACGTGCTGACCGGAAACTGGCAAGCACTCTACGACGAGATGCGCGACTTCCGCGCGGCTTGCGGCGACGCGCACGTGAAGGCGATTCTCGGCACCGGCGACATACGCACGCTCTCCAACGTCGCGAAGGCCTCGATGATCTGCATGATGGCCGGCGCGGATTTCATCAAGACCTCGACGGGCAAGGAAGGCGTCAATGCGACGCTCGACGTGTCGCTCGTGATGGTGCGCATGATCCGCGAATACCTGGCGCGCACGGGTATCGCGATCGGCTTCAAACCGGCGGGCGGCGTGTCGACCGCGAAATCGGTGCTGCAGTATCAGATCCTCATGAAGGAGGAACTCGGGCGCGAATGGCTCGAAGCGGACTTGTTCCGCATTGGCGCATCCAGCCTGCTTGCCGATATCGAGCGGCAACTCGAACATCACGTGAGCGGGCGCTATTCGGCGTTCAACCGCCATCCGGTCGCCTGAACCAGCCCAATACAGACACAAGCCTCATGAGCGTAGCCCACTATTTTTCTTCGATGGAATACGGACCCGCACCGGAAGACGATCGCGCCGTGCGCGCATGGCTCGATCAACACGCCGGACGCTTCGGCCATTTCATCGACGGTGCGTGGCGAGACGGCGCGGACGAACATCGCTTCGGTTCGCGCGAGCCGGCGACGGGCCGCGTGCTCGCGTCGATCGCGCAAGGGTCGAGCGGCGATGTGGATGCCGCCGTGCAAGCCGCGCACGACGCGCTGGAATCCTGGCAAGGCATCGGCGGCGCGGGCCGCGCGCGGCACCTGTACGCACTGTCGCGCATGGTGCAAAGGCATAGCCGCCTCTTCGCCGTGCTCGAATCGCTCGATAACGGCAAGCCGATTCGCGAATCGCGCGACATCGATATTCCCCTTGTTTCAAGGCACTTTCTGCATCATGCGGGCTGGGCGCAATTGCAGGATCGCGAGTTCGCGGACTGGGCGCCGCTCGGCGTGATCGGGCAAATCGTGCCGTGGAATTTTCCGCTGCTGATGCTCGCGTGGAAGATCGCGCCCGCGCTTGCACTCGGCAATTGCGTCGTGCTCAAGCCCGCGGAATACACGTCGCTCACGGCGTTGCTCTTCGCGGAACTCGCGCATCGCGCGGGTTTGCCGAAGGGCGTGCTGAACGTCGTGACCGGCGATGGCCGCACGGGCGCGGCGCTCGTCGAGCATCCGCGCGTCGCGAAGATCGCGTTCACCGGATCGACGGAAGTGGGCCGCCAGATTCGCGCGACGACGGCGGGCTCGGGCAAATCGCTCACGCTCGAATTGGGCGGCAAGTCGCCGTTCATCGTGTTCGACGACGCCGATATCGACTCGGCTGTGGAAGGCGTCGTCGATGCGATCTGGTTCAATCAAGGCCAGGTGTGCTGCGCGGGTTCGCGTCTGCTCGTGCAGGAAGGCATCGAAGCGCGCTTCATCGACAAGCTCAAGCGCCGCATGGAAACGCTGCGCGTCGGGCCGTCGCTGGACAAGGGCGTCGACATGAGCGCCATCGTCGATGACGTGCAGCTCGAACGCATTCGCGCGCTCGTGGCGAAAGGCGAAAGCGAAGGATGCGAGATTCATCAGCCGTCGCGTCTCGCGCTGCCCGAAGGCGGGGCGTTCTTCGCGCCGACGCTGGTGACGAACGTCGCGCCGGCATCGACGCTCGCGCAAGAGGAAATCTTCGGGCCCGTGCTCGTCTCGATGAGCTTTCGCACGCCCGACGAAGCCGTCGCCTTGGCGAACAACACGCGCTATGGCCTCGCCGCGAGTGTCTGGAGCGAGAACATCAGCCGCGCGCTGGACGTCGCGCCGCGCCTGCAATGCGGCGTCGTTTGGATCAACGCGACGAATCTGTTCGATGCGGCAGTGGGCTTCGGCGGCTATCGTGAGTCCGGTTTCGGGCGGGAAGGCGGACGCGAGGGCATATACGAATATCTCAAGCCGCGCGCATGGTCCAAGCTGCCGATGCGCTCCGACACGCAAGCGCCGCCCGCCGAGCCGGACTCGCTGCTGGAATCGGCGAACGTCAGCGCGATCGACCGCACGGCGAAGCTCTTCATCGGCGGCAAGCAGACGCGGCCGGATAGCGGTTACTCGCGGCTCGTTCGCTCGCCTGCGGGCGAGATCGTCGGCGAAGTGGCCGAGGGCAATCGCAAGGACATTCGCAACGCAGTGGCGGCGGCGCGCGGCATGACGAAATGGGCGGCAGCGAGCGCGCACAACCGCGCGCAGGTGTTGTATTACCTCGCGGAGAATCTGAGCGCGCGAGCGGAGGAATTCGCACGCCAACTCTTAACGCGCGCGGGTTCCAGCGAACGCGACGCGAAGCGCGAAGTCGATGCGTCGATTGCCCGCTTGTTCACGTATGCAGCGTGGGCCGACAAGTTCGACGGCGCGGTGCATGCGCCGCCGTTGCACGGCGTCGCGCTGGCGATGCACGAGCCGGTCGGCGTGATCGGCGTCATCTGTCCGGACGAAGCGCCGTTGCTCGGTATCGTCTCGCTGATCGCGCCCGCGCTCGCGCTGGGCAATACGGTCGTGGCGGTGCCGAGCATGACGTGCCCGCTCATGGCGACGGACTTCTATCAGGTCGCGGATACGTCCGACGTGCCGGGCGGCGCGCTCAACATCGTGACCGGCGACGCGCGCTCGCTTGCGAAAACGCTGGCCCAGCACGATGACGTCGATGCGCTCTGGTGCTTCAATGGCGCGGCGCTTTCGGCGATGGCCGAGCGCGAATCGGTCGGCAATCTGAAGCGAACCTTTGTCGATCACGGACGACTGTTCGACTGGCATGATGCATCGAGTGAAGGTTTGCCCTTCTTGCGCCAAGCCGTGCAAGTCAAGAATATCTGGGTGCCGTACGGAGACTGATCCGCGGCACTCGTAATCCGAGGTTCAACGGCGCAGATCCTGGAACGGGACGCGCCCATGCATGGAGGAGACGCTCTTGCTGAAGAACATTGACCCGCTTCTGAACGCCGACATTCTTTACGCGCTGGCCGCGATGGGACACGGCGATGAAGTCGTCGTTTGCGACGCCAACTTCCCCGGCGATTCGGTCGCGCGACAGACGGTCCTGGGCAAGCTCTTGCGGATCGACGGCGCGAATGCGCCGCGTGTCGTGCGCGCGGTGCTGTCGGTGATGCCGCTGGATACCTTCGTGGACGATCCCGCAGGCCGCATGGAAGTCGTCGGCGATGCAACGACGTTACCCGCCGTGCAGCGCGAAGCGCAACGCGAAGTCGATCAAGCGGAAGGCCGCGAAGTGGCGTTCGCGCCGATCGAGCGCTTCGCGTTTTATGAGCGCGCGAAGAATGCTTACTGCGTCATCCGCACGGGCGAGACGCGCGGTTACGGCTGCTTCATCTTCAAGAAAGGCGTGCAGCTCGCGCCGGATGCGCCGCAAGGGGACGCGCCATGAGCGGCAGCGTCGTCATCCTCGGCATCTATGTGACGGACCTCGCTTTCCGCGCAGAGCGTATGCCCTTGCTTGGCGAAACGGTGGCGGGTTCCGCGTTCGCGATGGGACCGGGCGGCAAGGGTTCGAATCAGGCCGTGGCCGCCGCTCGCGCGGGCGCGGACGTCGTCTTCTGCACGCGCATCGGCAACGATGCGTTCGGCAAGATCGCGCAGGCCACGTGGGCGGCCGAAGGCATTACATCGCGAGCCAGCGTGATAGACGATACCGCGACCGGCGCCGCGCATATCTATGTGGACGAGAACACCGGCGGCAACGCGATCATCGTCGCGGCGGGCGCGGCAGGCACGCTCGGCCCCGATGACGTGGATGCCATCGAAGCGGACATCGCGAACGCAGCCGTCTTCGTCACCCAACTGGAGCAGCCGATTCCGGCCGCGAAACGCGGGCTCGAACTCGCCCGGAAGCATGGCGTGACGACCGTTTTCAATCCCGCGCCCGCACTCGCACTCGACGACGATATCTATCCGCTTTGCGACTACATCACGCCGAACGAGACCGAGGCGGCGGCATTGACCGGACTCGCCGTGAAGTCCGTCGACGATGCGCGTCGCGCGGCGGATGTTCTGTTGAGCAAAGGCGCGCGCGCGGCGATCATCACGTTGGGCGAAGCGGGCGCGCTTCTGCATAGCGCGAACGAATCGGTGCTGGTTCCTGCGTTCGAATGCGGGCGCGTGGTCGAAACCGCCGGGGCGGGCGATGGCTTCACCGGCGGCTTTGCAGCGGCGCTCGCGCGCGGCGACAGTGCGCTCGATGCCGTTCGCTTCGGATGCGCGTTGGCGAGCATCTCGGTCACGCGGCCAGGCACCGCACCCTCGATGCCTCGCCTCGACGAAATCAATGCGTTGTTGAGTGAAAGGAGCGTGACGCAATGAAGGCGTCGAAGTGGCTCGCTGACCGGCAGTTCAACTTTCTGATCGGCGTGAATCTGCTGGTGGTGATCGTCGCGACCTGGCTTTCGCACGGCCAGTTTCTCGACATCGACAATCTTCAGTCGATGGGCGGCCAATTGCCCGAACTCGGCTTGCTTGCGCTCGGCATCATGTTGTCGATGGTCTCGGGCAATGGCGGCATCGACCTCTCGGGCGTCGGGCTCGCGAACCTGTCGGGCATGGTCGCGGCGATGGCTCTGCCGCACATGGTCTCCGCCGACGATTCGCCCGCGCTCTATACGGCCGTGTTCGTCGGCATCGTCGTCGCGATGGGCCTGATCGGCGGCCTGCTGAACGGCGTGGTCATCGCCAAGCTCAGGCTGACGCCGATTCTCTGCACGCTCGGCACGCAATTGCTCTTCACGGGCATCGCCGTCGTGTTGAGCAACGGCGCGTCGGTGCGAGTCGAATATGTCGATCCGCTGTCGAACATCGGCAACGGCACGTTCCTTCAGGTGCCCATCTCGCTGTGGATCTTCATTGCGGCGGTGCTCGTGCTCGGCTGGGTCCTCAAGCGCACGCCGTTCGGCCTGCGGCTCTACCTCATGGGCACCAATCCCAAAGCCGCCTTCTATGCGGGCATTCCGCGCGCGCGCATGCTGATTCTGACTTACGGCATGTGCGGCGTGCTGGCATCGCTGGCGGGTCTCATCAGCGCGACGCATACGTCCAGCGCGAAGTGGGATTACGGCAACTCTTATCTCCTGATCGCGATCCTGATCGCGGTGATGGGCGGCGTGAATCCGGCGGGCGGCTACGGACGCATTGTCTGCGTGTTTCTCGCGGCAACGGTCCTGCAATTCCTGTCGAGCCTCTTCAATCTGCTTGGCGTCTCCCAGTTTTTCGGCGATTGCGCGTGGGGTTTCCTGCTGCTCGCCTCGCTCGCCTTCGCGGGCGGCGAGCGTGTCCGCGCGATCTTCGGCATCGGCGGAGCCAAGCCCACATCCAAGATTCCACCGCCGCCTGCATCGACGGGACGTTGACCACTCGCTTGTGATTGCTTCAAAAGACCATCGAACGACATTCGAAACATAAAGGAGACAACACGATGAAGCTCAAGACTTTCGGCACCGCGCTGACCGCCATTGCGCTCGCTGCGGGCGCGGTCATGGCCGCCCAGGCCGCGACGAACGAAACGATCGTCACGGTCGTCAAGGTGACCGGCATCAACTGGTTCAATCGCATGGACGACGGCGTGAAAGAGTTCGGCAAGGCGAACCCGAACATCAACGTCTATCAGACAGGACCCGGCCGCGCCGACGCCGCGCAGCAATTGAAGATCATCGAAGACCTGATCGCGAAGAAGGTCACTGCGATTGCAGTGGTTCCGTACGATCCGCCGACGCTCGAACCCGCGCTCAAGAAGGCAATGGATCGCGGCATCAAGGTGGTCACGCATGAAGCCGACAACGCAAAGAACACGATGGTCGACATCGAAGCGTTCGACAACACCGCATACGGCGCGGGCCTGAACGAACGTCTCGCGAAGTGCATGGGGCAGCAGGGCAAGTGGGCGGTGCTGGTCGGCTCGCTCGGCAGCCGCTCGCAGGTGCAATGGGCGGACGGCGGCATCGGCAACGCAAAGGCCAAGTATCCGAAGATGGATCTCGTCGAGCCGAAGCTCGAAACGAATAACGACGGCGAGCGCGCGTATCAGGTCGCGAAGGAAGTGCTGCGCAAGCATCCGGACCTGACCGGTTTTCAGGGCTCTTCGTCGCTGGATGTGATCGGCATCGGGCGCGCAGTGGAAGAGGCCGGCAAGGTCGGCAAGATCTGCGTGTACGGCACGGGTCTGCCCACCGAAGCGGGCAAGTTCCTCGAAAGCGGCGCAATCAACGGCATCGCATTCTGGGACCCGAAGCTCGCCGGCATCGCGATGAACAAGGTGGCGCAGATGCTCGTCGACGGCAAGACGGTGGAGAACGGCGCGGACCTCGGCATTACCGGCTATAACAAGGTCACGGTGAGCAAAGGGCCGGGCAAGGGCGTGATCGTTCGCGGCACCGGCTGGGTGGACGTGGACAAGACGAACTACAAGCAATACCCGTTCTGATGCGACTGATGTGATGTTAGCGGCGCGCGACGTTCGACGTCCGACGCGCGCGCCGCCCCAATCCATACGCCATGACCCAAGAGACACCGCTCCTCGAAGTCGTCGATATTCATAAGCGCTTTACCGGCGTCTATGCGCTGCGTGGCGTGAGCCTCGCGTTTCAGCGCGGGCAGATTTATCACCTGCTCGGCGAAAACGGCTGTGGCAAGAGCACGCTCATCAAGATCATCTCGGGCGCGCAGCCGCCGGACGAAGGCGAGCTCGTGATCGAAGGCGCGCGTCATGCGCGGCTCTCGCCGCTCGAAGCATTGTCCGCCGGCATCGAGACCGTGTATCAGGACTTGTCGCTTTTGCCGAACATGAGCGTGGCCGAGAACGTCGCGCTGACTTCGGAGCTCGCGGAGCACGCAGGCAAGCTCGCGCGCACGTTCGACCGGCGCGCGCTCGCCACGACCGCCGCACGCGCGCTGGAAGCCGTTGGTTTGCCGGGCGATGCCGAGTTCCAGAAGACGCTGATCGAACAATTGCCGCTGGCGACGCGCCAACTCGTGGCCATTGCGCGCGCCATTGCGAGCGAAGCGAAGTTCGTCATCATGGACGAGCCCACGACCTCGCTCACGCAGAAAGAGGTCGACAACCTGATCGCGGTGCTTGCGAGACTGCGCGCGCAAGGCGTGGCTGTGCTGTTCGTGAGTCACAAGCTCGACGAGTGCTATGCGATCGGCGGCGAAGTCATCGTGTTGCGCGACGGTCAGAAGATGGCGCAAGGACCGATCGAACACTACACGAAGGCGCAGATCAGCGAGCTCATGACGGGCAAGCATCTTTCGACCGACCGGTACCGCGAAGAAGGCGAGGCGCGTGCATCGAAAGTCGTGCTCGATGTAAAGGAACTGGGCCGCAAGGGTCAGTTCGCCGACGTATCGTTCGCTTTGCACGAAGGCGAGATTCTCGGCGTGACGGGACTGCTGGACTCCGGCCGCAATGAACTGGCGCGCGCGCTCGCGGGCGTGGCACCGGCGGACAGCGGCGTCGTAACGCTCGACGGCATGCGCGTTCGCCTGCAATCGCCCGCGGATGCCAGAACGCAACGCATCGGCTATGTGCCGGAAGACCGCCTGAACGAAGGGCTGTTTCTCGACAAGCCGATCCGCGATAACGTCGTGACCGCGATGATCGCGAGCTTGCGCGACCGCATCGGGCAAATCGATCGCAAGCGCGCGCAGGCGCTGGCCGAGCGCACCGTCAAGGATCTGCAAATCGCCACGCCCGATGTCGACAAGCCAGTGCAGTCGCTTTCCGGCGGCAACCAGCAGCGCGTGCTGATCGGCCGCTGGCTCGCGATCAATCCACGCGTGCTGATTCTGCATGGCCCGACAGTCGGCGTCGATGTTGGCTCCAAGGACATCATTTACCGCATCATGCAGCGGCTGTCGAAAGAGGGCATCGGCATCATTCTCATCAGCGATGATCTGCCCGAACTGCTGCAAAACTGCGATCGCATTCTGATGATGAAGAAAGGCCGCGTCGCCGGCGAATATCGCGCCGATCGTCTGAGCGAGGCCGATCTGTATCACGCGCTACTTTCTGAGGCAGCATGAGCATGAGCGAATCCATCCGCGGCGCCGCAAGCGAGACCGTGCCGCAAGCCGCGAGCAACGTCGCGCCCCGCGTGCGCAAGGGCAGTCTCTACGCGCAATTGATGCGCAAGCCGGAGTGGTTCACCGCCGGGCTGATCCTGGTCACGTGTCTGATCGTGGGCAGTCTCAACCCGCGCTTCTTCCAGTTCGCAACGCTCTTCGACATGCTGCATTCCGCGACCACGGTGTCGCTGTTTGCACTGGGGACGCTCGTCGTGCTCGCGTCGGGCGGGATCGACGTATCGTTCACGGCCATCGCTGCGTTGACGATGTATTCGATCACGAAGGCGGTGTTCGCATGGTGGCCCGAATGTCCGTTCGCGCTGATCGTGTTGACGGGCGCATTGGGCGGCGTGCTGCTCGGTGTCGTCAACGGCATGCTCGTGCATCGGCTGAAAGCGCCTTCGCTGATCGTCACCATCGGCACGCAATATCTGTTTCGCGGCTTGTTGCTGACCTTCGTCGGCACGCAGTTCTTCATGAACATTCCGCACAGCATGGATGTGTTCGGCCGCTTGCCGCTTTTCTATTACCACACGGCGGACGGCTTGCGCGCGGTGCTTCCCGTGTCGGTGCTGGCGCTCGTGATCGCGGCGATCGTCACATGGTGGCTGCTCAATCGAACGATGATGGGCCGCGGCGTCTATGCAATGGGCGGCAGTCTCGCCATTGCGGAACGGCTCGGCTATAACCTGCGCGCGATCCACTTGTTCGTGTTCGGCTACACGGGTCTGCTCGCAGGCGTGGCGGGCATTCTGCATGTATCGACGAACCGGCTCGCCAATCCGTTCGATCTCGTCGGCACGGAACTCGATGTCATTGCCGCGGTGATACTCGGCGGCGCGCGCATTACCGGCGGCACGGGGACGGTGACAGGAACGCTGCTCGGTGTCGTGCTCGTCACGCTCATCAATAGCGTGCTGATTCTCGTGGGTGTACCGAGCACGTGGCAGAAGGTCATCATCGGCGCATTCATTCTGGTCGCAGGAACGCTCTTCGCGTTGGGTCGCAGGCAGTAGCGCAACGCGTGGCGCATTCGGACTTACGGGACTTACGCTTCTGCTATTCGCGTGAGTCCGTGCTGCGCCGTTGCCCTTCCTCTGTAATGACAGAGTCGAAGTCTGAGATCTGCGAGAAGCGCACCGCTTTCACCTTGCCGAACTTACTCGCATCGACGACCAAATGCCGTTCGACGGAACTCGCCATGGCCGCTTGTTTGATGGCGACTTCATGAAAGTTCCAGCACGTCACGCCGCGTACTTCATCGACGCCGCCGGCCGACATGAATGCCTTATTGATTCCCATGCGCCGAAGCGTTTCGACGCTTTCATCGCTGGCGAATGATTCCGACGAAGGCACGTACACGCCGCCGAGCAAAATCATGCGGATGTTCGGCTTGCGGCGCAGAATCTCCGCGACGTTGAGCGAGTAACACACCACGGTCAGATGCATTTCAGCGGGAATCTGCCGCGCGAGTGTCGTCAACGTCGTGCCGCAGTCGATGAACACAGTCTCGTTGTTCGCGAGCAGGCGCGCCGCATGACTCGACGCAATGGCTTTCGCTTGCGCGAAGTGATCCTTCTCCTCGTCGATGGTATAGCCCGCCGCATTGGGCAAGTCCGCCGCGCTCACGATATAACCGCCCAGGTAAGTGAACTGCCCGGGGTTGGCCGCAACGTCCCTGCGCACCGTCATTTCGGAGACACCGAGAAGCGCGGCGGCATCGCGAAGACGCATCACGTTTTGTTTTTCTAATGCGCTCGAGAGCGTGCGGAGGCGGTCGATCTTGGCCATCGTTTTGCAGTGCTTTCCACGCGTCGACGATTGTGAGTTTCTGGTCTTGCGTTGATAGGATTATAACAACGCAAGGCGCGTGCAATGAGCGCCTTGCGTGAGTTCACGGGTAAATACGGAGCGTGCTCTTACGCGCCTTCGTTCTCTTCGAGCATCACTGCAAGCGTGCCGGCTTCGCTTTGCACGCCTGCATCGAGGTCGATTTCATTCGGCGTCATCTTTGCAATGGCGCGCAACAGGCGCGGCGAGAACGTTGCGCCGAATAGCGCGATGGCGTCTTCGCGGCGGCGGTCGTCGGCATGCGCGAGCGAGCGCAGTTCGCTGAGCGGAAGTCCGACGAACAAGTCGAGCGGATACGGCGGAGCAGCAAGCGCGGCCGCCGCAGCGGTGGCCGCCGTCGCTCCCGGCGCGCGTACGCGCAAGCCCGGTTGCAAATGTTCAGCGAGTTCCATCGTGATGTCGTAGTCCGCCTCGAATTCGAGGGACGTTCGCGCTTCGCTCTGCAGGAAAGGCGCAACGGTTTCCAGACGCGCGAGTTCTTCATCGGTCAGCAGCATGGCATTTCTCCTTCGATAAACGCAGCGAGGTTTGCTTGCATCGGACACTTAGCTAAATGCTTGCCCGGTAGCCGAACGGAACCCTAACGCCTTTGGCGGAAAAATTGACTCACGCAGTCCGCTCTGCATCGAAGAAGGCGGCAATGGCTTCGTTCACTGCTTCGGCTGCGTCGCGGTGAGGCGAATGACGGCAGTCCGGCAGCTTGACGAGATGAGCGTGAGCAACCGCTGCCTTGATCTTGTCGATCTGCTGCATGGACGCGTATTCATCGTCGTAACCTTGAATGGCGAGCAGCGGCCGGCGGATGGATACGAGCGTCGTGGTGATATCCCAATGAAGGAACGCGGGATCGAGCCATGCGTCGTTCCATCCATAGAAGGCGGAATCGACATTCTGATGGTACGGCTCAAGACGCGAGCGCAAGGCGCCGCTCTCATAAGCGCTTCGCGCTTGCGTGATTGCCTGAACCGTCATCGGCTCGACGAACACATGCGGCGCAAGGACGGCGACACCGGCCAACGACTCGGGATACGCGCTTGCATAGAGCAAGGCGATCGTCCCGCCGTCGCTATGCCCGATGATCCACATGCGAGCGCGCTCGCTTTGGTTCACGCCGATCGCATCGAGCAGCGCAGGCAGGACGACCTGTGCTTGATGATGCAGGAAATCTGCCGCCCAATGCTCGTCTGCGCGACGCGGCGTCGAACGTCCATAACCCGGACGCGAATACACGAGTCCGCGGCAACCGAGGCGATCACATAGCGACTGCGGCCAGTCCTTCCATAACGCAATGGAACCTAGTCCTTCGTGCAGGAATACCGCTATGGGCGCGTCTTTGAGCTCGGCGTTGAGCCATTGATATTCGATGGATACCGGATACAGACCGCCGGTCACCTGAGCATATTGGACAGCGTCGATAGCGCTTGTGGAATCATTCATGGCTTGAAATGTCGCGCGAAGAATCACTCATTGAGGTTCAAGAGTACGATGAATTGGTCGGCAGCATCACCGCGTTATGCACGATGTTTCGTCAGCTTCGCGCCGCCCGCCCAATGCGCGAGTTGATCGACTGTCAGGCGAATCGCGTCGATCAGCGCGCGGGCTGCCGGAGAAGGCGTGCTGCCTGCGCGTAACGTGAGCCCGATATCGCGCCGTGTGTTCTGCATAGCGATATCGAGCACGACGAGTTGCCCCGACTCGCATTCATAGTGCAACTGCTGCGCCGATACGACCGCGAGCATATCGGTGTGCGTGAGCAAGCCACGGATCACGGCAAGGTCGGCGGTCTCGACCGTGGGCATCGGCGGTTTGAGCCTGAGCCGCTTGAACTGTGCTTCGAACATGCCGCGTGCGGGCGCGTGACTACGCGGCAAGACCCATTGCGCGGCGCTCAACTCTTTCAACGTTAAACCCTCGGCTTTAGCGAGCGGATGATCGCGCCGCGCGATGACCACCATGTCCTCAGACATCAGGCGCTCGTTGGTCAATCCGCTCGATGCATCGTTCGGCCTGAGCGCGCCCAGAACGAAGTCGATGTCGCCCGCTCGCAAGCCGGCCACGAGCGGTTCGTAGGCGCTCTCATCGGTAGCTATCCGCACGCCCGGATATTGTGAGGCCACGCGCGCAATCGCCCCCGGAAGAATCAGCGTCCTGCCGAGCGGGAGCGCGCCGACGGTCACATAGCCTTGAATGGTGCCGCGCAAAGCCGCGATATCGTCCGGGATGTGGCGCAGTTCGTTGAGCGCGCGACGCACGTGGAGCACGAAGGTCTCGCCTTCGCTCGTGAGCAACAGGCCGCGCGGGCTGCGATAAAAGAATTGCATACCCGCGCCCGTCTCCATGATGCGGATAGCGCTGCTGACTGCGGGCTGACTGATGCCGAGCGTTTGCGCGGCGCTCGGCATGTGCCGATGACGCGCCAATGCCGAGAATAACTGTAGCCGCCGCGTATTGAGCAGGAAGGCAGGCAACGCGTTGCCGTTGGCCGAGCGTCGCCGCGACTGCCGTGCCGAGCACCACTGACCCAGCGCTTCGAGCTCCGCGAAGATCCGTTCGCAGCGCAGAAGAACGGCGCGACCCGCAGGTGTCGGCAACATGCCTGACGGGCGACGTTCGAAGAGCGTCTCGCCGACTGCTGCTTCCAGTTCCTGCAAGGAACGGGTAACAGCGGATTGCGCGCGAAAGAGGGCGGCTGCCGCGCGCGTGGCGCTGCCCGTCTGTGCCACGAGTCTGAAAGCGCGAAGATAGGCGAGGTTGAGCAGTTCCCGGTTATCCATGGCTATGCTGAAAGAGGCGTAGCCATCAGTTTAGTTTATCGCCCCACCGCCGCGCGAGTTCAGTCTTCGATCGCTCCATGCACGCCTTGCTCGCCGCGCTTCCAGTAGGCGGACGCGCGAATGCGGCGCTTGTCGATGCCTCGCTCATTGCACAACAGCTGCCGCACCGCGCGCATGAGGGCAGCCTCGCCCGCGGCCCACACGTAACCTTCGCCGTCGGGCAGATACGTTCCGCGCAACGCGAGCAAGAGGTCGCCGCCCGGGTACGCGGCCTCGCTGCGGTAGCACCACTGCACATACAGATTGGCGCGTGTATCGAATTCGATTCGCGCGGAGGGATCGGCGACTTCGAGCAGCGCCGCTACCCGCGTGCCGGGCGGAAGTTCTTCCAGGCGACGGGCGATGGCGGGCAGCGCGGTCTCGTCCCCGACCAGCAGATGCCAGTCGAACTGCGTCGGAATGACGAACGAACCGCGCGGCCCGCCGATGCCGAGGTAGTCCCCCGGCGCGGCCTTCGCGGCCCACGCGGTCGCAGGGCCGGCGTCGTGCAGCGCGAATTCAATATCCAATTCGCGCGCCGCCCGATCGAAGCGCCGAGGCGTGAAGTCGCGGGCAATGGGCCGCGGTATGGCGGGATCGAAGACGGGACCGTCCGGGCCGGCCTGCGGCACCACGGGCATGCTTTCGCCGGGGTGCGGAAAGAAAACCTTCATGTGGTCGTCGAAAGAGGCGCTTTCGAAGTCGGCAAGCGCCTCGCCTGTGAGGGTGATGCATACAAAATGCGGATTGATCGGCCGAACTCGCTTGACCTGGAGCAAGCGGAATTTCAGCGCGTGACGCACGCGCGTGACTTCCAGTTCGGCGCGGCCTTCTTGTGCTTCGACGAGTGAATCGCTCATCCTGTCGCTCCTTTATGCCTGCTTCGGCGCGTTGTCTTGTTCGATGTCGGCTGTCGCACGTGCGAGAATCGCGGCGATGCGGCGCTGCTCTTGCGGTGATGCATCGGTGCGCATGAGCAGCGCCCGCTTCAGGGCGCGTCGTGCGGCGACGAGTTCGGGCACCCAGCCGCCGTCGCCCGCATTCTCGTCGACTTCCTCGCCTGCGTAGGCCCGCCGTACGAGGTCCATCTTGCGTGCAAAATGCAAGAGCTTGGCAAGCATCAAGTCGACGCGCTCGCGATTCGCCGCGAGATATTCACGACCCGCGTCCGACAGGGCGTAGCGCTTGCGGTTGCCTTCCATCTCGACCGTCGCATAGCCGATTTCTTCCAGATACGTCAGCGCGGGATACACCATGCCGGGGCTCGGTGCATAGAAGCCGTTGGAGCGATCCGCCAGCGCCTTGATGAGTTCGTAACCGTGGCGCGGCGCCTCGGCCAGCATGGCGAGCAGCAAGAGTTGCAGGTCTTCGGACGAGAACTTGCGACCGCGCGGCATGCCGCCCATGTCGTCCGCGCCGCCGCCGAAACCGCCTGCACCACCGAAACCGCCCGCACCGAAGCCGCCGCCGAACGGCCCGCCGCCGCCGTGCCGATGACGCCCGATCATGACCCAGCCGCGCCACGCAAGGCGATCCAGGCGCTCCAGCGCATCGAAAGGAAATTTGGAACCGAAGCCGCGCGAATCGTCGCGCCTGCCGTGAAAGCAACGTGATCTCATGACTCACTCCGTTATGTCGTAAAACATATCTAAAGATATATATCGTAAGAGTGTCTGTCAAGGCGTTCTTTGGGCCCGCAACGCGGCGACTGCAGCGTTCGCGGCACGAGGCGTCAGCCGAATGCGGTATTCAAAAGACAACATTCACCTGCCATTCCTGCGAAAAAGTCGGCCGAGCACGGAGCGTGCTAAGGCACCCGCATCCTTCGACAAATGCACATACCTTTCGCATGCCGGCTTATCTCGCATTGGCACTGGTGTTCATGATCAACATGGCCGGCACGACGCTGCCCACCGCGATCTATCACGACTACCAGACGACCTACGGCTTCAGTCCCGCGACCATTACGGAGATCTTCGCCGCCTATGCGGTCGGGGTTCTCGGCGCGCTGTTGGCGATGGGCAGCTGGTCCGATCAACTCGGCCGCAAGCGCATGCTGATGGCCGGCCTCGTGGCGTCCGCCGTCTCGGCGTTGATTTTTCTCTTCGCCGACGGCCTCGTCATGCTCTTGCTCGGACGTCTCGTTTCCGGCATCTCGGCGGGCATCTTCACGTCGACGGCGACCGTCGCGGTGATCGAAGCGAGTCCGGCCGACTCGCGTGCGAAGGCCATGCTTGCTGCAACGTCATCCAATATGCTCGGGCTCGGCTTCGGACCTGTCCTCAGTGGGGCGCTCGTCGAGTTCGCGCCCTGGCCCATGCGTCTTTCGTACCTCGCGCATATCGCCTTCCTGGTGCCCGCGTGGCTCTTGCTGCGCCGCGCGCCCGAAACCGCGCGCGTGGCCGACCGCCCCAGACTGCACATGCAGCGCATCGCGCTCCCGCGCGAGGTGCGTGCTGCATTCGTGCCGGCGGCGTTGTCTGGATTCGCGGGCTTCGTCGTCGTCGGATTCTTTACCGCCGTGTCGCCGCAACTCATGCGCAACGTGCTCGGTTACCACAGCGGCTTGCTGATTGGCCTCGCAGTCTTCTTCATCTTTCTCTGTTCGGCCATCGGTCAGGCCGTCGAGAAGCGCATCCCGCAAAAATGGCGGCAGCGTACAGGTTCAGTCGCGCTTGTGATCGGTCTCGCGCTGCTCGGCCTATGCGCATGGCAGCATTCGTCCGTCGCATTCGTCATCGGGACCATGCTCTGCGGACTCGGGCAGGGCATCAGCTTTCGCGCGGCACTCGGCGAGCTATCGAATCGCAGCCCGGCCGAGCGCAAGGCGGAAGTGACAGCGGCGTTTTTCGTGGTGCTGTATGTGGCGATATCGCTGCCCGTGATAGCCATCGGCGTCGCAGTGCAACGCATCGGCATCACACCCGCGACGATCGCGTTCGCCGCGATCACGGTCGTTATCGTGCTTATTTCGCTCGGGTGGCTGCACCGCGTCGAGAAGGCGCAGTCATAGCAACGGACGAATCTGCATCGAGCAATTGGTACCATGCAAAGGTTGCCGGCATCCCCTCGATGCTTCTTTGCGCTGGGGCCTAAATCACACACACTGGCGAAGAAGATATGGCAAAGGGCAGCGACAAAGACAAAGTCTTGAACAAGCACGGCGATGAACAAGGAAATGGCCAGAGCATCGGCCGGCCCGCAGACGGCGAACTCGAAGGCAGCGCTTATTCACCCTTGGGCAATCCCGGACTCAAGCACTGGCAAGCAAGCCAGATCTCCCGGCCTGGACTGGATGACCGAAGCAACATCTTCTTCGCTGCCGTCGAAATGACGCGAATGCCGATGGTCGTAACCGACCCGAATCAACCGGACAACCCTGTCGTATTTGCCAACCGCGCGTTTCTCGACTTGACCGAGTACACCGAGGAGCAGGTTCTCGGACATAACTGCCGATTCCTGCAGGGCGCGGAAACCGATGCGCGCGCTGTGGATGAAATCCGTAATGCTCTACGTGAGCAGCGGGCGGTCGCAGTGGACGTGCTGAACTACAAGGCGAGCGGCAAGCCGTTCTGGAACGCGTTGTTTATCGGACCCGTGTTCAATAAGGAGGGAAAGCTACTCTACTATTTCTCGTCTCAGATGGACATTACTCGCCGCCGGATCTCGGAGCAATCCTTCCTGCAGGCGCAGAAGATGGAGGCCATCGGGCAGTTGACCGCCGGGCTCGCGCATGACTTCAATAACCTTCTGCAGATCATCACGGGGAATCTGGAACTGGCTGCAGCGTCCCTCGACGACAGGCAGGCGACTCGCGAAGCAATCGGGCGCGCCATGTCGGCGGGAGAGAAAGCGGGCAAACTCACTCAGCAACTGCTCACCTTCGCCCGAAAGCAACGCCTGGAGCCCAAGCAACTCAGTCTGAATACGCTGGTGGTCGAATTCAGTGAGATGTTGGTCCGAACGCTCGGCGACAAGATCGACCTGCACCTCGACCTGAAGCCCGGCTTGCCGGCGTGCACCATCGATGCAACGCACATGGAAATGGCATTGCTGAATGTGCTTATCAATGCTCGGGACGCCATGCCGAAAGGCGGAAGGGTCACCGTTGCCACCTCGGTCATCAATGATGCTGAGCGAATCGAGGCGCATAACCTGACACCCGGAATCTATGTCGTAATCTGCGTGATCGATCACGGTGAAGGCATGACGCCGGATGTCTTGAGACGGGCCACCGAGCCCTTCTTCACGACCAAGGGGCCGGGCACTGGTCTCGGCCTCGCAATGGTTCATGGATTCGTACAACAGTCGCACGGCCGGCTCGAAATTGAGAGCACGCCCGGAGAGGGAACGACGATACGCATGATTTTCCCGGTCGTCAGTCAGGCTGAGAGCGATGTAAGCCAGAAAGGCGACAAGTCTCTCAACTGGAGCACCGAAGCGATTCTCGGCAAACATACGGTGCTGGTCGTGGACGACAACCGCGACGTTCGCGAACTCGCTTTTGGCCATCTAAAAAATCTCGGCTATCGCGTGCTGTCCGCGCAGAGCGGTGAGGAAGCATTGAAAGTCATCGAGCGATATGGCGATGTCGACTTGCTTTTCACTGACATCATCATGCCGGGAGGAATGAATGGCTTGCAGCTCGTGGAGCAAGTCAGGGCACGACAACCGGATATCGCCGTATTGCTCGCGACGGGCTATATGGATCAACTCCCCGCCGCCAACGTGTCCGCCGCGTCCATCACAACGCTCACGAAGCCCTATCGGGTGAGCGATCTGGCCGAGCACGTGCGCGCTTCGCTCGAGAAGAAGGTCCCGTCTCAGGCAGCCGATGATTTCCGCCATGAAGGATGAGAACCGAACAAGGCACGTACTGATTGTCGATGGATGCAAACGCTGCGCTCGCCATCAGTCAGAGCGAACCGATCGATGCGCTGGTCACTGGCTTTCGCATGCCCGGAACGAACGGAAAAGCGCTCATCGAGCGTCTCAGGCAAACGGCGCGGCATCTGCCAGCGATCATCGCGTCCGGTTTCATTAGCGAGATTGGCGAGCGTCCGGCCGGCGTGCGCGTGATAGGCAAGCCCGTCGAGCCGGCATGTCTCGTCGAGTGCGTCAGAGAAATGCTCGCTGACGCCGACACCGTGCAATGGTTGAAACGCCCGAAAGATTGATGGTGAGAAAAATCTAAGCGTGGCAGCGTGAACTCAGGAATCGTTTATACGAAGTCAACGCAATATCTTCGATAGCATCATGACATAAGCCGCCGTCACCGCCAGTTGGAGCAGCGTAACCGGCAAACCATAGCGCAGAAATCGGGCGAACGTGACCGGACGTCCTTCGTTCGCGCAGACGCCCGCTGCGACGATATTCGCAGCCGACCCGATCAGCGTCGCGTTGCCTCCGAGCGTCGCCCCATACATCATGCCGACGAACACGGGTATCACTGTTTGAGGCCACTGTGTGAATTGATCCGCCATCGCCGCTTCGGGGACGAATTCGGCAGTCACGAGATAAGCCTTCAACATCACGATGGAAGCTGCGGCAACCGGCACGTTGGCCAATAAGGACGAGAGCAGGCCGATGCCGCAAATCATCGCGAGCGTAACGAGCGTCAGATTGGTCCCGAACCATTCATGGAGCTTCAGCGCCATCACCTGAAGCGAGCCCGTTTTGACCATAGCCTGCACGAGACAAAAGATGCACGCGAGAAACACGAGCGTTTTCCAGTCGACGTCACGCAGCACGCGATCGGTCGGTTCGATCTTGAACGCAAAGGCCACGAGAAGCGCAAGCGCGCTCGCGATCACCGCGACGGCTGGCGGAACGATGCGCGTCGGCAGTTCCTCGCCGAGGATGAAGAGCAGCATCATCAGCGCGAGCACCACAAGAGACAGCGCCGCATAAACCGGCCTTTCCAATCTTGCATGTCGGCCGCGCTTGGGCACGAGCCTGACGACGCCCCATATGTCGCGCATGATGAGCGGCAGCAACGGAACGACCGTGACGATGGACAGCAGGCCGCCGAGACTCGCGTACTTGAGGTACTCGCCGAACGTCATGCCGATGGAACTGCCGACGAGAAACGTGGCCGGGTCGCCGACGAGCGTCAGCAGTCCCGCCGCATTGCTGAGAATAGCGGTGAGAATGAGCGGCGAAGCAATGTCGACGTCCAATGCGCGGGCCACGCGAACAATGATCGGTGCGAGAAGGATCACTGTCGTCGCGTTCGGCAACAGCGCGCACAACGGCGCGACCACTACGATCAGCAGCAACAGGAAGCGCTTGCCGCTTCCCGCCGTCGCCCGCAGGTATATGTCGCCGATCACGTCGAAGAGCCCGGTGGTCGCCAAAATACGCGCCACGACCATGCCGCCGAAAAGCAAGCTGATAGGGCCGGCTGAGGTTCGCGCGGTGTCGAGCAGGTCCTGTTCGTCGAGAATGCGCAACGCAATGAGCAGGCTGGCGCCAACGAGCGCAGCCACGGTCATGTCGATGAGATTGAAAGCGATCACCAGTATGACCGTCGAGAAAACGCCCACTACGAGGTAGATCTGCCAGTCGCTCACGATGCATTCTTCCCTGCGTCATTGCATCGGCGGCGCGTACATCAGGCCGCCGCGCATCCATGATTCATTGAGTCCTCGTTTCATCTGCAAAGGGCTTGCGGTGCCGAGATTGCGATCGAACATTTCTCCGTAATTTCCGACACTGCTCAACGCTCTCGCGGTCCAGCCAGGCTTGATGCCGAGCATATTGGTCACAGCTGTGTCGGGAACCAGCGCGCGCGCCACGCGTGGATCGCGCATTCGTTCCTCGTAATTGGCGCGGGTCACGCCGAGCTCTTCCGCAGCGATCAACGTGAACAGGACCCAACGCACGACGGTCAGCCACGCGATATCGTCGTCTCGCACGACGGGGCCGAGCGGCTCCCTCGATATGCGTTCGGGAAGAATGAAGACCGACGATGCCCCGCCCGGCGCGCGAGCTTGTAGCGCGCCGAGCAGCGACGCGTCCCCCGTGACGGCGCTGCATTGGCCGTCGAGGAACGCGCGCTCGAGCGCATCCACCGATGTGACGACGAGCGGCTTAAGTTCCAGCGCATTCGCGTGGGCATACGTGGAGAGATTGCCCTCGCTCGACGTGTCGCGCTGCACGCATACCGTCGCGCCATTGAGGGACGAGGCCGCGCGTATGGAACTCTTCGTCCACACCATGAACGCTTGAGCATCGTAGAAGAGAACGCCCGCGAACTGCACGCCGAGCGTCCCTTCGCGGAGCAAGGTCCAGGTCGTATTGCGCGCGAGCAGGTCGATGCGACGCGTCCGAAGTGCGGGAAAGCGTGCGGACGTCCTGAGAGGAACGAATGCGACCTTGTCAGAATCGCCAAGGACTGCGGCAGCGACGGCTCGGCAGAAGTCGGCATCCATTCCCGTCCATCGGCCGGACGCATTCGGAACCGAGAAGCCTGCTATGCCTTCGCTCACGCCGCATCGGAGAACGCCTCTCGCTTCGATCTGAGCAAGCGTCTCTGAACCGGCGGCCAGCGATGCGGCCGGCAACGCGAAGATGAGCACTCCTGCCAGGACCACCGCGCGGATGCTCTCGGCAGCTTCTTTCATTCCATCCCCGGTTAGAGAACCGAATGCATGGCGAGTGCATTCGGCACGGCGCACGGAACAATGCGTCGCAGACTTGCTGTTAGGCGTGAATACGTTGTAGGCGAATCACTGCTCGTTTCAAGGCGCCTTTTCCCGACAGTGTGGCTTTCCTATCCGTCATCTGCGAGAGAGTTGTTGTAAGTGGATCAATAGTCTGCTTTGAGGAAGGGACTGACGCCTGTCGTATCGCGCCACTCAATGTCGTGGTCCTCGAATCGCACTGAAGCGGAGCGTGACCGCGCTTATCAAACGCCGCTGGACTGCTTCAAACAAACCGCCTTTAATGTTCCTGTATCGCTGCGTTGCCTGAATCAATCACAGGAGGTCACATGGACGCAGTCAGAACGTTTCTCGAAAGCCAGTCGCTCTTCGCATTGTTTCTCACGATCGCATTGGGCTATCTCATCGGCGAGATCACGATCAAGGGCGTCGCGCTCGGCTCGGGGGCCGTGCTATTCGTCGGACTCGCCGTTGGCGCTTTTGCGCCGAAGTCGGCACCGCCAGCGTTGCTCGGCACGCTCGGCTTGCTGCTGTTCCTGTACGGCATCGGCATTCAGTACGGCGCGCAGTTCTTCAGAGGGCTGACTAGCCGTGAAGGCGCGAAGGCGAACGCCGCTGCTTGCCTCGGCGTCATCGCGGCGGGCCTCGTCTCATGCGCTTTCATTCGGTTCGGCATCACGCTCTCTGACGCGCTCGGGATGTTCGCGGGCAGCGGGACCAGCACGGCCAGCCTCCAGGTCGCCATTGCATCATTGAAGAGCAATGATGCCGCAGTGGGCTATAGCGTCGCCTATCCGTTCGGCGTGGCCGGTCCCATTCTGTTTCTCTATGCGCTTAACGTGTTGCTGAAAGTGTCGATTCCGAAGCCGCCAGCGAAGGTACTCGAAACAGCGGAGATCGCACTCAAGAACCCAAGTTTCTTCGGCCTGCGACTATCGGAACTCCTCAGCCGCTTGCCGCTCGGCGTGTCCATTGCCGCAGTGCGGCGCGCGCATCGTAATCAGTTGCCCGCCGACGATTTCATCGTGCAGTCCGACGACGTGCTCCTCGTCACCGCCACGGACAAGCGCCTGCTCGACGAGGCCACGGCATTATGCGGCGAGTCGCAGCCGGGACGCATCGCGAGCGATCGCGAAGACATCGACTATATGCGCGTGTTCGCATCGAACTCGGCGGTGGTCGGCATGCCGCTTGGCAAGCTGCGGTTTCCCGGCGGCGTGAACTGTTCGATTGCGCATGTGCGCCGGGGCGACGCCGATTTACTCTCGACGCCCGATCTCATTCTCGAAGCAGGCGACCGCGTAGGCGTGCTCGTGAATCGCGCGCATCGCGCGACGATTCGTGCATTCTTCGGCGATTCCATCAAGGGCACGGCGGATCTCAGCTTCATCTGCCTCGGAATCGGCGCAGCGGCGGGATTGCTGCTGGGCGCCGTTCCGTTGCGGGTGCCCGGTCTCGGCAGCTTCAGCCTCGGTCTCGCTGCGCTGCTGCTGCTCGCGCTGTGCCTCGGAAAAGCGAGGCGCAACGGACCGTTCGTGTGGGTCATGCCGCTATCGGCGAATCTCGTCTTGCGCAACCTCGGGCTCACGATTTTTCTTGCGCAGGTCGGCATTTCGTGCGGGCCGAAGTTCGTGGCGACTGTCGGCACAGCGGGGCCGTTGCTCCTTCTTTACGGCGTGATCACGTTGCTCGTGCTCGTGGGCGTTACGGCCGCGTCGTGCTTATGGCTATTCAAGCTGCCCTTCGATACCTCGGCCGGCGTCGTGTGCGGCGCGACCGGCAATCCTGCCATTCTCGCGTTCGCCAATCGCATCGCGCCCACGGATCAGCCCGACGTCATGTACGCCATGATCTTTCCGTCGATGACCATCGTCAAAGTGCTGTTCGTGCAGATCGCAATCTCGCTGGCCAGCGGCTAGCTCTCGTATCGGAGATGAAATCATGGACGTGGCGATATTCAGTTCGACGCGTTACGAGCGCGAGTTTCTGGATCAGGCGAACGAATCCGCGCATCACAGGCTCAAATACCTCGACGTCTCGCTGAATCGCGATACCGTCGGAGAGGCTGCGGGATTCGGCGCGGTGTGCATCTTCGTTAATGACAAAGCGGACGCCGCCGTTCTGGAGGCGCTGAAAAGCGGCGGCACTGGTTTGCTCGCGCTGCGCTGCACGGGCTTCAATAACGTCGACCTCGAAGCCGCCGCGCGCCTGGGGCTCAAGGTCGTCCGCGTCGTGACGTATTCGCCCAACTCAGTCGCCGAGCATGCCGTCGCGCTGTTGCTCGCGATCAATCGAAAGGTGCATCGCGCCTATAACCGTACACGCGATTCCAACTTCTCTCTCGACGGACTCATCGGCTTCGATCTGTGCGGGAAGACAGTGGCCGTCGTGGGCACCGGGAAGATAGGCTGCGTCTTTGCGAGAATCATGCTCGGCTTCGGCTGTAATGTGATCGGCTACGATCCGTATCCGTCGAAGGAATTCGAGGCGATGGGCCTGCGCTATGCACGGCCGGGCGAGATCGGCGAGAAAGCCGATGTCATCTCGCTGCACTGTCCGCTGACTCCCGCAACGCATCACATCGTCAATGCGGAGACGCTCAAGCGTGCGAAGCGTGGCGCGTTGCTCATCAATACGAGCCGGGGCGCGCTGATCGACACCGAGGCCGTGATCGAAGCCCTGAAAAGCGGGCAACTGGGCGGGCTCGCAATCGACGTGTATGAGCAGGAGGCGGACTTGTTCTTCCGCGATCTGTCCAATGAAATCATTCCGGACGACATCATTCAGCGGCTCATTTCATTCCCCAACGTGATCGTGACCGGGCATCAGGCGTACTTGACGCGCGAGGCGCTGACGACTATCTGTGAGACCACGCTCGCGAGCATTACCGCGTTCGAGCATCACGAGCCGCTCGTGAATGAAGTCAAGGCGGGGTGACTTCTCATGTTGCCGGACACCATCGCCGATGCCGCGCTAGCCGAATCACGCGGCAACACACGAGCGCCCGTGCTGGATACGGTCGACCGCGTGTCCGAACTGTGCTTCGGGCTCTTCATGGCGCTGACGTTCGTCGGGACAGTGTCGGCAGCGACGAGCGGAGAAGATGCGGGCCGCAAGATGCTGTACACGGCCCTCGGCTGCAATCTCGCGTGGGGGCTCGCGGATGCCGTCATGTATCTGATGCGCACGCTCGTGAACCGGGGGCGGCGGCGCACGCTCGCGTTTGCGATCAAGCGCGAACTCGGCCCGTAGAAGGCGTGCGAGAACTGCGCACAAGACTGCCCGCGTTCCTTGCTCCGTTTTTCTCGGACGCCGAACTGGAATCGATTCGCAGCCGCATCGCTCGATACGATGCGTTGCCGGAGCGCCCCGCGCTGGAGCGCGACGATTTTCTCGCCGCGCTCGGCATCTTCATCATCATCGTGCTGTCCACGTTCCCGGTCGCCGCTCCCTTCGTCGTCATCCGGCACGTTCCCACTGCCTTGCTCGTGTCACGCGCGCTGACGCTCGTGATGCTGTTCGGATGCGGCGTTGCTTTGGGCTCCTATGCGGGATGGGGCGCGCTGAAAGCGGGGTTCGCGATGGTGACGTTGGGCGTGCTTCTGACGATGGCGATCATCGCGTTGGGCGGGTAAGTCAGATCGACCGGTCAGGACGTCCATGCCGTCGAATGACCGTGCCCGAGTTCTTGAATTCGCCAAAGGGTTCGCATATCTTTCAATTAACATCTATTGCTCATGGCCGCGCCTTCTAGCGCGTTACGCCATAAGCGGCGAAAAGAACGAATGACGACGCTGCTTGGCTCGTGTATGTCCTTGCAGATCACCTCGTTTTTCAGAGTGCCCGACGCCACGCGATTCGACCCGGCGGTTGATGCAACAGCGTATGCGGTGGACCGCCGGCGATTCTCATACGTACAGCTTCTTGCAAACATGCGTGAATGAGTTTGTCTCACTGTTTTGAATGATGGCGAGAGACGGCCACTTCGGTGGTAACGGAACAATGCCCAAGTTCATCAACGTGCTTCTGGTCGTGTCGGCGCTCGCATGCGGCATGCATGCGCTCGCTCAGGCGCCGGCGGCAAGCGTCCCGCCTCCGGCCGCGATGAGTCCCGCGGATCTGGACAAGCTGGTCGGTCCCATTGCGCTTTATCCCGACGACCTGGTGGCGATCATTCTTCCGGCTTCGACGTATCCGGTCGAGGTGGTACAGGCGGACCGGTTTCTCGAACGCAGAAAGGCGGACAACAATCTTCCGGTCGACGAACGCTGGCAAGACTCGGTGAAGGCGCTGCTCAATTATCCCGAGATCGTGAAGAAGATGAGCACCGATCTCGACTGGACGGTCGCGCTCGGCGAAGCGGTCGTGGCGGATCAGAATGCCGTCTTGCAGGCCGTGCAGCGTTTTCGCCGGCAAACTCAGTCGGTCGGCAACTTGAAGAGCGACGACAAGCAGACGGTCGTGGTCGAAAAGGAGGTGATCAAGATCGTGCCGTCGAATCCCGAGGTCATCTATGTACCGCAGTACAACCCGTCCACGGTGGTCGTGAGCAGCCCGACGCCGGTCTATACGTACGCCCCGGCGCCTTATCCCGTCTACTACTATCCGTATGCGCCCGGCGCGGCCTTCGCCACGGGCATGATCTGGGGCGCGGCCATCACCGCGGCGTGGAACGGCGGACGGTACGAGGCCAACTATAACGGCGGCAACAACACCATCAACATCAACCGCGAACAAAACGCCAATCGAGCCGATGTGCAGAACAACCTGAGCAATCGCGCGGCAAACCGGTCCGGGTCGGGCGCGACACAACAGTCGAGCACATGGCGCTCCGAGAAGAAGCCCGGACAGGTCTCTGGCAGCGGCGGGCGTTCCTCGATGCAGCGCGTGGGCGACGCGCCTTCGCGTGCGAGCGGAGCAGGCGCGGGTTTCGGCGGGGCCGGCGGCACTGAGCGCGCTTCTGCACGCACGCAACCCGCCATGCAGAACACGCCTCGCGCGCAGGGCGCATCGAACTTTCAGGCTCGCGGCGGCGATGCATTGAGCGGCTATGGCTCGGGTCAAAGCGCCCGCGCTAACAGCGCGCGCGGGGCCGCGAGCCGGCAGTCGATGGCAGGCGGCCAAGGCGGTCGCAGCTTCCAAAGCGGCGGTGGCGGCTTCAGTGGCGGCGGAGGCGGCGGCGGCTTCTCAGGAGCCGGGGGCCGCAGCTTCGGCGGCGGCCGTGGAGGTCGTCGCTAGGGGATGCCTATGAACCTTCATCGAACCGATGGCCGCTTGACTCGTCTCGTCATGGCGTTTGCGACAGTCGCAGTGTTGCTCGCGCCTGCGACGCTCCTCGCCGCGAGCGACCAGCAGACCTTCGCGACACCCGAGGAAGCCGTGAGCGCACTCGTGCAGGCGCTGAAGTCGGACGATGACGCCGCGCTCATCGGTATCTTCGGCAGCGCGCACAAGCGGCTCGTCGTCACGCCCGACGAGGCCGAGAATCGTCAGTTGCGCGCCAATGCGCTTGCCGAATTCGAGGCTTCTCGCCGGCTCGAAGAGGCTTCGCCCGATCGCCGCATTCTCGTGATCGGCGACGATGCGTGGCCCATGCCCATTCCGCTCGTTCGAGAGAACGGCGTCTGGCGCTTCGCCACGGAAGAGGGCGAGCAGGAGGTGTTGGACCGGCGTATCGGCGCAAACGAGCGCGAGGCGATGAAGGTACTGCGCGCGTATATCGATGCGCAGCGCGAGTACGCCTCGCAGGACCGCATGGGGGACGGCGTGTTGCAGTATGCACGCAAGCTCGGCAGTTCGCCGGGCAAGCGCGACGGACTGTACTGGCCAGCGGATGAGAGTCGGGGCGAAGAACAGAGTCCCTTCGGTCCGCTGATCGCCGCGAGCTCGACTTATTTCAAGGACCGTCACGCGGGCGACGCGTATCACGGCTACCACTTTCGCATTCTCACGCGGCAAGGCAGGAACGCGCCGGGAGGGGCTTTCAGCTACATCATCAATGGGCGCATGCTGGCTGGCTTCGCGATGGTGGCGTACCCGGCGCAATACGGCGAGAGCGGCGTCATGACGTTCATTGTCAATAACAACGGAGTGGTGTATCAGAAGAACCGCGGTCCGTCTGCGCCACCGCTGACGGAATTTGATCCGGACCCGACGTGGACGCGCGTGAACGAGCCGTGACGGATGGCTCACTGGGTCACTACACCGACTGAAAGTCTGACAATTGAAGGAGTCCATATGAATGCCGCATGTTGGCGCGCGATCGCTGCGATGATGATCGCAACACTCGCCATGGATGCCCTTGCGCAAAGCAAGCCGATCGCGTATCCGTCGAAGGGACAAAGCGCGCAACAGCAACAGAAAGATGACGGCGCGTGCTACAGCTGGGCGAAGAGCAACACGGGTATCGATCCCGCGACGGCATCGACTGCGCCGCCGCCGCAATCGGGCCCGGCAGTCGGCGGCGGCGAGCGCGTTGGCGGCGCGGCGCGTGGTGCTGCTGGCGGCGCGGTGATCGGCGCGATCGCGGGCGATGCGGGCAAGGGCGCGGCCATCGGCGCGACCGCCGGCACGATGGCGGGCGGCGTGAGAGCCCGCCAGAACCGGCGCGCGCAGCAGGCCAACGCGCAAGCGCAAAGCCAGGGCGCGATGGACACCTATAACCGCGCATGGGCTGCATGCATGCAGGGACGCGGCTATTCGATTCAATAGCGTTCGCGGGCTTCTTGCGTCAATCGAATGAGGAGTGTCGAAATGAAGCGCGTCAGTCTGGTCGTCATCTCGTGCCTGGTGCTTTTCGCAACTGCATTCGCAGCCGAGCCGCAAACCGACGCGACCATTACGCGGGACGCGAACCCGGAACGGCTCAAGCGCGTGAAGAAAGGCGATCAGGTGAAAGCCGTCTACACAGAGGCACTCGCGATATCCGTCGAACCGGCCGCGAAGAAATAGCCATGCAAGAACGCATTGCAGTTGCGTTACGACGAGGGGCATGCATCGCCGTGCTTGCGCTCGCAGGCTGCGCCCAGCCGGAGCAGCACCTCGAGCAGGGCATGGATCAGCAGGCTATCGTCGCGCGGCTCGGGACGCCGAAGGAAACGTACGACTTGCCAGGCGGCGGCAAGCGGCTCATGTGGCCGACGCAGCCGATGGGCAGCACCACCACTGCGGTCGATGTCGATGCATCGGGCAAGGTGGTCAGTGTCCGGCAAGTGCTTCAGGAAAACGAGTTCTACCGCGCGGAAGTAGGCATTTGGACGCGCGATGACGTATTGATGAACTTCGGTCGCCCGTTCGAGACGGCGCATTACAAACGGATGAATCGCGACGTGTGGTCGTATCGGTACATGGAGAACAACATCGATCATATGCTGTTCCACTTCTATTTCGACGAGCAGGGCGTGTTGCGCCAAACGCAGAAGCAGCCCGACCCGAAATACGATCCTAGCCAACGCAACGTGTTATGAAGGACAACAAACCATGATCCGGCTTCCGCGCGGTTTCGCATACACGCTCGCCAAATGCGGCGTCGTGGCGACGCTTTCGATGTCGTGCGCGTGCGCGTTCGCCAACAATCTGAACTTTCTGCGCGACACGCCGATCAGCTATATGAAGCCCGCTGACCGCCAGGCGCTCAACCGCGCCGCTCAGCATGCGCTCGACACGCAGAAGGACGGCGAAGCGGTTCCCTGGAACAATGAAGGCACGGGCAATCCGGTTCACATCGAAGGCACCGTCACGCCGCGCGACACCAAGCAAAGCGGCGGCGAAACGTGCCGTAGCGTGACCCTCGTTGCCGTCGCGAAGGGACAGACACAGAAGTGGACACCGGTCGCCTGCAAGAAGGCGAGCGGCGAATGGCGTATCGCGAAGCGGTGATGGCCGCGCCCGCGATACGCTAGAAGCTCACGGCGAATCCGAAGGACACGCCATGCACGTTGTGTCCGAAGACATAACGGACCATGGCGCGCGTGCGAGTGATGACGATCGGGTACTTGCTGCTGTCGAGTTCCAGCCCCACGCCGAGCGAGGTGAGGTCGTTGAAGCCGAGCGCGCCTGCGCTGTCGCCGAAGTAATGCGAGTACGCGGTTTCGAGCACATAGCGCAGCGGCCTGTCGAGCGCGCTCAAGCCGGTCGGCGCGCGCCAGCGGGCCCACAGGCTGAATTGCTGCGCGGTCGCGGAGCCTTGCACGGCATCGGACGAGGAGCCGAAGCTGCGTAGATAGATATCGGTCGCGCGCAGTTCCACGTCGACTTCATAGTGCTCGCGATAGTGCTCGAGATCGAGCATCAGCGATCCGCCGACGCCGTAGGCGTTGAGCACGCCGTCTTCGAGGAATTGCAGGTTCGCATCGGCCACATGGTTGAAGACGGTTTGCGCGATGCGCAGGTCGCTTGCCACGCGGCCCACCATGCCGTTCACGATGGGCCGCAAGCGCAGTTCGTCGGTAATGGGGAAGTCCCAGCCGATGCCTACCGTCGTGCTCGCCGTGTTCCATTTGGTCGGCACGGGACGCTCCTGATTGCCGTCCGTCGCGATGAAGGTCGGATCATAGCGGCTATAGGCGACCGTGCCTTCGAGATAGAGAGGAAACGACCTGCTGAGGGTAAAGCCGCCGCCGAATTGCGTCTGACCGAATCCGGGGTTGCCGGTCGTGCCGCTATTGATGGAGAGCGAACTCGTGGTCACGTCGGGCACGGCCGTGTACGACATGATGGCGAGCACTGCATCCGCGTACTGCTTGACGTTCGCGCCGACGAATGTGCGGCCCGGCGTCTGCGGTGGCGCGTTCTGAGCCTCTGCGTGATCCATCGGCATCGAGAGAACGAACGAGAGCAACGAAGCCACGAATCCATGCAATCGGCCGTGCTTGAGAATCGCGTTCGGCATGTTCGGCCTCTGTTGGAATGCACGGCTGTTCAAGTCGTGCCTGCATCCTTTCGCGCC
This sequence comes from Caballeronia sp. SL2Y3, assembly GCF_022879575.1. Lineage (NCBI taxonomy): Bacteria > Pseudomonadati > Pseudomonadota > Betaproteobacteria > Burkholderiales > Burkholderiaceae > Caballeronia > Caballeronia sp. SL2Y3. The sequence goes on from NZ_CP084262.1 coordinate 173,018, forward strand.
GCGCGCGGCGCTCGCAGGACCTGCGCAGTGGCTCCATTTCAGTGGCAATACGCTAGCAATTTAGTCCAACGCGCCGAACGCGCCAAGCGGATTGCAGCAAGTGTGTCCACAGGACCACTCAGAATTTCCTAAACTGAAGTATCCGATGCATGGCAACCGTGGAGGCATGGATGAGACGAACCGAGCTTCGAAGCGTGTGTGCCGCAATCGGCGTTTTCATCTGGCTGGGCGGACTGTATGCCACGATTCATGGTCTTCTGTATGACACCGCGTCCGAATTTCGCTATGGCATGTTGGCGCTCGCCATCGGCATCGTCATATTCGTGAGCGCGCTCAATCCGCTCACGCAGCGCAAATCGAAGACGCGGGACGAACACGGTTGATTCGTTAAGCGCATCACACAGCGGGCGCGCGGCTCGTCGAACTTATTTGGCTGTAACCGGTGCATTGAGGGAGGACATTGCGATGAGTGATCTCTGGCTAGGCAATGTGGAACCGACCACGACGGACGATGAGATCCGCGAGTTTCTTTGCAAGTACGGGTTTCCTAGCTTCGATGCCATCGAGCGCGTTCCCGGCACCGGCGAACGTCCCGCCGCGGTCGTGAGCTTCCATTCGCTTGAGCCGCACATGTTGCGCGCGCTGCAACCGCGCGTCCACAACATGTTCTGGAAGGACCGCACGCTCGTGGTGCAGGTCATGCCCGAGCGCAACGAAACGTGAAGCGCGTGCGTCGCTTGAATCGAGCGCCGCGCTTGAGTGCAGAGCGAGTACCAATGGGGAGCCAACGCGATGGAAGACAAGGTTGCCGGGGAATCGGAAGGCGCGCGCACGGGAAATCGTCTGAGCGGGAAGCAGTATGAGAAGGAACTCGCGCGCCTGCATGTAGAACTCGTGAGGTTGCAGCAGTGGACCGTGCATACCGGCGCGAAAATCTGCGTGGTGTTCGAGGGACGCGACGGCGCGGGCAAGGGCGGGACCATCAAGGCACTCACGGAGCGCGTGAGCCCGCGTATCTTTCGCGTGATCGCGCTGCCCGCGCCCACGGAGCGCGAGAAAACACAGATGTACTTTCAGCGGTATATCCCGCATCTGCCGGCTGCAGGCGAAATCGCGCTATTCGACCGCAGCTGGTACAACCGCGCGGGGGTGGAGCGCGTGATGGGCTTCTGCACGCCCGAGCAAGTGCAGACCTTCCTCAAGGGCGTGCCGCTCGTCGAGCGCGCGATCATCGACTCGGGAGTGATTCTGCTGAAGTACTGGCTCGAAGTGAGCGAAGAAGAGCAGACCCGCCGCCTCGAAGCGCGCATTCACGATGAGCGCAAGATCTGGAAGCTCTCGCCGATGGACCTGCGCTCGTATAGCCGCTGGTACGACTATTCGCGTGCGCGCGACGACATGTTCGCCGCCACCGATACAGACGATGCACCGTGGTACGTGGTGCGTTCGGACGATAAGCGGCGCGCGCGCCTCAATCTCATCAGTCACCTGCTTCAGAACATCCCTTACACCGCGCTTCCCCGCGAGAAAGTGAAGCTGCCGAAAAGGCAGAAGGCGGAGGGTTATCGCGAGAGCGATCATCCGCTCAGGTACGTGCCCGAGCGGTTCTGAAGTCTGTTTCCGTCGACACCGCACCGCCCGCTCACCGAGGGAGCCGCCATGCCGGAACGCGCATCCGCCGCTCGCGCCAGCCGCGCCGGGATGATTCCCGAGTGGCTGTCGCACTACGACAGGCAGTGGGCGCATGCGGACGTGGTCGCGGGCGCGACGGCTGCGGCTGTCGTCATTCCGAAGGCGCTCGCTTACGCGACGATTGCAGGCTTGCCCGTGCAAGTGGGACTCTATACAGCATGCGTGCCGATGCTTATCTATGCGCTCACGGGCGCGTCGCGGGTGCTGAGCGTCAGCACCACCACCACGCTTGCGATTCTTGCGGGCGATACGCTCGGCATGAAGACCAGTGCAGGCGATCCGCAGATGCTCGCGACCCTGAACGCCACGCTCACCGCTCTCGTCGGCGGCATGCTCCTGGCGGCGGCGGTGTTGCGGATGGGCTTCGTCGCGGACTTCATTTCCGAGCGGTGCTAGTGGGATTCAAGGCAGGCGTGGCCATCGTGATCGTCGTGGATCAGTTGCCGAAGCTATTCGGGATTCATTTCCCGAAGGAATCGTTCTTTCACAACGTGGCGTCGTTGATCGGCGGCCTGCCGCACGCGTCGCCGGTCACGATGGCGCTGGCCTTCGCCAGCATCGCCGGGTTGGTCGCGTTAGAGCGATTCGTGCCGCGTGCGCCGGCGCCGCTCATCGTCGTCGCGGCGGCGATCGCGGCCGTCGCCGTTTTCGGCTTGCGCTCGCATGGCGTGGAGACCGTGGGCGCGGTTCCCGCTGGACTGCCCTCGTGGGTGAGGCCGGACCCGGCGCTTGCGCTCGCGCTCTGGCCGCACGCACTGGGCATTGCGCTGATGAGTTTCACCGAGAGCATCGCGGCGGGCCGCGCGTTCGCACGCAACGACGAGCCGCCGCCCAACGCCAACCGGGAACTCTTCGCGACAGGGATTGCGAACGTCGGAAGCGCGCTCTTCGGAGGGATGGTATCCGGAGGCGGCACGAGTCAGACCGCGGTCAACCGGCAGGCCGGCGCGCGCACGCAATGCGCGCAGATCGTCACGGCACTCATCGCGCTCGCCGTCATGCTGATATTCGCGCCATCGATGGCGTTGATGCCGCACGCGACGCTTGCCGCAGTCGTCGTGTTCTATTCGGTCGGCCTTTTCAGCGTGGCCGAATTCCGCGCGATCCTGAGAGTGCGCAAGACCGAGTTCGTCTGGGCGCTCACCGCATGCGTGGGCGTCGTGTTGCTGGGAACGCTCGCGGGCATTGTCGTCGCTATCGTGGTCTCGCTGCTGATGCTCGCGCATCAGGTGTCGAATCCGCCGCTGTACGTGCTCAAGCGCATACCCGGCACGAACGTATTCCGGCCTGCGTCGCCCAGACATCCCGACGACGAAACGTTTCCCGGCATGCTCCTGCTGCGCCCCGAAGGACGAATCTTCTTCGTCAACGCGCAGCGCGTGGCCGACAAGATCCGTCCGATCGTTCAGGAATCCGATGCAAAAATCGTCGCGCTGGATCTGAGCCGCGTTTTCGATCTCGAATACACCGCGCTCAAGATGCTTGCGGAAGCCGAACAGCGCCTCAGCGCAAACGGCACCGTGTTCTGGCTCGCGGGCCTGAACCCGAGCGTGCTCGACAGCGTGCGACGTTCGCCGCTTGGTGAGTCGTTAAGCGAGGCGCGGATGTTCTACAACCTGGAGCATGTCGTCGCGAGGTATCGAGACACCGTTGCGACGAGCGAGGCGCGCTGACCGCGTCGATTCCCCGCGCCCGTGGAGCTCGATGGCGTAGCGGACCGCAATCCGCGCATGCCGAGCATGCCGTCGATGCCGGTGCTACGCGATCTCACGCTCTCGCAACCCGATGCGCTCTTATTCGTCCAGTCGGCTTACTTTCGTGCCCTGTAGCGAAGCATCGGCCATCAGGCCGGCGTTCGTCAGTACTATCGCATTCACCGGCTTGGTGGCCGTGGTGGTATCGATCTTGCCGTTCGCGCCCATCTTGAGAAGCGCCACCGATGCATCCGCTCCCGCCGACCACCCTTTGGAATTGCGGAAGCTATCGAGCGCGTCCTGCGTCATGAACAGGAAGATGAGTGCCTTCGATTGCGCGCCCGCCTGCAGCCCGAAGGAGCCGGAAGTCGTACTGTAGTAGCCGACGGTGTGGCCGCCTACGCGAAGCGCGCCCTTGCCGTATTCCGCGCCGACCACCAGGCCGGCCTGGAGCACAGACGGAAACACGAGTACCCCACGGGCCTTGCCGACGAGTTCGCGCGACCCGGGAACGGTGGTGTAGAGCCGCTGGATCGTGCTGTCCACATCGGCGTCGATGGAGCGCCGCTGATCGGCGGCACCCGCCGCTTGTTCGGTGCCCGCGTTTCTGTTCATGGTGCAGCCATTCAGTGCGAGGCAACTGAGCGCGAGGACGGCGGAAGATGCCGTCACGAGAATTCGTCTTTGCATCATGGTTTCCACCGTTTGGCTAACGAAGCATTGAATGGAGACACGGGGGTGCAACAAAAGTTATAGCACATGGACCCGGAACCGCGACCCTCGCTTGCCCCTAGGGCGCGTTAAGTTGTGCTGTGAATGCCATGCGCGTGTCGCGGTTCGTTTTTCTCCGCGATGAATTACATCGTAAGGCTTCCCATCAGTGCGTTACAGTGATTTCTTGGAGAAGTCGGACTGTCCGTCCTAGACTTGGACGGGGAACGCTTTCTCAAACGCCTCTGCGCGTGAATGTCCTGTCCGCGTCGTGTCATTGGTGGTCGTATGTTGTCGTAGCGGCACTGTTTGCGATCCGGCGCGCTAATAAGTCGATGATCCCGCCAACAGTGGCTAGCCGTGCGTCACGCTCCGCGGCAAGCCGCGAGGAGGCACGAAATGCTAACGCCCGTTACCGAACGCACGCTCTCGCGCGAGCTGCTCGATGTCCTGATTCGCGCCGGTCTCATCGCCGTTCTAGCCGTCTTCTGCTTTCGCGTCTTCGTGCCGTTCCTCAACCTGATGGTCTGGGCGCTCATCCTCGCGGTCACGCTGTATCCGCTACAGGTGAAACTTCGCGGCCCTCTCGCGGGCAGAAACGGCCTCATCGCGTCGCTCATCATTCTCGTCGCGTTCGCTGTGATTCTGGTGCCGACGTACCTGCTCGGCGTCGCGATAGCGAATTCGATGGAACACGCCATGTCCGTCATCAGGAGCGGCACGCTGCAAATTCCGCCACCGGCGGAATCGGTGGCCGCGTGGCCGCTCGTGGGCCGGCATGTCTACGACTTCTGGGCGCAGGCGTCCACGGATATCACCGTTCTCGCGCAAAAGTTCACGCCTCAACTGAAGCAAGCGGGTCTCGCGGTGCTCGGCACGATTACGGGTCTCGGCGCGGGACTCGTCGTGTTCTTCCTGGCTTTGATCGTCGCCGGAATCTTCATGGCTCACGGCGAGAAGGGCTATCAAAGCGCAGTGTTGATCGCATCGCGGATTTCGGGACCGGAGAACGGACGACAGATCGCCGATCTGTCCACGGCGACAATCCGTGCCGTCGCGCAGGGCGTGGTCGGCATCGCGTTCATTCAGATGTTGTTGATCGGCATCGCATTCATCGTGATGGACATTCCCGGCGCCGGTCTGCTCGCGCTGGCCGTGCTGCTCATCGGCATCATGCAGCTTCCCGCGACCTTCATCACACTGCCGGTCATCGTTTATGTGATGCTGACTCAGGGCTTCAGCGCGGCGACGATTGCTTTCGCGGTCTATGTCTTCATAGCGGGCCTCGCCGACAACGTGCTCAAGCCCTTGCTGCTGGGCCGCGGCGTGGCGGTGCCGATGCCCGTGGTGCTGATCGGCGCGCTGGGCGGCATGGTGACGGGCGGGGTGATCGGACTCTTTATCGGCCCGGTCATGCTCGCAGTGGCTTACAAGCTCTTCTGGCGTTGGGTGAAGGAGCAGCCTGAACGCGAGCCGATCGTGCAAAAGGAAAAGGTTTGACCGGCGCAGTCATCACCGTCAAGGCCGTTCAGGAACTGCAGCGCATCAACGGACGCTACGCGCTCGTGACCATGTGCATCGGCGGCGGGCAGGGCATCGCGAGTGTCTTGGCTGAGCGCCAAGCGCGGCACACATCCTGAGACGAAGGCAGCGCGCGAACATTCGGTGTATCGTCGATGCTGCCGGCGCGGCTCGAACTGATCGTCCGGCCCGCTGCGGCAGACATCGGCGGCCGACTCACGCCCCCTTCCACAGGAACGATCATGTGCCGCTGGCTCGCCTATTCGGGCAACCCGCTTCAGCTCGAAACCGTGCTCTTCAACGCGAAGCATTCGCTGATCGACCAGAGCCTGCATGCCCGGCTCGGCCAAACCACCACCAACGGCGACGGCTTCGGAATCGGATGGTACGGACATCCGACCGACATTCCGTTTCGCTATCGTTGCATTCAGCCGGCGTGGAGCGATCGCAACCTGCGCGAAGCCGCGCGCGCCATCCACGCGCCGCTGTTCGTCGCGCACGTGCGCGCGGCGACCGGCACGCCGTCGCAGGAAACGAACTGTCATCCCTTCCGTTACGGCCGGTGGCTCTTCGTGCATAACGGCCTCGTGCGCAACTATCCGGTGTTGCGCCGCGATCTGATGGTGGCGGTCGCGCCCGAACTGTTCCCGTCGATCGAAGGATCGACCGATTCGGAAGTGCTGTTCTTCCTCGCGCTGACGTTCGGGCTGGCGCATGCGCCTGTGACCGCGCTCAAGCGGATGGTGGCATTCGTCGAGGACACCGCGCGCCGCCATGCCGTGGCGGACCCGCTGAACATGACGGTCTGCGCGACCGACGGCGAGCAAATCGTGGCAGTCCGCTATTCGAGCGAAAGACAGTCGCGCTCGCTCTTTCACAACACGTCGTTCCGCCACTTGCACGAGTTGTATCCCGACGATCCGCGCATCGCGATGGCCGGAGAGGATGCGTTTTTGGTCGTGTCCGAGCCGCTCGCCGATCTACCCGGCTGGTGGCAGGAGATTCCGGAAAGCACCGTGGTCGTCGCGCAGGGCGGCGAAGTCGAGCAGTTTCCGTTCGAGCCGCAAGCGGCTTGAGTCGTGCGTCCGGACGCGCGGTTTAACGTCTGATCACTGCGCAGCGCGGGCGTAATTGTCGGGCTTTCCTTCGTGCATCCGCGATGCTTGCATTCGATTAAAGCGGCCCGCCTCAGGCACGATCACCAGACGTATTCGACTTAACTGCGTTCGACTTGATCGGCGGCGCGCTTGTGCTGTCGATCGCATTGCGCCCAGTTCGACTCCGGCCTCGCGTTTCGTCGCGCCGACCGCCGGCCCGCGCGAATCCGCATGATGACTGGCGCCACGCGCCTCGCATCTTGGGCACGCGCCATGCTCCCTGCCTCAGCCTCAACATCTAAAGCGAAGCGGCATGAACATCGTCTGTGTGGCTTGGGGGTCGTTGCTATGGAACCTGAAAGGGTTCCCCATCGACGGGGAATGGCGCGAGGGCGGTCCGCTGCTTCCGCTCGAGTTCGCGCGCCATTCGGACGGCGAGATCGTGAGCCTCGTCGTCCTCGAATCAGGACCCCTGCAACCCACGTTCTGGGCGCGGGTCGCTCTCGACTCGCTCGACGCCGCGCGTGAAGCGTTACGCGCGCGCGAGGATGTACGCGCCAATGTCGTCGATTGGATCGGGAGCATTCCCGCGCCTCACGGCATGACGTATCCGCAGTCGCATGCCATCGCGTCATGGCTCGAACGCAACGGCGCGGACGCCGTGGTCTGGACCGCGCTGCCGCCCAAATCGCGCGAGCGCAACGGTCGCATGCCGAGTGTCGATGAAGCGGTGACCTATCTCCGATCGCTCGGCGGAGATGAACGCGACCGCGCCGAAGCCTATGTCCGGCAATCGCCCGCCGGCATTCGGACGCCGTTTCGCGAGCGCTTCGAGGACGTGTTCGGCTGGACGCCGACAAGCGCCGATAGCTGAAGCGCGCGAGAATGGCCGACTGCCGCGCTGCGCTCATTCACCGATGCCGCTCAATCCCGATTCCCCTCTGACTCGCCTCATGCTCGCGCCGGTCCGCTCGGGCCATGTCGTCTGGATCGGCCTGCGCGCCGCGCGGCGCGCGCCGCTCTTGGAAGTGCGCTCGGTTCACGCATCGACAGACAAGGGGCTCGAAGGCGATCACTACAGCCGCACGCGCGGCAACCGGCAAGTCACGCTGATCGCAGCCGAAAGTCTGCGCGCCATCGCCAGTCATCTCGGGCGCGAGCATGTCTCGCCACTCGACCTTCGTCGCAACATCGTCACCGAGGGCATCAACCTCAGCGCGCTGAAGAACCGGCAGATCCGCATCGGCAGCGCGGTTCTTCTCGTGACGGGCGAATGTCATCCCTGTTCGAGGATGGAAGAAACGTTCGGCGTCGGCGGATACAACGCCGTGCGGGGCTTCGGAGGCGTCACGGCGCGCGTCGTCGAAGAAGGCATCATCGAGACGGGCAGTGCGGTCGAGCCGGTCGGTGTTCTGGCCGGCGCATCGTGAGTCAACCGGCTCGGTGCTGGTGCATGAAAGGCCCGGCAATCATGCAGAGATCGCCGGACCGGTGAGAAAGCGCACCGCCTCCGAGCGCGTCGACGTGTTCGTGCGCAAGAGGCCGCCCCGGTCATTGCGTATGCGTTCGACATCGCATCTTGCCCGACTCCGGTATCCGGACACCTGCGTTGCAAGGTACGTGGCACCAGTGCAACAATGCATTGCATCCGCCGCTCTTCCGTCAAGATGCCGGCGTCCGTAATCTCCCCACATCGCGTTGCGCACTTCGTCGTACCAGCCGCCACTCACGGTAGCGGCTGTCATATTGGCGCCGGAGAATGATTGCCGGCTCATGCTCTATAACGTCAAAAAGGAACCGACCATGCCGTACGTCACAACGAAAGACAACGTCGAAATCTTCTACAAGGACTGGGGTCCGAAGGATGCGCAGCCGATCGTCTTCCATCACGGCTGGCCGTTGTCTTCCGACGACTGGGACGCGCAGATGCTCTTCTTCGTGCAAAAGGGTTATCGCGTGATCGCTCATGACCGGCGCGGTCATGGCCGCTCGACGCAGGTGTCGGACGGGCACGACATGGACCACTACGCGGCGGACGCCTTTGCCGTCGTCGAGGCGCTCGACGTGCGCAACGCGGTGCATATCGGCCATTCGACGGGCGGCGGCGAAGTGGCGCGGTACGTGGCGAAGCACGGCGAACCGGCGGGGCGCGTGGCCAAGGCCGTGCTCGTCAGCGCCGTGCCGCCGCTCATGCTGAAGACCGAAGCGAATCCCGAAGGTCTGCCGCTCGACGTGTTCGACGGCTTTCGCACGGCGCTCGCCGAGAACCGCGCGCAGTTTTTCGTCGATGTTCCCGCGGGCCCGTTCTACGGATTCAATCGTCCGGGCGCGACCGCGCATCAGGGCGTGATCCAGAACTGGTGGCGCCAGGGCATGATGGGTAGCGCCAAGGCGCACTACGACGGCATCAAGGCGTTCTCCGAGACGGACCAGACGGAAGACCTGCGCGCCATCTCCGTGCCGACGCTCGTGCTGCACGGCGAAGACGATCAGATCGTGCCCATCGCCGATGCCGCGCTCAAGTCGATCAAGCTGCTCAAGAACGGCACGCTGAAGACGTATCCCGGCTTCTCGCACGGCATGTTGACGGTCAACGCGGAAACGCTCAACGCCGACCTTCTCGCGTTCATCCAGTCCTAAGCGACGGATGTAGCCGACAGATGTAATCGACCCATGCCGGGCTTGCGCAAGCAGGCCCGCGCTGGACGCGGCGGCGCGCGGCTCGGTAACAGGGTTGCGGCTGCCGCGTTCGTCATTCAGGCACCCCTTCGCGCCTTCGTGTCTCGGCCGCATAATCCGCCAAATAAAATCCCGAGCTCGCGACAGGCTGCGCCGCTCCTGCTTAAGCACGCGCTCATCCATTTCCGCTGCCGCGTCCCCCCTATTTACGGGTGGGCGACGCAGAACCGTATCAGCGTATCGTTGTATCGGTTCGCGCATAACGGCGGCGCCCGCTCCGGCGAGCGAGCGTCAGCCTTCGGCCGAGGCAACGCGTGCGGCAGACGCCTGCCAGGTCCGGACGCGGCACTTCCTCGAAAAGATAATGGAGACATCATGAGCGGTACGAATTCGGGAACTCTGGTTCATCGCTTTCTGCACTGGGAACAGGCGCAACCCGATGCGATCTATCTGACCGAACCGACGCCGGACGGACAGGTCGTCGACTATACGTGAAAGGACGTCGGCGACGAGGCCCGGCGCATGGCCGGCTGGCTGCGCTCGTTACAGTTGCCGCCAGGCAGCTCTATCTCCATCGTGGGGAAGAACAGCGCGCACTGGATCATCGCGGATCTGGATATCTGGCTCGCTGGGCACGTTTCGGTGCCGCTCTATCCCACGATCAGTCCCGATACCGCCCGATACGTCTTCGAGCATTGCAACGTGCGCGTGGTATTCGTCGGCAAGCTCGACGGCTTGACCGATGCATGGAACGCCATCGCCAAGGTCGTTCCTGCGAACGCGCGGCTCGTCGGGCTGCCGATGTCGCCGCCCACGCCCGAAGCGTCGTGGTGGAGCGATATCGTCGCCGACACCGCGCCGCTTGAAGACGTGCATCTGCCGTCGCCAGGCGAACTCGCGACGATCATCTACACCTCGGGCAGCACCGGGCGTCCGAAGGGCGTGATGCACAGCTTCGCCACCATCTTCGGTACGCCACGCGCGCGGGCGACTTCTGCGGCTACACGCCGGCCGAGCGCGTGCTCTCCTATCTGCCGCTCGCGCATACGGCCGAGCGTTCGTTCGTGGAGGCCAATTCGCTGTGCTACGGCTTTGGCGTGTTCTTCAACGACAGCCTCGCCACCTTCGTACAGGATTTACTGCGAGCGCGGCCCACGGTCTTCATCTCCATGCCGCGCCTTTGGACGAAGTCTTATCAGGGCATCTGCGCGAAGCTGTCGCCAGAGCAACAGGCGTTGCTGCATAAGGACACACCCGAAGCCGGCGCGCTCAAGCGCCAGATTCTGACCATGCTCGGCCTGGACGCAACGCGGCTTGCGTTCACCGGCTCCGCGCCGCTGCCGGAGGAGATCACGAATTGGTACCGCGCGCTCGGGCTCGAACTACTGGACGTCTACGGGATGACGGAAAACTTCTCGTATTCGCACTACAGCCGCCCGGGCCTGGTGCGCCTCGGGTATTCGGGTCAGGCGATGCCCGACGTCGAATGCAGGATCGCCGAGAACGGGGAGATCCTGTTGCAATCGCCCACGATGATGCTCGGGTACTATCGCCAGCCCGACCTGACCGCCGAGAGTTTCACGGAAGACGGATTCTTCAAGACGGGCGATCGAGGCGAACTCGATGAGATCGGCCGCCTGAAGATAACGGGTCGCGTGAAGGAGATCTTCAAGACGAGCAAGGGCAAATACGTGGCGCCCGCGCCGATCGAAAACCGGCTGAGTCATCCGAAGGTGGAAGCCGTCTGCGTCACGGGGCCGGCGTTCGCGCAACCGTTCGCGCTCATGATGCTGTCGGCGGCGGCGCAGGGTGAGCTCGACGCCCCCGCGACGCGCGAGGCGTTGCGGGCGGAACTGCGCGCGTTGCTTGAAAACGTGAATGCGACGCTGGAAGACCACGAGAAGATGGACTTCATCGTGGTCGTCAAGGATTCGTGGCGGATCGACAGCGGCCTGCTCACGCCGACGATGAAGATCAGGCGCGGCAGTCGACTTAGCGCGTGCCGGTACTGACCGGCATGGTGGCAAAGAGAGCCGATGCTGCCGCCCCTCGAAACGAGGGGTGAACGCGCGCGCGGCTGCCTATAGTTGGAGCGGACGTGCCGCAGGTCGGAGCGGACGTGTCGCAGGCCGCAGCGCAAGAACGCGGCCGCCATCATCGGGGGCGGGGATGCATCGAACGGATTGTCCAGGGACACTGGCCGGGCACGACTGCGTGGTCCGCGTGAAGCGGCCGCCGGGGCTACGCAAGGCGCCGCGCCAGGCGCGCTCCGTGGCGCTCGTCACGGCATTGAAGGAGACCGGCCGCAGCATTCTGGAAAGCGAAGGGCGCGAAGCGCTGACGGCGCTGCGCGTGGCGGAAAGCCCGGGCGTCGCCATCAGTTCGCTCTACGAATACTTTCCGACCATGGATTCGCTGATCGGCGCCGTGTTCGACGACTACCGCAGGGAATCGCGCGATGCACTGCTCGCGGCGATCGCGGCGTTGCCGGCAAGCGCGACGCTGTTCGACGGCATCCTGCTCACGCTGACGGTCGGGCTCGGCGTGCATCGCAAGAAGATGCTGCTCGATCCGGCCTGCAACGCGCGCTCGATTCACTACGACGAACTCGTGCGACTGGATCTCGTGAAGGCGGAGGATATCTGGCATCCGGGCGCGACGCCGACACGAAGGGCGCGCTTCGAGTCCGAAATCCGCGTGCGGGATGCGAAAAAGGCGCGGTTCATGGCGCTTCACACGTTACTGGCGCTGCCCCGCGCGATGGTGCTCGATTTGCTCGCACGAATGATTCATGCGCTGCTTACGACCGCATCGCGGTAAGGCGCGGCCTTCCGTACCGCGCTGATCAGTCGCGCCCCCTATTCACGAGGGGGCGGGACAGCGGTCAATGCGTCTATGCTTGCGGTGCAAACAGGATCGTAGGCGACGGCGTTTCGCTGTACGAATGAGTTCGCGTTCGACAGCGCGCGCGTTGCCGGTCCAGCGTTGAAGCACATCTGCCGCGCTTGCTTTGGCTGGCGCGGTCATTTCAGGGGAACATGGTGAAGCAATTGAAGATGTACTTCCTTCTCCCGGCCTTGTGCGCGACCCTCGCCCTGTCGCATGCCCACGCCGCGAGCGACGTTCCCGCGAGCGCCGAGGCCGCCTCCGCCCCTCGTCAGCAAGACAAGGCCGCTGATCGCGCACTGCGCAAGGACGTCATCCGCTCGCTCACTCGCACGAAGGGGCTCAACACTGCGCGCATCACGGTGCGCGTGAAGAACGGCGTCGTGATGCTGCAAGGGTCCGTTCCCAACCAGTCGGAGATCGACCTGGCGACACGCGCGGCGTGGAGCACGCCGGGCGTCGCGTCCGTCCGGAACAGCCTCACCATCCAAGGGCCGATGGGCAGCGAATAGGCTCGCGCGTTCGCGTGACGAAGAACGCGCGAGCACAAAAAAGCCCGTCGCGACGCAACGGGCTACGGGCTACGGGCTGTTCGCTTCGACGCCGGCAGCAGCTTTAGTTCGGAGTCGTCGAGAGTTCGATGCGAAGTTCGTTCGCGGACATCGCCACGCCCGTCGGCGAATTCGTGCCGTTGACGCGCACCAGCGAGACGACGACCTGCTTCAGTTCTGCGGGCGACAGGCCTTGCAGCGCATCGTTCGCAGGCAGCGTCAGCGTGCCGCCGGCGTGATGCATGGCCGCCGACACCTCGAACGGTCCGATCGTTCCCACGAAGCGGGCTTGCGCGCTCGGATCGGCGTCTCCGGCAGACGGCAAGTTGACGTACACGTTATAGAAGTAGCCGCCTTGTTTGCCGAGCGACGTGACCATCATCGAGTCGAAGACGATGTTCACATACTTGGCCTGACCGGGCGCTGCCTGGGCGTTCGGGCTGGCGCTCGTGGTCGCCGATGTGGCCGCCGAAGTGGCCGCCGAAGTGGCTGCGGTCGACGTCACCGCCGTTTGCAGAGCCGTCACATCCGACGATGCCAGCGTGACCGCCGCGCTCACCGAGCGTTCAGTGAGCTTGAGATTCGCCACGCCGCCGAGCGAGCGGCGACCGTTCGCGATGGAGCGCGGCCCGGTCGCGCTGAAATTGCCGATGGTCGGACGGGTGCGGATCGGCGGAATCTGCGCCTGCACGCGGATGATTCTCCCCTCTTGCGCGCTGGGCGGCATCGACGTCGGCAACGCGTTGCTCGCGTACGAATAACCCAGCGCCGAGGGCTGGTACGTCTTCGACTTGGATATCGTGAGTCCGGACGCGTATGTGAACGAGCCGCTCCAGTAGGAATCCGTCGGCGCCGGGTAATTGGTTCGCGCGAGGCCCGCCCAACCGTCGAACAGGCGGTCGACGTTCGCATGGTGCAGGTAGAAGATCGGATCGGTCGGCGACTGCATGTCGGCCATCCATCCACCGATAATGTCGTGTACCGGATTGTGCGGCGCATTCTCGAACGACGCTTCGTACGAATTGCTGGTGCCGCGCTGGAAGTTATTGACCTGCGTCGAGAACGGCGCCATGGTCAGCGCGTTATAGACGTTCGAGTTCACGCGGCCGGACACGTATAACGGATTACCCGTCGCGCTATCGAGAAATTCGGTCGGAATCGTCGGATGCGCGTAGTAATCCCAATAAGGCAACGTGAGCGAACTGTCTCCACTGACGGTTCGCAGCTGCTGTTCGAAATAATACAGATAGCCTCGGTGCCACGCGAAGAAGTACGGCTTCATGTGCGGGCAGTAGTTCACATGCACGTTCACCCAGTACGCCCACGAAGTGGGCTTGCTTGCGTCGGTGACGGCCTTCATCAACTTGATGGCATTGAGAAACGACGCATATTGGGGCGTCGTTTTAAACGTTTGCCATTCGAGGCGGACATGGCCCGTGGTAGCCATGCTGGGAATGGGAAGCGACATCAACGCCGCAGCGGACGCAGAGCTCTTCAGGAAGGTCCGGCGACTATAGGGGTTCTTTGCCATCTTGATTCTCCTGCGGCTAAATCGATGTATTGTGCGCGGGCACGCGTTAGGGGCCGTGTGCACTGGCAGATGCACAAGGCGAGATCATGAGTGCGGTATCGGACCGACCGGACATACGATACCCGTCATCGCGCGCGCGGTAAGCCGCAGTTGGCGCCGGAATGTGGCACGCCGCACAATGTTCGGTTGTGCGGGGCGGCGGGTGAAGGGGATTTGAAGGGAAGGGCCCGGACAGACGCGCAATCCGACCGGTCGGTCGGATTAGTGTGCCGCGGCGCTCGCGCAACGCTTTGTACGTGTGCGCTTCGCTAATCCGCCACTTGGATTTGCAGATGAAAGACCCGCAGGCCCGCTCGGCTCTTGTATTCGTTCTGTTGAGCGGGCGGGCCTTAGGCGGGATCAATCGTTGTCAAGCTCGGCATTCGCATCATTGCGCACGAAGCCGGTATCGTGTAGTTGGAAGGTATCGTGCGGTAGACGTTCACGATCGACCGCAGTCACGCGCCACACGACGCCCTGCGCGCCGGACCAGATCACGAGCGGCAAGCGGTCCTTCTCGCTCCAGCAGACGCGATGCGTCTCGCCCGCCTGCTCGATCCCATACCACCTGCATGTCGCCAGGGGCGCGTCGATCTTGGGCGGCGCCTCGGCCGGCACGATGCGGTACGCGCCGACCGGATGCCGCAATCCGTGCGACAGATCGAACCAGTCCGAGAAGCGCCCCAGACGCACGAGGTTGTTCCGGTCGATGCGCGTCGTGATGCGCTTGTCGTAGTCGACGACGATCATCTGATAATCGGTCGGGTCCGAAGCATCGCGAATCACGTACGTGTCGACAGCATCGTCGGTGCGGCGGCGCAGGCGCGACTCGCCATCGCGCCAGACCTGCATCGTGTGCAGGCCGTCGCGCGCCGAATACTTCACCGTGAAGTGCAGCGTCGGCGGCTCGCCCTGCGCGGAAAACGCGGATTCGAAGGTCGGCGCATGCGCCTTTTTCGGCGCGGCGTGCGCGGAAGAACAGATCAGAAACGCGCCGCACAGCGATGCGAGCATCGCCGCGCGGCCGCGCTTAATGGCGAATGGCCTTGGCATAGTCGAAGTAGCGATAAGTCTTGTTGTCCACGGTCAGATCCTTGACCGCGAGGTTGATCGTGTAGGTGCCCTGCGCGAGAGACGTGTCGGCGGTGGCGCCGGTCGGGTCCGTGGGCAGCTCGAAGCGCAAGCCCGTGGCGACCGAAGGCGGCGTGACCACCGACGCCGCCACGCTCGGCGTCGCGCTGCTCGCGGCATTTTTGAGCGATTCGTTGATGATGCGCCCGTCGGCCTGCGGCATCGACAGACCGAGCAGATAGGCGACCGTCGGCGCGACATCGACGTTGCCGGTCGGCGTGCTGACGACCGTCGACGGCTTGAACGACGGACCGTTCGCGATCAGCGTGTTGTGCACGTCGTTGACGCCGAAGCTGCCGTGCATGCCGCGCTGTCCGCCCACGCTCTCGAACTCGATGCCGGGCATGCCTTGCACGCTCGTCTGGTCGTCCCACGTGAAGCTCGCGACCACGTCCGGCTGGCCGTTGTTCTGGCGCTGGGCGTTTTCGAGGTTCACCATCGACATCGGCAGGGTGCCCGGCAGGTTGCCGTAGCGGCTATCCACGAAGATCGCGCCGAACTCTTCGCGCTGTTGCAGCACTTGCACGAGCTTGCGAACGGTGGCGGGATCGTGGCCCGGCACGTAGAAGTAGTCGGAGCCGCCGTTCGCCGCAATGACGATGCCGTTCGCCGGCAAGCTGCCGACCGCCGGCACCTTGAAGCTCGCGACGGGCGTTGGCAGGTTGGCGCTGATCGCCTGATATTTCGTGTTGGCCGCGCCGCACAGCGTGCCGGTCGTATCGTTCTTCAGAGGCACCGTGGGCGTGCCGTTCGCCGTCAGACCGTACATGGCCGACGTGACGCAGCCCGAGCCGTCGTAGGCGTTGAAGCCGCGGAAGGTGAGGAGGTCGGCGGAGCGCACGTCGCCGGAAAACGAGTAGCCGTTCGCGTTGACGGCGCCGAGCGCGGCGGCGTCGGCGCCGCTCGTCGAGCCGTTGACGGGGCTGCCCGAAGGCGGCGTCGCGGACGGCGTGATGGCGCGCAGCGGATACAGCGCGAGCGGACCCGACACGCTCGAATGCCCGTGGTCCGATACGACGACGATATTGGTCGTCTCGTAGAGATTGTTGGCTTTCAGGCCTGCGATCAGCTCGCCGAGCCGCGCGTCTTGCGAACGCAGGCCGGCCTTCATGTTCGACGTGCCGGGACCATAGCCGTGCTCCACGTTATCCGGCGTGCGGAACCAGATGAGCGACAGCATGGGCTGCTTCTTCGGCAGGATGTACTGCGTGAAGACGGACATCATGTACTTGTTGGCCGCGTCTTCCGGCGCGCCTTGCGTCGTGTCGGCGCTGTCGCGCGCGGCGACCGTGAGCTTGCCTGCCGGGTCGTAGGCCGTGGTGTTGAACGTGACGTAGCCGGCGCGCGCGGTCGGATCGCCGTTGCTGGAAGCGAGCGTGACGGCGTCGTTGCCGGAATAGCCGAACACCGTATTCTTCGGCACGGCGATGTTCGCGGCCTGAAGTTCGGAGACGAGGCTGCGCGGCTGCACGGTGTTTTCGTCGAGGAAGTAGCCGCCCTGATTCAGGTTCTGAATGTACGCCGCGCCGGATTTGCCGATGGCGGCCGTCACGATGCCGGCGGCCTGCGCGGTGGCAAACAGGCTTTTGACGAGCAGCAACTGGCCGCCGTAGTAGTTATTGAGCGTGGTCAGGACTTGATAGTCCTCGGTGAACACGGGATCGACGTAATCCTGACTCGCGCCCGAAGCCGACTTGCCGACGGGGATCGTGTTCGACGCGCCTTGCGGCGGCGTCCAGAAGGTATTGCCGTAGAAGCCGCTCGTCTTCGGGAACGAGCCCGTCGCGAACGACGAGCCGTTCATCATCGTGAAGGTCGGATACGTCGAGTGATTGTCGGTGAAGTTGACGCCGGCCTGACGGAGCGCGTAGAGATTCGGCGTATCCGCTTGGGTGACCGAGTCAGGGCGCAGCCCGTCCCACACCATGATGACGGTGCGCGTGGCCTGCTGAGGGTTCGGATGCGACGCATCATGTCCGCCGCAACCGAGTAAAGACACACTGCCCACCAGGGCCATCGACCAGAAACGCAGGCTCGCCATTCGATTTGCTCCGTTAGTCTTCAACATCGTTTAGAGCAGCGAGGCTAAAGACGCAGGATTACAAGGAAGTGACAATGCTTGCGATTGTCTACTTCGGGCGCTGGGGGGATGGGAGCGATACGTTGAATGGACGCTGGAGGCGTCGAGTGCGATGCTTCGGGCGAAAGAGGAGTCGAGACTTAGCTCTTGCCTTTGTGTGTCTGTCCAGATTGGACAGGATCAATGCTCAGTGCACGCGAACGCCCAGATGGAACCGATGACCATTGCCATCGACCTGGCCAAGCGCTTTTTCCACATTCACTATGTTGAGCCTGAGACTGGCGCGATTTACCGCAAGCTGCTCAAACGCGCCCGAGTGAGACGCGCGGCAAATTGCTCTAGCCGCTGTGAGTTTGTCCGTTAGAACGTCCCCGCCAGCGCTCGGATGCCGACGCACGTAGGCGCTTATGCAAGCGCCATTGCTGAACCCGTGTCGCTGAACCGATAACCTCCGCCGGCCCGCTTCGCTTCATACATCGCCGCGTCGGCCCTCTTCAGAAGGCCCCCAAGTGACTCGCCCGCCGCCTCGCGCGTGGCGATTCCGATGCTCAAGCCGACCGGTAAGAAGTCATCGGCCAGCGGCCGGACTGCGGAAAGAAGCCGGTTGCATAGATGGCCGATCTGCTGACGATTCTCGAGTCCGGGGGCGATAAGAACGAACTCGTCTCCGCCGACTCGGGCAAGGGTGTCCCCTGAGCGCGTGACATCCCTAAGCAGGTCGGCGACGCGGCGCAGGAGGGCGTCTCCGGTCGCATGGCCCAACTCGTCATTGACGGACTTGAAGCCATCGAGGTCGATAAATAGTGCGGTGACGGGACCGCCAGCGTCGCTCGGGCCGTCCTTCAATTGATCCAGCGTCCGGTCGAGCTCCCGCCGATTCGGCAGTCCGGTCAATGCGTCGCGGTACGCTGCGCGACTCATCCGCTCGGTGCCACGCACTACGCCCCGGAATGCCCTCCGTTGCATCCTGAAAGCGAAGGCGAGCAGTGCTGCGACGGCAACCAGTAGCCCGGCAAAAGCAAAGCCGGTCAACTCGACACGGACAGTCTCGTCAGCAAGCCCCGCAACTCTCCTGTCCTCACACTCGGCGGCAAGCTGGGCGATCTGCTCGCGTATCCGGTCCATGGATTCCTTGCCTGCATTGGTCCTCACGACGCGCATCGCATCGTTGTACCGCCCGTCTCTTTCAAGCTCGATCGTCAGCGTGAGCTCGTCCAACTTCTTCTTCAGATCCGCGCCAATGTCTTTCAGCGCCGCTTGCTGCTGCGCGCGCCGCAGTGACTGAGTCAATTCCTGCAGCGATGTCAATGCTTGAGCTTTGCCACTCTCGAACGGGTCGAGATAGAGTTGGCTGCCGGTCAAAAGATAACCACGTTGACTGGTTTCTGCCCGCTCGACGCCGCTGAGCAGAGCGTTGCTTTGCTTGATAAGGGCCGAAGCGCGGTTCTCCAGGCGAACATCGTCGATGACCGCGCGCGCCTGAAACACCGATGCGATCGCGCAGGCTATGAGCACGGCGACGATGACCGCGTAGATCATCATGGAGCGCCGGTGCTCTACGGCGATGGTTTCTCGAATGTCAGTCATTTTTGTCGGAAAGGACCCGCCACTGATTGCGCGCGACCATACCGATTTTACTGTCGGACCGCACAAACAGAAGGGCGAATAGGCAGGTTTTCCACTGTTTTCTCGCGACGCCGAGAGAGAATCAGGAAAGTGTTACCTTCTCAGTGGTTTTCGCCAGCTGACCGACACCGACTCGGGCTAACGGCAGTGCAAGCTGGCGCGCTCGAAACGGCGCGCGACGGCGAGGCGAAGTCAGCTACGCATGTCGAAATACTTTGCCGACCAAGCTGTCATAGTCGGCGGGTTCAGTTCGGACAATCGATACGATCATCTGTGCGAACGCGGTATCCGGCAGCAGCTCATTCGCCAATACGCGTGCGGTACGCAGCGAGACGACGTTGCGTACGGGCTGCGGATTCATCTCGTCGCTAATGGAGAATATGAATCGGTGAAGCTCGCCTGAGTCCGATTCTGCGGCTTCGTGAGCGTGGATCGTCGCTTTGACATGCATCGTGACTCCTTCTCCTTTCGTCGCGAACAACCTGATCAGTCTGAGCATAGACGATTCCTGGACGACGCGCGTTTTGGCCAAACGCCGGCGCGGTTCGCTCGCCCGCTATCCGCAACGTTGGCTGCATGACGCGCTTGGCGCAGCTCTTCTCCTCAAGGTTTCCGTCGTATTGCCGATATTCACGTGCCGACGAAGAGCGCCATCCGCGATTCGTCGCGCCCGATAACAGATAACAACACCGACGAGGGGTTATGAAGAAGTTCGCATTCGCCGCTGCTATTGCCGCAGCCACTTTCGCACTGGCTGGCTGCGCCGGCACCGGTAACGATTCGCTGCGCTCGGAAACAGAGGCGACCGTGTCGACGAAAATCGTCGACGGCAAGACAACGAAGGACGAGGTCCGCAGCATGTTCGGATCGCCCCTGAAAACTGAGTTCACCGACGGGGGATTGGAAATCTGGCACTATGAGCTGACCAAGCTGCATTCGGATGCAGTCAACTTCATTCCGGTCGTCAACCTCTTGGGCTCCAGCGCGAGCGGCAAGAAGAAAGAGTTGGTCGTTCTGTTCTCCACCGATAACATCGTGAAGCGCTATTCGATGAGCGAATCAGTCGTCTCGCACAAGACCGGCATTTTCAATTAGGAACAAGGCGCGAGACGCTAGGCGCCCGGAGCAGCCGCTCGCGCGGATATTCTGGGCTGTCCGGCTTGGTTCGTTCGGTCCCGAGGGCGGAGTGCTTTGAAGCTGAAAGAATCCAACCACTGGTCCCGGGCGCGCGCAAAATCGACAACCACTGCATAAGGAACAACGAAATGCCCCGACGCTTTCTCACTCTGCTGATCATCGTCTCGGCGCTGGTCGGGTTGTCGGCTTGTAATACGGTCGCTGGTTTCGGGCGGGATGTCACTGATTCGGCGAACGCCGTTAAGCGCGTCGTTTTCTGAATCGCCGCCGCATTGCTTGCTGACGGCGGCGAGGGGACTGGACGGCGCTTCAGTGTGCTCGTGAACAACGTCTGATGCAGCGCGCAGCCTGGCGATGACGGCCATGGTTCTTCGAACGGGCCGGGTTCTGCACCGACTCAACGCCGTTTAGTCAAATACCGCGGCCAACTCCGGGTGACCGCATAGTCTCGACCCGGCCGGTAAGGTGGCCACCGGCGGGAAAACCCACCGTACGAGGTAACGCGAGCGATAGCTGCGTCATTAGCACGAGACAAGGCGCGAACCCCGACGCGCCGTCTCATAGTTAGGTATCCTACGCAAGTGCATCCGCCTGACGCGTCCCCGGCAGCATCCGATCGAACTCGCGCTTGACGATGCCATAGCACTCGCACGAGCGCGCTTCGAGGGCCGTCCGGTCGAGCAGCTTGACGCATCCGCGCGTGTTATGGACAAGCCCCGCGTCGTGCAGCTTCCCGATCGCTTCGGTGACCCCTTCGCGACGCACACCGAGCATGTCGGCGATCGATTGCTGCGTGACTCGCATCTCGTCCGACCGTACACGGTCCGCTTGAATCAGGAGCCACCGGCACACTTGCTTGCTCAGCGCGTGATGGCGATTGCACGCGGCGGTCTGGGCCACTTGTGTGAGCAGCGCTTGCATATACAGAAGCGTGATGCGCCGGAGCAGGTCCGAGCGGCCGAAGTGCTCTCTGAGTGCGCTGGCGGTCATGCGGTACGCCGACCCTGCTACCTGTACCTGCACGCGCGCGGGCATGGTGTCCCCGCCGGTCAAAACCGGCACGCCAGTCATGCCTTCGCGTCCGATTGCCGCCACTTCGACGCTGCCGCCGTCTTCCATCGTGTGCAACATCGTGATGACTGCTGTCGTCGGGAAGTACACGTGGTGGATGCGTTTGCCCGAGTCGCAAATAAGCTGCCCCGCGCGCAGCTGAACGAGTTCGAGGTCTGCTGCTACGAGTTCCCATTCCAGCGAGGGAAGGGCGCCCAGCAAATGATTGCCGTGAAGGTCCGACTTGAATGTCAACATTTGGTCTCTCGTCTTGTCGCGCTGTACTTTATTTCGGCCGCGTTCCGTATTCGGATCGAGCGATTCGATCCGCCGAAGTCTTGCGGCCGACCCCGTAGCACCGTCGCGCTGTCCGCTTTCGAACGGAACGCGCCATTTTTTATGTGCCTGCTCATACATAAGCGAGAGCCGTGCCAAAGCTCATACCAGGAGGGGATTAGGCCGACAGTCACCGGCGCGCTCCGGTCGCTGTGCGCGGTTTTGATTCATTCGTGATTCGTCGAAAAGGCACGCGATAGGGGCATCGCTCCGCGCTTTGCACGATATGGTCGAGTTAAAACGTTTGCGGAACCTTGTTACTGCGGAAAATGGCGTGAGGAGGCGGGTAGGGAGGAACTTAATGAGGCGTTTAAGAACGTTGCAAGGACGGTGGCGATGTCCGGGCGCGAATAGCTACCTGTAAGCCTCGCGGCCCCGAGGCGTGCGATACGTGCATCGAGCAGAAATGTTGCATTCTTGCGCGATGCAGTCTCCTCGGCGACCGAGGGTGCTGATGCTCCTCGTTCGCGACGCGAAGGCGGCGTGCGCCTCGCGAGTCAAGACCGCTGGCGTGCGAGAACGCCAATCCTTCCCCGCACGCGGTACTAGAGGCGCGCCCTGCTGTCCGCTCAGGCGGCCGTCTTGAAGACGGACATCGTCGCGCGCAGTGTTTCGGCCTGATCCTGAAGGGAACCGGCAGCGGCCGCCGCCTGTTCGACGAGCGCGGCGTTCTGCTGCGTGACCTCGTCCATCTGGCTG
Source organism: Caballeronia sp. SL2Y3 (assembly GCF_022879575.1). Lineage (NCBI taxonomy): Bacteria > Pseudomonadati > Pseudomonadota > Betaproteobacteria > Burkholderiales > Burkholderiaceae > Caballeronia > Caballeronia sp. SL2Y3. Next base: position 195,478 of record NZ_CP084262.1, read on the forward strand.
ATGGCCTGGTTCACCTGCTCGATGCCGCGGCTCTGCTCGTTCGATGCAGATGCGATCTCGTCCATGATGTCGGTCACCTTCTGAATCGCCGAGCCGATCTTTTGCATCGTCTCGCCCGCGCGGCCAACGAGTTCCGTACCGTTACGCACGCGCGAACTGGAGACTTCGATCAACTCGCGAATCTCCTTCGCCGCCGTAGAGGAGCGCTGCGCGAGGCTGCGCACTTCGCCCGCGACCACAGCGAAGCCGCGGCCCTGCTCGCCGGCGCGCGCCGCTTCCACCGCAGCGTTCAGCGCGAGGATGTTCGTCTGGAAGGAAATCCCTTCGATCATGCCGATGATCTCGCCGATCTTGTGCGAGCTTTGCTCGATCTCGGCCATCGTCCCCACGACGTCGCCTACGATCGTCGCGCCTTCTTGCGCAACGTCGCGGGCATTCCCCGCCAAGCCGCTGGCCTGACGCGCGTTTTCAGAGTTGTGCTTCACCGCCGCGGTCAGTTCCTCCATGCTCGCTGCGGTTTCTTCGAGCGATGCCGCCTGCTGCTCGGTGCGCGATGACAAGTCCGTGTTGCCGACAGCTATTTCACGGCTTGCGCTCGCAATGGCGTTCGCGGAGGTCTTCACGCTGTCGACCGCGCCGAGCAGTTGAGCACGCATGCGAGCCATCGAATACATGAGGCTCGAGCGGTCGTCGGGCGCCGTAGCGACCTCGACCGCGAGATTGTTGTCCGCGATCTGGTTCGCGACTTCAGCGGCGTATGCCGGTTCACCGCCCATCGAGCGCAAAATGCCGCGATTCAGGCGCAACACGACAACGCTCAGCACAACAGCCATCACCGCAAGCGCGCCGATGCTCCATTCGAGCGACGCGTAGAACGACGCATCGATGTCATCGATGTAGACACCGGTGAGAACGAACCAGTCCCACGGCTGATACACCGACACGTAGGACATCTTGGGCTGGACTGCATTGGTGCCGGGTTTCGCGAACGAATAGTACATGTAGCCTGCGCCCTGGCGCTTGCCCACATCGATAAGCTCGCGGTACACGTAGAGGCCGTTCGGGTCCTTGAAATCCATCATCGTCTTGCCGACGAAATCCGGCTTGAAAGGATGCACAAGCACTTTGGCCTGTGAATCGAACACGGTGAAGTAGCCGTTGTCACCGAAGCGAATATCACGGATGGCGTTGAGCGCGCCTTGCTTCGCTTGATCCTGCGTGATCGCGCCGCTACTGGCCTGCTGGGCGAATTCACGAATGATGCTGTTCGTGACTTCGGTGGCGTGCTTGATGTCTAGCTGCGTCTGTTCAGTGCGGATCGAGCGCATGCGCAATGCATCGGCAATCGAGACTCCGGCGAGGCATACGAGGCAAAGCAGCAGAGGAAGCCAGAGTTTTTTGGAGAAGGTCATGTCGTTAGCGGGTGGGTTCGTTGGCGTGTCAGGCGGTAACACTTTCGATCAGCGACATTTCTTCGCTGGTCACGAGTTTCTCGATGTCCATCAGGATCAACATTCGGTTGTCGATCGTCCCGATGCCGGTGATGTAGTCGGTGTCGAGCGTCGAGTTGAAGCCCGGCGCAGGACGAATCTGCTCGGGCGTAAGCGTCTGCACGTCCGATACGCCGTCAACGACGATGCCGACCACGCGGCCGGCCACGTTGAGCACGACGACAACCGTCTGTTCGTCATACGCGGCGCGCTCCAACTCGAATTTCAGGCGCATATCGGCGATCGGCGCGATCACCCCGCGCAGGTTGATCACGCCCTTGATGAACACGGGTGCATTGGAAACGCGCGTCACCGCGTCGTATCCGCGAATTTCCTGGACCTTGAGAATGTCGATGCCGTACTGCTCCTGGCCCAGGTTGAAGATGAGAATTCCTGGCCGCCCGCTTCGGGCGCACCGTGTCTGTGATCGCTGTTCATTTCCGCAAGTGCTGGTTCGAGGGTACTCGCGCACCCACACCCCAGGGCGGACGCGCGCCGTAGTTTCAGACAACGGCATCGTGGAAAGAAACTGAACAGCGCGCCGCACGTTTCTAAGTTCTCCGGCTGGGTCGCAAACTTTGCGACTCCCGATCAGCCTGTCCAGCGGCAAGGACCACGAGATCTGTGGCGCAAAGGCTCGCGGCACGCACTGCGGCGTTGTTCCTGGCAATAGTTACCGCAGAACACCAATATATCGGGCGGCGGTGAACCGTTTGTCCTCGACTGTTGTGCGTGCGTTGCCGATAACCATTGAAATGCAATCGCCACTAAAGGAGCTCACATGCAGTTCAGGAATATCCGCATCGCAGCCAAGCTCGGTATCGGCTTCGGCATCGCCCTGTTGTCGCTGTGCTTGATCGGCGGCTTGGCTTTGCTTCAAGTCTCGCGGGTTTATCGAGGTACGGAAGACATCGCGCAGAACTGGTTACCCAGTGTGCAAACGCTAAGCGATATTCGCGCATCGGCGAACGCCGTCAGACGTGCGACGTTGGTGATGGTGCTGACGACCGATGCTCAGGAGAGGGAAAGACAAGTGCAGAAGCACACCGATGCTCTGCAAGCGCTCAACAGCGCGATCTCCAAATATCAGACGATGGTGTCCTCGTCGGAAGAGAAGCAGGTCTTCGACGATCTGAAGGCCGCGTTGTCGGTCTACCTGACGGCCGACGCAAAAATCGTTTCAATGGTACGCGACGGCGATGGCCACTTCGACGAAGTTCGCCTCCTTGCTGGAAATGAATCTTCTCTTCTCTTGGCACCGGTGATGGAGTTGATCGACAAGGATGTCGCGATCAACAGAAAGGGCGCCAACGATGCGGCCGACGCGGCCGCCAGTAATTATCACAGTACCTTTGTTGTGACGGCGATTTTGCTGGTGCTCGCCTTGCTCGGCAGCGTCGGCGCCGCCGTGCTGATCACGCGCTCCATCGTGGCGCCGATTCGTCGCTCGGTACAGGTGGCAGAGACTGTCGCCGAAGGCGATCTGACGTCCGTGATCGTCGACGACGCGAAAGACGAAACGGGCCAATTGTTGCGTGCACTTCGCAACATGAACGAGCGTCTGTCTGACCTCGTCGGTCAGGTCCGCACGGGAAGCCAGAGCATCGCCACCGCGTCTGCACAGATCGCAGCGGGCAACACTGACCTCAGCCAGCGAACCGAAGAGCAGGCCGCGTCGTTGGAAGAGACGGCCGCGAGCATGGAAGAACTGACCTCGGCGGTGAAGCAAAACAGCGAGAACGCCATGCAGGGCAACAAGCTCGCATCGAACGCGTCTGAGCTAGCGGAACGCGGGGGCGAGGTCGTTGGCCGTGTTGTCGAAACGATGAAGGAAATCAGCGCGAGTTCGTCCAAGGTGGCTGAGATCATCGCAGTGATCGAGGGCATCGCCTTTCAGACGAATATTCTTGCGCTGAACGCGGCTGTCGAAGCGGCTCGGGCAGGCGAGGAGGGGCGAGGCTTCGCCGTCGTAGCCGGTGAGGTGCGCACGCTGGCACAGCGAAGCGCAACGGCTGCAAAGGAAATCAAAGACCTGATCGGTGCATCGGTCGATAAGGTCAGCGTCGGCTCGCAGCTTGTCGAAGAGGCGGGCGAGACAATGACCGAGGTGGTGACGTCGGTGAAGCGCGTCGCGGACCTGATGGGCGCGATCTCCGCGGCTTCGACGGAGCAGCACGCGGGCATCGAACAAGTCAACGTAGCCGTCTCGCAGATGGACGAGGTCACGCAGCAGAACGCCGCGCTCGTTGAACAAGCCAGTGCCGCCGCGCAGTCGATGGCGCAGCAGTCCGGTGCCCTGCGCGATGTCGTCTCGATCTTCAAGGTCAACGACGCCAGCAGCTTCGAACAAAAGCCGGTGGCCGCACGCTCGGAACCGGTGTTGCCGGCGGCGAGCGCTAGCGCAAAGTTGGCTCGACGGTCGTCGTCGCCTTCCCAACGCCCCAAGGCGGCCGTTGCAGCGGAATTCGCATCCGCCGACAGTGGCGATTGGTCGACGTTCTGATCGCGGAGGCGCCTCATGTCGCTAAAGACTGACGGCCCGAGGCCAGAGGCGCATTCTTCCCTGTTCCCGCCTTCCGACGAAGGACCGCAGAGGGATGTCGCGATTCGTCATGAGATGGGTGACATGGTCAAGCAACTGCATGAACTTCGTCGTCGGCTCGAGGAGATCGACGGCAAGCTTGCGCGGGACGCGGTCGAGGCGGTCATCAGGGCCTGCTTCCAACTAGACGAATTTCTGCGGTCATCCGGCACTTCGCCCGGCGGCGGGGTCGAGACAGGCCTCGCCATACGTCCGCGCGCAACTACGCAGTTGACGCCGCGTCAGGCCGCGCTCGCGCAGTTGGAACGGGCGCACAAAGAGAAAGAAGCATCAACAGATAAGGAGTAAGGAAATGCGGTTGCTGGTAGTCGATGATCTGACCACGATGCGCAGCTTGATTCGGAAGATGCTGAAGACGATCGGTTACACCACCATCGAAGAAGCAGTCGATGGCATTCAGGCGCTCGACAGGCTGAAAGAGCAGCGCTTTGACCTCGTCATTACTGACTGGAACATGCCCAATATGGACGGGTTGACCCTGCTGCAGGAAATTCGCAAGTCCGAGCATCACGGTGACGTACCGGTGCTGATGGTGACTGCCGAAAAGAAAAGAGAGAACGTGCTGGCGGCAATTCAAGCCGGTGCTAGCGGCTATGTCGTGAAGCCCTTCTCCGAGGCTGCACTGGCCGACAAGCTGGCGCAAATTGCGCCGCTTCCGAAAACCGATGCCGCCGAAGATCGCGGCTCAGCGGTCTTCGGTGCTGTCTTTATGTGACTACGTCGTCAGCGTAAGCCGGCATTCGTACGACACGAAGCTATGGCACGGCGGACGGCGGACGGCGGAGGCTCGCCGACCGTCGTTCGTTCAAAGGATGGCTGGTTTCGTTAGATACGCACGCCGCGGATAGCGGCGCGTCTGCGCGCGTCGTCGCATGAGACGGGGACCAGTCTGGCCTGCGGCATAAGGTGGCCGCTGATCTTGCGAATGATGCTGAAAATCCGTGACATCGCGCACCTCGAACGTTCGTTTCGGGAAGAAGCGGGCATTGGTGACCGCCTAATTGCGATGTCGGCCGCCCCATGCTGTTTCTTTAGAACTACCGACGGCTGTTAACCCTTACTTCCGCCGCCGCCGAGAAGGCCCCGGTTGCGCGGCCCGAGATCGACCAACGGCGGTTGCGGTCAATCGTCGTTGTTTTGGCGCATTGCTTTCATTTTCGGCGTCTGATTTTGCAGGCGCGTTCTGATAGCCGCGCCTGTCGCATCCCGACGAAACGGTGAAGAGCGTCCTGGCCTACGTCATCGCGTGTCCGCACACGAAATACAGGAATAAATCGCTGGGACGCGGTTTGCATCGACTATAAGCCCGCGTATCCGAATCCCGGCAAGAACCGCGTTGTTATACCTTTGGGTTTTTGTATAGTAACCAGCGCGAGGCGAGGCGGCCGCGATTTACAGCGCATATGCCAAGACTGACCCTCGGGGCACGCCTTCGCCGTTTCAGTACAAGAGCGCACCTGGCAACGGCGCGCGCTGGTCTGGGACGGTCGTTCGCTAACGCTACGCTACTCGAAGCATCCGCGGCCCGGTACTGGATGTAAGCGTTCTTTGTTAGTAGGCTATTAGAGGGCGGCGTCGCGCAAAGCCGCGCTTTTCGCCAATGCGCTTCGACGTTCCGCCCCGCAGGGGGCTGCGGAGGATTTATGCGCTTCAGTCGCTTGATGAGAAACGCGTACGTCGAACGGCAGCGCCGCCGTTTGCCGCCTTTCACCTCATCGCGGATGAGTACGGCGGTGCGGATCGCCTTCATCGCCGGCATCGCGAGCGCCGGCGCCCATGCGGCGCAGCCGCTGCCGGTCGGCGGGGCGTTCGTCGTCGGGACGGGCAACATCGCGCAGAGCGGCAACGTCCTGACCGTCACGCAGTCGGGGTATCGGGGCATCATCGAGTGGAAGGGATTCTCGATTGCGCCGGGCCATACAGTGTCGATCGCAAACGGCTCCGGCGCGACGCTCAACCGGGTCATCGGCAACGATGTCTCCGCCATCTACGGCACGCTCAAGGCGACCGGCAGCGTGTGGCTCATCAATCCGCACGGCGTGCTCATCGGGCCGAGCGGCGTGGTGTCGACGGGCGGGCGCTTCGTCGCCTCGACGCTCGATGTCAGCAACGACGACTTCAACGTCTCTTACCAGACCTTGTTCAAAGGCACGTCCAACGCGGATGTGGTCAACCTCGGCAAGATCAGTTCTTCCGGCGGCGACGTCTTTCTGATCTCGGCGCACAAGATCCTTAATGCAGGCACGATCGAGGCGCCCGCCGGCACGGCGGAAATGGCGGCGGGCCGCACGGTCAGTCTGGTGGACAGCACCTATGGCCCGCAGATCGGCGTCGCGGTCGGAAGCGGCGCGACCGTGACCGACTCCGGTCCGGTGCGGGCGGCGCTCATCAATCTGCAGGCGGCAGACGGCAATATCTTCGCGCTCGCCGGGCGATCCGGCGCATTGCGCGCCACGGCCACGGCCACGCGCGGCGGCCAGGTCTGGCTGGTCGCGGAAACCGGCACCGTGGATGCGCGCGGCGCGGCCATCAGCGCGCATGACGCGGACGGCACGGGCGGCGCGGTCAACGTGAGGGGCAGGAACGTGCGGATCGGCGGCGCGCAGATCGACACATCGAGGATAGAGCTCACCACTGCGGACTTCGCGATCGACGCACCCACGGCGCAAACGCTCGGCGCGAGCCTGAGCGGCGGCGCATCCGTGACCGTGAACGCGGACGGCGCGGACGGCAAGTTCGGCGCGAACGGCGAGGGCAACATCGACGTGGGCTCGAGCCTTCGCTGGACCGGCGCCGCGCCGCTTCAGTTGCTGGCTGCGCACTCGCTGAGCATCGCGCCGGGGGCGACGATCGCCAACGAGGGCAGCGCATCGCTCACGCTGAATGCGGATGCGCATGGCTTCGACAAAGGCGGCAGCGTGACCAATCGCGGGACCATCGACTGGTCGCGCAGCACAGGGATCGTATCGGCGTTATACGACATCAATGGCAGCTATACCGCAGGCACGGTCCGCACGAATGCGGCGTGGCGGCCCGCACCGTTCAGCGGCCTGCTCACGCAATACACCGCGTACAAGCTCGTCAATAGCGCCGCCGATCTCAGCGCGATAAAGAACGACCTCGCAGGCACGTATGCGCTCGGCAACAGCCTCTATGTTCCCAATGCAGGTGACGCCGCCAATATCGGCACGGCGGCCGCGCCTTTCGCCGGACAGTTCGACGGCATGGGACACGTACCGACGGTCGCGAACATGTCGGGCGGAACGACGACCGGCCTGTTCGGCGTGATCGGGCGGGGCGCCATCGTGCGCAACTTCACGCTTGCCGAAGCCAGCGCGAGTTCGGCGGGCGGCGCGGTCGGGCTGATCGCAGGCGAGAACGATGGGCGCATCGTGAACGTCGGCGCAACGGGCGAAGTCACCTCCACCGGTAGCGGCGGCCGCGCGGGCGGTCTGGTCGGCATCAATCGCGGCACCGTCGAGCAGGCCTGGACGGGCGTGACCATCGACGGCGCGGGCACGGTCGGCGGGCTGGCCGGACAGAACGACGGCACCGTGCGCCAGTCTTTCGCGGAAGGAAGGATGACGGCGGGCAATCAAGCGACGCTCGGCGGACTCGTCGGCCAGAACAATGGCCACATCACGCAGTCTTACGCGGATGCGACGCTGTCCGGCGGCGCGGTTGTGGGCGCGGTTGTGGGCGGGCTGGTCGGCGCGAATCGCGGTGGCATCTGCCAGTCGTATTCGGAATCGACCTTCACGCCGCCGGCGGGCACGAAGGCGGGCGGGATTGCCGGCGGGATTGCCGGGACGAACAGCGGGCGAATCGCCGGGAACGTGTTCTGGAACAAGGACGCGTTCATCGCGGCGGCGGGCGTGGGATCGGGCAACGCGGTGCCGGCGTCGAGCGGGCTGACGAACGAGCAGATCGGACAAACTTCCAGCTACGGCCCGAGCTGGAATTTCAGCGCCAATGGCGTCTGGTCCATGCCGAGTTCGTACACTGGACCGTATCTGCGCTGGTTCTTCGGATCGTGAGTGCATCTGACCGGGGCCGTCGCTCGTTGCCGCCAGCAGCGGCGCCATCAGGTCGCTGACCGGCGTTGAGACTTGCGGATGCACCTCTGCTTTTTTATGACGGCTGCCGAGCGACGACGATGCACCCGTCGCTCGGGCTGGCCAGTCCCCGACGACTCTTACTGCGCTGCTACGGTGTTCGCAGAAACCGGCGGCGTACCCACGCGATAGCATGAAGGAATGGACTTCGCATCCGGACGCTGGTACACGAGCTTGTAGCCGTTTGTCCCACTGGCCCATGACGCCTTCGATGCGAAGGTCAGCACGGGACCCGCGCTGTTGCTCGAACTCGCCGTCCGCGTGATGACGAGCGGCGCGAGCACCGGATCGGCCTGCACCTTGTCGGCATCGATGATACGGCGCACGTGCGAGAGGCTTGCCGCGTACCAGTCGGCTTTCATCGTCGCATTCTTGATGACGAAAGGGCGATACGCCGGTCCGGCATAGTGACTGTCGATGATCATCCAAGGGTCCGTGTCCGCCGATCCGCCTAGCTCGGATACCGGCACGGCCTTGCCATCGGGGGTCATCAGGTACGACGCGAGGTCAACGCCGAGACGCGATCCGACCTTGCCGAGCGTATCGAGGCCGAAGTGCGCCGGATCGCTCGCCCTGAGTTCGCTGTAATGCTTGCCGGTCCAGGTGATCACGTGCGAGACGTCGTAGCCGTCCGCCGTCGTGACCGTGCCGACGTCGGCCGAAACCGTCGCCTTCTGCGTGATATAGAGCAGGTCGCCCGGCTTGAGATAATCGACCATGCTGGCGATGTTGCCCTGGTTGATGTCCAGCAACACGCCCGGCTCCTGCTGTCCCGAACTCACCAGCGGATCGTCGCCGGTGGAGCATGCCTGCGAACCGATACCCGTTTCGAGGTTGTTCGTTGCCTGCGTCAGGCCGGCGAAGTTGTACACCCATGACGTGAAGTCGGAACAATCGACGCCTTCCCACTGAATCTCGTCGCTCTTCGTCAAACGCGCGAGGCTCTGCGATCCATCGGCGCGACGGTTCGCCGTGCAGGTCATCTTGGACGTGCTGCCACCGGAAGTACCGCCGGAAGAAAAGTTGCGGAACTTCCCGGGCGACGTCGGCGGCAGCCAGCCGGGAATGTGATGGTGGCAATAGTTGATGCCCTGATCGACCCAGTAGTTCTCCACGGCCATGACGAGCTCGCGCTGGAACGCGCCGACATCGCTGCCGCAGGCTGCGGCCGTGACCGGGCCGTAGCTCGCGGCGAACGGCCCCCACGTGCCGCCGTTGGCGAAGCTTTTCCAGTTCGCCACGGTGACGCCGTTTCCGAGCTGTGCCTGAACCTCGTTCTTTCGATTGGCGAAGAGCGTGCCGAGCTCGCTCAGGAGCTTGTCGCGATCCGTACACGCCGCGCTGCTGACGGACACCGAGGCCGCATGGCCCGGGATCACGTTCTTGAGCGCCGACAACGTCTTGATGCCGGACTTGTTGCGAGCGCCGCCGACGTAAGCGGCCGCGGCCGTGGTAATCGCGCAGTTGCCGCTGACCGGTGCGTCGAGCGAGCCGTCCGCATTGATGTTGCCCGCACCCGCGTTGCATTGCGCGAGGGTGTCGCCGTTGCCCGCTTGCGCGACGATATTCTGCGTGCTGTCGACGACCGAAAGGCCGAGCGACGTGCGGCTTTGTGATTCGGCGCCGAGCGCGAGGGCCATCTTCGCGCCGTCCGAAACATCCGTCGTGGCGCCGGTCGAGACGAACGTCGGCGCGGTCTCGCCCACGTCGATATCGCCCGCGAACGCGTTCACACGCGACATTGCCGACGCGATGTTGTCGGCCGTGAGGCCGCCCGCGGCGCGCGCGTCGGCGACGACGGCGTTCGAGTACATGGAGACCACCATCTGCGAGGGCGCGGTCAGATACACCGCGTCGAGTTCGCCGTTGAGTGTAGTCGTGACGCCCGTTGCTTCTTCCTCGTAAGAACCGCCGGTGACCCGGACGAACACCGGATAGTGCAGTGCCGATTTGAGCACGAAGGAGCCGTCGGCTGCGGTGGTCGTCGTCGTGACCGGCTTGTCGGACACGGTGCCGTCCGCCGCGAGCTCATGGACTTCGACCGTCGCGTGACTGAGCGGACCCATGTAGACACTGCCGGCGCTGGACGGCCCGGACCCGCCGCCGCACGCGACAAGGGCGGAGCATGAGAAGACGGCAAGCGCTGCGGTACTGATAAGGGTTGGCTTCACGATTTCAGAGCGATCATAAGTGGGTTGATTGAATGGCGATGCGCTCACGGTGCGCTCGCCAATTTCGTTTCCCTGATGAAGCGATCGCCTCTCCGATGCGCTTTTCAGTTTCCGAACCATGACGACCTTAACGGCGTGCGGATTATCGACTTGAGGCTCGTGCGAACCGGTCCGGCACGATGTCGCTGGCGAAGGTGTAATTCTTTCCGGCGAACGCGTTACGGAAAGACTGCATCGGAGAACGCGTAATAGGCATTGCCCGACCCGCTGGAACCATCAGTCATCCGAACGAACACTTTGCGTCCGACGAAAAAGGGCATGCCCCAGACAAATGCGCGCGAGTCCTGGTTAGCGACCATGGCGACGTTTCTGAATGCGCCGTTGCCGCTGCGCACCAGACTGGCCGAATCGCCGACGCGGAACTTCGCGGTCGCATCCGTCGTTTGGCCCTTCAGCGTCGCGGAGAACTCTGCTTCGGGCGTTGCGCACCAGTGGGAGCCGCACTCGCGCGCTTCAGCCGGCGAAGTGGCGAAGTAATATTCTTCGGTGCCGGTATCGAAGTAGCTTGCGGAATAGGACTGCCCGTTCCAGACCGTGGTGAAGGTTCCATCCGGCGCGAGATCGACCACGTTGGTCACGTCGAGCGCATTGTTCGAGCGCGTTCCAATGCCGAGCGTAAGCGTTCCCGGCGTGGCGATGGCGCCTGACGCTGGAACGGGCTGGACGTCGAGCACGTAGCCATTGTTGTCGGAGGGAAGTGCCGCGATCGGATGAACAACACGGAAAGTCGCCGGCACCGGCTTCGCAATGGGCGTGCATCCATCCACGGTGCACTCGTAATATCGCGGTGTCCTGAGCGAAATGAAGCATGGGTCCTTGCAGTCATTCAGGGAGACCGCAGCGATGCCGAGTGTTCCGTTCGACGTCGGCTTGCCGCCATTCAAACAGGAGTCGGGGCGTGGATGATCCGCATATGATGCGCTTGCTTCATCGACGATCTGGATCGGAACACTGGATGCCTGCATCGCAGCCAATCTGAGATCCACGCGCGTGACGACTCCCCACGCAGCCGAGGACACGAAGCGATAGCATTCCGCCAGCGCATGAGCGTCGGGTCCTGCCGTCGCGGGGAAGAGTTCAGGATGCTTGAGCGCCGAGCGCTGCAATCTCAAGCCGACGGAGCCCGTGTCCACCATCACGTTATCCACCGTCTCGCACACGGACGTGCCGGGCACGCAGACTGTCACGCTGATCAAGGCCCGGTTGATGTCGTAGTTCGGCGTCTGCACGCTCAACGGTATGACGTTGTCGGCAAGAGCGGTCGCAGCGTTGGACGAATTCGTCGCGACGATGGTCGGGCCGGGTCGACCGGTGGCGGCTGCCGCCGGACCCGATGCACCCGCAGCAGATGTCGCCCCCGTCGAGGAGGTCGCGTTGGCCGCCGCAGCGTTCTCGTTCGACGGCGTAGCCGAGCTTGCTCCGCACGATACGAGAAAGGGAAGCGCGAGAATAACGAGGGTGCCGAGGAAACGTCGCATGTCTGTTCATGTCCGGAATGATGGCTGCGCCCCGGGCACGGACCGGGCGGTTCGTGCCGTCCGTGACATCGGTTGCAGTGCCGCGCATATCGTCGGAAGAACGTGCGCCGCTTCGATGCTTCGGGAGATTGTCCAAAGCCTTCCCGGTATAACGGCCGCGCGCACGGTGGCTTGAGCTGGTGCGCGAGGTGCCGCGCATCGCCAGGTCGCTTCGCGGCGCACCGGCGGTCAGGCATGGACAGGACGTTCTATCCTGGCGCCAAGTCGTGTCCTCACCAGGACGACGTGTTCCCGCAAGATATAGAGCGCATCGGCGTAGGCAAGCGGAAGCCGTATTGCGTCCAGCGACCGTTCGATGGAGACCAGTTCCGCAAGCAGCGCCTCGCGGCTGTGCTCAGCGGGCAGCGCGAGCGCCTTGCGCTCGACCGCCAGCAGACACCCGTAGAACCGGTAGATACGTGATCGGATCCGCCAGCGGTATAGCGCGGGAACGAGCCGAAGCGCCGGAACGATGAGCACCATGAGCGGCAGAAGCAGCAGCAGCGCGCGATCCGTCGCACTTGCGAGCCAGAAGGGCAGCGTGCGATACAGGTAGCTCTTTCCGGAACGGTAGTAGCGAGTCGCCTCTTCGCTGATAGGAAAATCACGCGCGATCGGGTTCGGGAACTGTCCTGCACGCTGCATGATCGTCGATTTTCCATGGACTTCCTGTGCCGCCTCGATGAGCAGATCGGACAGCGCCGGATGCAGCCCCTTGCGCGCCACGAGTTCGACCGTCGGCGCGATGAGGTGCACCGTCTGCGACGGAACGCGCCGGCCGAGATCGAGTATGCCGGGCGGCAGGTCCACCTCGTCGAGATAAGAAAAGCGCCGCGTGTATGCGGGTGCTTCGGCGAAATCCATCAGGGAGATGCCCGGAACCTTGTACAGACGCAGCATCAGCGCGCGCGTGGCCGAATCTCCGCTCAGGATCACGGCATCGGCTTCGCCATCGACGAGCTGAGTGGCGGCCTGAAGCCCGTCGGTCGAGAGCAGGGTCGTGTCGGCGCCGGGCGTTACGCCGTTCGCCGCCAGCAGTCTGAGCGACAGCTCGCGCGTGCCGCTGCCTTCACGGCCGATGGCGATGCGCTTTCCGCTCAGTTGCGACAACGACGTCATGAGATTGCCGCGATAGAACACCAGCAACGGCACATAGGTCACGCTGCCGAGCGACATGAGTTCGGCCGCCTGCTGGTCCCGGGCGACGCCGCTCTGAACCAGCGCCACGTCGACTTGCTGGGCCGGATCGAGCAGACGTTCGAGGTTCTCGCGTGAACCGTCGGAAGGCACGACATTGAGCGTGATGCCGTAGCGCGCGAGAACTTTGGCGTATTGCTTGCCCATCCAGAACAGCGAACTGTCGGGCTGACCGGTACTGATGGTGATGCTGCGCGGAACCGCCGGTCTCAACAACCAGCAGACGAGCATCATCGTGACGACGACCGACAAGATGCCAAGCGCGATCTTGCCCGGAAGGCTGTGCGCAATCGTTTTCCCGGAGCGCCATAGGTTGAGAGCACGCATCACGTCACGTCTTGCGTCGGCCAGGTGGCGGACAGGCTGATGATCTGGCTTCGGTGAGGATGTGGGCGATCATGGCGTCGGAACCGGTTCTCGGGTGGCTGTCACAACGACAGCGGTTCCCTCGTCTCCGAGGCGGCCATCTGGCATGACAAGTTCATCGGGAGAGCTTAAGGCACTCGTCGCCCCGGCGATGTGCCGAACAGGCGCGGAAAAGTGTCGTTGATTGCGCATTCTCCGGTCGCGGGCCGCCGCAGCGACCGCGCCGCAGGCGCCGAGGCGGTAGACGCAAACTGATCAGCGGAGCGGCGCAGGGCGCCTCAGGATCTGCGTGCAGCGCGCGCCACCTGCCGGCAATACATCGATACAGCGAGAGCAGCAGCCGACGGCTCCCAATGCCTCGCTCCTCCGACATCCGTTCCCGAACGCCAGATTACAAAATCAGCGCTATCGCTCCACGAAGTTTTGCGACCGATCTCAAGTTTTGCGACCTCCCGCCGAAATACAGACATCTATCCGGCCACGTGGGAATCACAGATGGGTCCTTATCCATCGCCACACCGCCGGACCGCAGATCAGAGCCCAGGTCATCGCGCTGATTGCGATTGACAACGTGACCGCCGCGCTGCCGCAGTCTTTCGCCCGCCCCGACAGCTCGTGCCGTTCGAGCGAGATGCGGTCGATCGCCGCCTCGATGCTCGAATTGATCAGCTCGACGAGCAGTACCAGCAGCACGGACGACGCGAGCAGCACGCGCTCCGTGGTGGCGACAGGAACGAGAAACGCAATGGGCAGCAGCACGATGGCCACGCACACTTCCTGACGGAAGGCGCTTTCCTCGCGCCAGGTGACGGCAATGCCGTCCCACGAATGACGCAGCGCGAACAGCCCGCGCAGCAGCCCGCGGCGTTTGACGATGGCGCCTTCGCTGGCGGATGACGACGAGTGGGTGGAAGAAGTTGGCCGGACCATGACGCGACGTGGCGGTTGTTTGTTCGAAGGATGTTTCAAGGATGCCCGAGTTGAACCGAACTGTCCGACATTATGCGTTTGTTTCGCCCGCTCTTTCGCAGCACCGGCGAGGAAATCCATTCACGACGCCTCGCGCGGCCGCCATCGCGCCCGCACCCGTCGCCACGACGCCGAACAACGGCCGCGCGGCGCGCGCCCGAGACATCTTCCCGATTTGCCGATGAAATCCGTTGTCCGCTTATGCCTGTCGCTGGCGCTGGCCGCCTGCGCGCTCGATGCCGCTGCCATTGCTCCCGCGCCCGTCGCGAGCGCCAGTGAAAACGTCGGCGCCACGACCGCCCACATCCCGTTCTCCGCTCTCGGCGCGTGGCAGGCGCTGCAGTTGCGCGGCATCGAAGACGCGCGCTCGGTATCGCTCGGCGTGCGGCTCGATCGCGTCGTGACGGGCGCGCATCTGCGGCTGCGCTACACCTATTCGCCGGCGCTGGTGTTCCCGCTGTCGCACGTGAAGGTGTCGGTCAACAACGAAGTCATTGCCACAGTGCCGTTCGACAAGGAGCACGCCGGGTCGATGGTCACACAGGACATCCCGCTCGATCCGCGCCTTTTCACGGATTACAACCAGTTCGGGCTGCGCTTCATCGGCCATTACACGATCGACCACTGCGAAGATCCGGCCAACACGGCGCTCTGGGTCGACGTGAGCCCGACGAGCCAATTCGTGCTCGATACCGCGCCGATCAAGCTGCCGAACGACCTCGCATTGCTGCCCGCGCCGTTTTTCGATGCCCGCGATGTCAGTCGCCTCACGCTGCCGTTCGTGCTGCCCGCGTCCGCCGACAGCGCGACGCTCAGAAGCGCGGGCGTGCTCGCGTCGTGGTTCGGCGCGCTCGCCGATTACCGGCAGGCGCGCTTCCCGGCGCTGAACGCATTGCCCGCCAACGAACATGCGGTCGTCATCGGCACGCGCGATCGCTTGCCGGCGGGCGTCGAGTTGCCGCGCATCGACGGGCCGACCATTCTCGTCGCCGATAACCCGGCCTCCGCCGATCGCAAGCTGCTCGTCGTGACGGGCCGCAATGCAGCCGAAGTCGATGACGCCGTCTACGCCCTCGTGCTCGGCCGCGCGGCCATGTCCGGCGCGTCGGCGAAAGTGGCGCGCGTCGACATCGGCAAGCCGCGCGAGCCCTACGACGCGCCGCGCTGGATGCCGACGAATCGCCCGGTCAGCTTCAAGGAACTCGTCGGCGATGCGTCGCAACTGCAAGTGTCGGGAAGCACGCCCGACGCAATCCGCCTGAACCTGCGCGTGCCCGCCGACCTGTTCTCGTGGAACGCCGCAGGCGTGCCGCTGAACTTGAAGTATCGCTATACGGCGCCGACGGTGCAGAACAACTCGTCGCTGGCCGTGGATATCAACGATCAGCTCGTCAAGTCGTTCCGCCTGCCCGTCGCCAAAGCCGACGACAGCGAGGGCCGCATCCAGTTGCCGCTGATGTCCGGCGCGAACAGCGGCGCGGCGAACGCGCTCGACATTCCGGCGTTCCGCGTCGGCAGCTCGAACCAGCTGCAACTGCGATTCGCCCTCGATTCGCAGAAGACGGGCCTCTGCGCGAGCGTGGCGACCAATCCGGCGCGCGCGGCAGTCGATCCGGATTCGACCATCGACTTTTCCGGCTTCGTGCATTACGCGCGCATGCCGAATCTCGCGTACTTCGCCAACAGCGGCTTCCCGTTCACGCGATACGCGGATCTCTCGCAGACGGCCATCGTGATTCCCGACCGTCCATCGCCCGCCGAACTCGAAGCCATGCTCACGATGCTCGGCCACATGGGCCAGTGGACCGGCTTGCCGAGCCTGCGGGTGACGATCGCGCGTCCCGGCGACCTGCCCGGCGTCGCGCAAAAGGATCTGCTCGTGATCGGCGGCGCGCCGTCGTCGCCGGTGCTCGCGCGCTGGCGCGATGCGCTGCCGCTCTCCATCGCCGATTCCGCGCCGAAGAACGACGGCGTCACGCGGGCGTCGTTCTCGGTCCGGGAGCAGTGGCGTGACGGCAAGCGTGTGACGAACGGCGGCGCGTCGCTCGATCAGAGCGGACCGCTCGCCGCGCTCATGGGCTTCCAGTTGCCGGGCGAAAAAGGGCGCAGCGTGATCGCGCTGGCCGCGACCGAACAGGGCCGTCTCGACGATCTGCTGGACGTATTCGAACGTTCCGAGCGCATCACGCAGGTGCAGGGCGACGTGTCGCTCGTGCGGCGCGGCGGCGTCGATAGCATGCGCGTGGGCGACACCTATGTCGTCGGCTATGTGCCCTGGTACGCGAAGCTATGGAGCCACGCAGTCGGGCATCCGGTGCTGCTCGGCCTTCTCGGTGCGGTCTCGGGCCTGCTGCTCGCCGTCGCCGCGTTCGCCGCGCTGCAGGAACTGGCCTCCCGCCGCAAGGGACTTTGAGCGATGACGCGCGTTTTTCGACGTCTGCGACGCGCGGTCGCGATCGCGGTGGCGGCGCTTTGCGCCAGCGCCGGCGCGACCGCCAGCCCGACCGCCAGCCCGACCGACAGCGCCGCGCCGCTTGCCTGCCAGCCGTCGTGGCCGCGCTGGGAAGCGTTCAAGAGCGGCTTCGTCTCGAAAGACGGCCGCGTGACCGACGTCGGCTCGGCCGATGAGCGGACGGTGTCGGAAGGGCAGTCGTACGGGCTCTTTTTCGCGCTCGTCGCCAATGATCGCGCGAGCTTCGACAGGATTCTCCACTGGACGGAAGACAACCTCGCCGCCGGCGACCTCACCGCCCGCCTGCCCGCGTGGCTGTGGGGCCGCGACGCATCCGGCACGTTCGGCGTGCTCGACGCGAACGCCGCATCGGACGCCGATCTGTGGATCGCCTACGCGCTGCTCGAGGCGGGCCGCGCGTGGGGCGAGCGCAGCTACACGGCGCGCGGCGCATCGCTCGCGCGGCGCGTGCTGGACGAGGAAAGCGCGATGCTGCCCGGGCTCGGCCTCACCGTGTTGCCCGGCCCGACCGGGTTTCATCCGTCCGCGGATTCGTGGCGCGTGAATCCGAGCTACGTTCCGCTGCAAGTCATTCGCGGCATCGGCGCGCGTCTTGCCGACGACGCCCGCTGGCCGCGTCTTGCCGCCTCGTCGGCGCGGATGCTGGCCGAGACCGCGCCGCGCGGATTCTCGCCCGACTGGGCGCTGTACCGGGCGCATGACGGTTTCCAGCCCGACGACGACACGCACGCCGAGAGCGCCTACAACGCGATTCGCGTCTATCTGTGGGCTGGCATGCTGGCATCGTCGGACGATGCGCGCGCCGCGCTGCTGCAACGGTTCACGCCGTTCGCCGCTTACATCGGCGAGCATGGCGCGCCGCCCGAACGTGTCGATACGCGCACCGGCCGCGCCGGTCCGAACGACGGCAACGCGGGCTTCTCCGCCGCCGCCGTGCCGCTGCTCACGGCGCTCGGCGAGACGGGCGTCGCGGACGCGCAAGCCGCCCGGGCGGAACAAGAAGCCGCGCCCGGCTACTACACGAGCGTGTTGACGCTGTTCGGCCTCGGCTGGCGCGAGGGACGTTATCGCTTTACGGCGCAAGGCGCGTTGCAAACGGCGGCTTCGCAGTGCGGAGGCACTCGCTGATGCGCGCGCTTCCCACCACCTCTCGCACCCCGCTTCGCACCCGACCGGGCCTGCTGCCCGCCGCGCTGATGTCGGCGAGCGTCGTGTGCGCGGTGCAGCTGCCCGCGACGAGCGCCCATGCTGCCATCCCCGCCGCCATCCCCGCTGCCGGTCGCGTTGCCGGTCACGATGACACCACGCGAGCCGATGCGCTTGCGCTGCCGCCGCTGGCCGGACGCCTCTACGGCACCGCGCGCGCGTGGGCGAACCGCCATCGCGACGATCTCGCGTTGCAGGCCGTCGACAAGGCATTGCTGATCGCGCCGGACGACCCGCGCCTCTTGGCCGAGCGCGTGCGCGTCCAGTTGCGGCTCGGCCAGGCGCAGAAAGCGCAGGCGACGCTCGCGCGCATGAAAAACGCTGCGCCCGAGGCGCGCCTCACGCGGCAGGTCGACGACGAATATCGCGTCGCGGTCAGCGGACGCGCGGAGTTGGCGACCATCCGGCTGTTGTCGCGAAGCGGCCAGTCGGAAGAAGCCGCGCGCCGCCTCGTCGCGCTCTTTCCGAACGGCGCGCCCTCCGGGGCGCTCGGCGCGGAGTATTACCAGATGATCGCCGCGACGCCCGCGCGCCGCAGCGAGGCGCTCGATGCGCTGCATCGCCGGGTCGCGGCCGATCCCGATGACGTCGACGCCGCGCTGACGCTCGCGCGCCTTTTGAACGCCAGCGACGCGACGCGCGCCGAGGCGAACCGCATCGCCTGGAAACTGGCGACGCGCACCGACACCGACCGCAACGCCGCGCTCGACGTCTGGCGTCACGTCTTGCAGTCGGCGGGCGCGGACACCGCGTATCTGCCGGCGCTGCGCGCGTATCTCGTCGTGGTTCCCGACGACACCGAGTTCAGGGACCGCGCCGATCTGCTCGACGCGCGCATCGAAGCGCAGCGAAAGCTGGAGCGCGATCCCGATTACATCGCGCAGCAGCGCGGCCTCGCTGCCCTCGAACGCGGCGATCTCGCTGCGGCCGAGCCTTTGCTCGCGCGCGCGGCGGCGGCCCGTCCGGGCGATGCGCAAGCCGTCGGCGGTCTCGGTCTCGTGAGGATGCGCGCGGGCCAGCGCGACGAGGCGCGCGCACTATTCGAACGCGCCGCCACGCTCGCGCCCGACAATCGCGGGAAATGGCAGGCGCTCGCCCGCACGGCGCAGTTCTGGGGCACGCTCGCGCACGCGCGCGACGCCGCCGGCGCCGGCAAGCCGGCCGATGCGGCACGCTACGCGCGCGAGGCGCTCGCGATGCAGCCGGGCAACGCCGACGCAGAGCTTCTGCTCGCCGATGCGCTTCTCGCGCAGGGCGACTGGCGCGCCGCCGAACCGATGCTGCGCGCGCAAGTCGATGGTCCCGCGCCGAGCCTGTCGGCGCTGCGGAGCATGCGCACGCTCCTCGAAGCCACCGGTCGCGGCGATCAGGTCGGCCCGCTCATCGAGGCGCTGCAGAGCCGCTTCGCCGCTGCCGACGATCGCCAGAGCCTGGTCGCGATGCGCGCCGATCTCGTTGCGGCAAGCGCCCAACGCTTCGCGGAACGCGGCCTCAACGGTCCGGCGGCGCAGCAGTACGAAGCCTCGCTGCGGCTCGAACCGAATCAGCCGTGGACGCGCTTCGCGCTCGCCCGCATCTATCGGGATCTCGGCTTGCCGCAACTGGGCCGCGCCGTGATGGACGACGGCCTCGCGCTCGATGCCGCAACGCCGATGCGTTACGCGAGCGCGCTGTATCGCAATTCGACGGACGATCTCGCCGGCGCGCAAGCCGTGCTCGCGCTCGTGCCGGATGCCGAGCGCAACGACGCAATGCGCGCGCTCGCCCGCAATCTCGACGCGCAACAGGCGTTGATCGACGCCCGCGCCGCGTACGCGCGCAACGATGCGCGCGCGGCTCGGGCGGCGCTCGCGCGCGCGCAATCGGAGGCAAGCGACGATCCGAACATGCTCGCGTCGATCGGCTCGGTGTATATCGATCGCGGCGAGACGGCGCGCGGTCTCGCGCTGCTGCGCGACTGGATGGCCGCGCATCCGCAGGAAACCGACATCGATGTGCGTCTGCGCTACGGCGATCTGCTGGGTGCTGCGCGGCGTGAATCCGAACTCGCCGACGTGCTCGCGCACGTTCGCCGCGCCGGCACGCTGACGCCGCGCCAGTCGGAACGGCTCGAGGACCAGTCGCTGCGCATGGCGCTGCGTCAGACCGACGACGCCATCGCGAGAGCCGACTATGTGCGCGCTCGCGCGCTGCTCGCGGCCGTGAGCGACGCGGGCCGCCGCGACCGGCGCTACGCATTCGAGCTCGCCGACCTTGCACGCGCGCAAGGCGACTACGCGGCGGCGCGCGCGGCGCTCGCGCCCGTGCTGGCGGCAGCGCCGGACGATGCCGAGACGCAGCTCGCGCTCGCTCGCGTGCTCGGCGACAGCGGCCGCAGCGGCGAGCGCCGCGATGCGCTCGCTCTCGTGCGCCGCGTGGTCGATGCCGCGCCGCCCGACGATATCGACACGCGCCTGTCCGCCGCACGCCGGCTGTCGGCGCTGCGCCGCCCGCAGGACGCGCAGGGCATCGTGCAGCCGCTGCGCGTCGCTTATCCGGCGCGGCCGGACGTCACGTTGCAGGCGGGACGCGTCGCCGAAGACCTCGGCGATTACGCGGATGCGGCGTCGCTGTATCGGCTGTCGATGGATCAGGAGCGCGCGTCGGGCAGCGCGTCGGGGAGCACGACTTCCTTCGGCACGCCCGCCGGCGCAATCCGCCTGACGCCCGCGCAGGAGGCGTTCGACGATCTCGGCCAGCGCCGCAATCCGGAAGTGGAGACCGGCTGGATTCCCGCCTACAAGTCCGGCGATGCCGGCGTGTCGGAGTATCACGCGCAACAGGTGCCGGTCTACGCGCAGATTCCGTATGGCTATGACGGGCATTTTTTTGTTCATGCCGATGCGGTGCATCTGGATGCGGGGACGCTCGATGTCAGCGGCCGCGGCGGGTCGACCATACCGTACGTCGTCAACACGTTCGGCACGACGGCGGGCTTTTTCACCGACGCGGCGGCGCTGCGCAGTTATGCGGCGGGCGCCGTCACCTCCGGCGACCTGCACCAGCACGCGAACGGTCTCGGCGGCGGCGTCGGCTATCTCTCCGACAAGTGGCGCTTCGACCTCGGCTCGACGCCGCTCGGCTTTCCCGTGCATTACCTCGTCGGCGGCGCGCGTTACCGGTTCGATGCCGGCCCCGCGAGCTTCTCCGTGTCGGCGTCGCGCCGCCCGGTGACGAGCAGCGAACTCGCCTACGCGGGACTCACCGATCCGCTCACGCACGCGGTCTGGGGCGGCGTGCGGCGCGACGGCGTCGATCTCCATGTGGGCGCGGATATCGGCCGGATCGAAACCTTCGCGGATCTCGGCGTCGGCGCGCTGACCGGGCGCAATGTCGCGAGCAATCAGGAATTCACGCTGCGCACGGGCTTCAGCGTGCCGGTGTATCAGCGCGCGACGATGCGCGTGCTGACCGGTCTCGTTGCCAATGCGTGGCATTACACGGACAACCTGCGCTACTACACGTTCGGGCAGGGCGGCTACTACAGCCCGCAGCGGTATCTGTCGCTCGGCGTGCCGCTCGAATTCATGGGCAAGCGCAACGGCTTCATGTGGGACGTCACGGTGACGGGCGGCGTGTCGAATTCGTACGAAAAAGATTCGCCGTACTTCCCGAACGGGCTTCCGTCCGTGGCGGGTCTGTCGCCGGTGGATGTCAGCCAGCTCAAGTTCAGCGGCGGGTCTACGCAGGGCGTGAGCTTCTCCTATGGCGTCGCGGCGACCGTCGAATATCGCGTGAATCCGCAACTGGCCATCGGCGCTCGCGTGAGCATCGATCATTCGCATGACTACGCGCCGAGTTCCGGCATGGTCTACGCGCGCTTCGCCTTCTCGGCGCGCAAGGACGATTACCGCATCAGCCCGCAGCCGGTGCGGCTGTATTCGAGCTATTGACCGGCGCTGGAGGAACGGATGAACACCGATCTGAATCGATCCACGGGCGCAACCGGGAAAGCGGGCGCTGCATCGCCGCGTGCGCCCGGCGTGCTGTCGGCGCTCGCGCAGTTCGCGCGCTCGCGCTTGTTCCGCGATGACGACACGACCTGCCGCGTCGGCATAGACGCGCTGCCCGACGATCTCGCGACGCTCGAGCGCGGCGCGCTGTACGCGGTGCAGGCCGCGCCGCGTTCACCGGAATGCGATGCGCTCATCTGGGAAACGGTGCGCTCGGCAGGCCCACGACCGACGACCGTCGTGCTCGCGCGCGAACGTGGCGACGCTGCGGCGCGCCTTCGCGAACTGGGCTTTGCGGGCTCGGCGACCGCAGGGTGGCCGCGCCGGCTCGATGTGCTCGCCATGCCCGACGAGCACGAGGATAGCGCCGCGCAGACGCAGGCGCACACGCAGACGCCGCAGGCGCTCGCGCGTCTCATCGGCGGCTTGCTTGCGCTCAGGCGCTTCGGCACGCGGCGCAATGCGCTTTACATCGTCGAAGGCGCGCAACGCTGGTTCACCTGGAGCGATACGGCGGCGCTCGCGCGCGAGGGGCGCCTGCTCGCGGACTGGTGCGCGACGCGCGGCGTCACGATGCTCCTCCTGCTCGGCGACGATGCCGCCGCGCCCGGATCCGATACCTCGCCCGATTTCGACGAGGCCGCCGACAAACGGAGCGGACGCGAGCTGAACGGCGCGTGCGCGGGCGTGGCGCGCGTGCAGCGAGCGAACGGCGAACTGCTCTGGCAGGTCGACTTCTGGCGCGCCGGCAAGTCGCTCGTGACGGGCGACGTTCGCGCGTTGCGCTTCACCGGCGATGGCCGGCTGAGCGTCGCGCCGGCGGACACGCAAGGGGGGGCGATGCGGATCGCGCACGACGAAGACCGCGTCGTCGTGTGCCGGGCCGTGACCGGCGACGAGCCGTGGGTGCCGCGCAACTGGGAAGTGCTCGACGACCGCGATGCCGTCGTGGCGGCCTGCCGTGACGCGCGCGCCGCGACGGTCGTGCTTGCGCATCGCAACGGCGCGCAACTGGAGCAACTGTGCGAAGCCGTGCATGTGCTCAGGCGCCGCAGCGGCCGCGCGCTAAAGATCGTCGTGGTAGAGCGCGGCGAGGTGTTGCGTCACCAGTACGAACTGCTGATGCTCAGCCTCGGCGCGAACGCGGTCGTCGCCCGCGACACGCCGTTTTCGCGGCTCGAATCGATATTGCAGTCGGTGCAGGGCCAGCTTTATACGCGTGCGCTGATGCCGGACTACCGCGCGGCGCTCGCCGCATCGCTCGCCGATGCCGCGCTCGGTTATCTGAACGCCGCCGCGTTCTGCGCGCAGGCGCAGGCGGCCCTGACACGCGGCGCGATCCTGCGTCTGCCTCACGTGCTGGCGAAGCTCGCGCTGCCGCCGTCGCTCGCCCACGTCGATGCGCTCGGTCATTGCCGTCCGCGCCGCGCTGGCGACGTTTTCACCGCCGATGCCACGCATGTCTACGTCTTTCTCTTCGGCTGCCGGCTGTCCGATGCCGACAACGCGCTCGCGCGCATCTTCACCGCGCCGGTGGCAGGCATCGCGGAAAAAGTGACGTATTTCTCGAACGACGGCATTGCCGCCGAACTGGATGCGCTCGACGCGGCCAACCGGCGCGCGCCGCTCGCGGACTACAGCGATCTGTTTGCGAGCGCGGCGCCTGCCGGCCAGCCCGCCGCGGCCGTGGAACCCGAGGCCGTGCGCCGCGCCCGCGCCGAACTCGACGCGCTGCATGAAGTGCTGGAGCACGAAGCGCGCAGGCAGCGCGCGGACCTGGCCGTCGATAGCAAAACCGCGACGCACGCGCGTCGGGCCGTGCCGGCCCGCATGCCCCTCGTCGAACCGGGAAAGTGATATGGGAACCTTGCTGCTTTTCGCCGCCATCGGTGCGCTCGCGGGCGCGCCGCTCTGGTTTGTCTGGCAACGGCGCGGCGCGCGCGGCGGCCTGATCGCCGCGCGTCATTTCGATCCGCGCGACGCGGCGCCGTGCCGCATCGAAGCCGTCGCGCTCAATGGGCGGCTGCTGCCCGATGCCGATGGCGCCCGCCCCGAGGCGAAAGCATGAAGACCATCGCCGTAGTCTCCACCACGGGCGGCGCGGGCCGCACGACGGTCGCCGCCACGCTCGCGGTGCTGCTCGCGCGGCGTGGCCGCGATGTCGTCGCGATCGACTTCGATTGGCAGAACATGCTCGGCGCGTGGCTCGGGCTCGATGCGTTAGCGCCGCGCGGCATCGGGGAGGCGCTTTTGTGCGCATCGGACACATCGGGTACATCGGACACATCGGGCGCCTGGGAACACACCTGGCGCAACGACGACGGCGTGCTCTTCGTGCCGCACGGCCAGCTCACGCTCGATGAGGCCGCCGCCTGCGATGCGCGTCTCGCCGCGCATCCGCAATGGCTCCGTCACGCCATCGCGCAGATCGCGCTGCCGGCGAGCGGCGTCGCGGTGATCGACACGCCGCGTTATCCGTCGCGTCAGGCGCAACAGGCCGCGTGCGCCGCCGATCTCGTGCTGTGCGTGTGTCCGCCCGATCCCGCCGCCTGCGCGACGTTCGTCGCCCATCTGCCCGCGTTGCTCGATGCGTGCCGCGATGTGCGCATCGTCGTGAATCGCCTGAATCCGGCGCGCGAAATGCAGCGTGATGTCCTCGCGATGCTGCGCGCGGCGGCGGGCGGCGTGCCGGTGGCGCAGCGCATCCACATGGAAGCGGCGCTGCCCGAGGCGTTCGCGCGCGGAGCGTGGCTGATGGACGAAGCGCCGCATACGCAGGCGTCGCACGATCTGCACGGCCTCGCGCATCACGTCGATGCGTGGCTCCCCGCGCTCGAAGCGAGTATCGCGGCATGAGTGCGACCAACGTGAAGACGCGCCGCGAGCGCGCCGTCGACTGGATCGCGCAGGGGCTCGGCTTGCCCGCGCAACGCTCGCCGCTCGACTGGTGCGTGCGCCTTTTCTTCAAGCCGCCGCGCGATTCCCGCCGCGACGTGGCCCGCGAGTGGATGCGCGCGTTCGTGCTCGCGTGGGCGCGCGAGTGGGGCGTCATCGACGTGCGCGATCCGTGGGCGTGGTGCATGCGCGCGTTCGTTCGCGCGCCGCGCGAACGCGGCCGGCCGATGACCGCGCGCGCGGCGCGCGTTCTCGATGCGGTGGAACGAATGCTGACGCCGTTCGTCGTCGCGATCATCACCGCGAGACGCGCCATCGACGCGCGCATCGACCGCCTGCCGTGGGCACGCGTCGGCGCGCGCCTCGAAGGCGGCGCGACACGCATCGGGCGTGTGCGCTGGGCGCTTCCCGCCATCACCACGCTCGGCGGGCTGATCTGGCTGACCGTCGGCACGTCGCCGCTCGGGGCGGGCGGCCAGTTCGCGTTCTTCGCGGTGCTCGCGGGCTTCGCGCTGATCGTTCGCCGGCTGCCGGGACGCATGCCCGTGCTGATCCTCGCGGCGCTCGCGATGCTCGTGACGGCGCGCTACATCTGGTGGCGCACCACGCAGACGCTCGACTTCCGCACGCCGATGGAGGGCATCGTCGGTTATGCGCTGTACGGGGCCGAAGCCTATACGTGGATCGTGCTGCTGTTCGGTTTCGTGCAGACCGCGTGGCCGCTCGAACGGCCGGCCACGAGGCTGCCGGACGATCCTGCCGACTGGCCGAGCGTCGATGTCTATATTCCGACGTACAACGAGCCGCTCGCCGTCGTGAAGCCGACGCTTTTCGCCGCGCAGGGCATCGACTGGCCCGCGGACAAGCTGCGCGTGTATCTGCTCGACGACGGGCATCGCCCGGAATTCGAGGCGCTGGCGCGCGCGGCGGGCATCGGCTACATCACGCGCGACGACAACAAGCACGCGAAGGCGGGCAACATCAACCGGGCGCTCGCGAAGACAACGGGCGAATACATCGCCATTTTCGACTGCGATCACGTCCCGACGCGCTCGTTTCTGCAGGCGACGATGGGCACCTTCTTCGCCGATCCGAAATGCGCGATGGTGCAGACGCCGCATCACTTCTTCTCGCCCGATCCGTTCGAGCGCAACCTCGGCACGTTCCGCCGCGTGCCGAACGAAGGCAACCTGTTCTATGGCCTCGTGCAGGCCGGCAACGACCTGTGGAACGCCACGTTCTTCTGCGGATCGTGCGCGGTCATCAAGCGTGCGCCGCTTGAAGAAATTGGCGGGATTGCGGTGGAAACCGTGACCGAGGATGCACATACGGCGCTCAAGCTGCACCGGCGCGGCTACACGACGGCGTATCTGCCGACCGTGCAGGCGGCCGGTCTCGCCACCGAAAGTCTCGCGAGCCACATCAAGCAGCGCACGCGCTGGGCGCGCGGCATGGCGCAAATCTTTCGCATCGACAATCCGTTTCTCGGGCGCGGGCTCAACTTCTTTCAGCGCCTCTGCTACGGCAACGCGATGCTGCATTTCTTCTACGGCATTCCGCGTCTCGTCTTTCTGACGATGCCCATGTGGTACCTGTTCTTCCAGATGTACTTCATCAATGCGGCGGCCACGACCATCGCCAGCTTCGTGCTGCCGTACATCGTGATTGCGAACATCGCGAATTCGCGGATGCAGGGCAAGTTCCGCCATTCGTTCTGGGCGGAAGTGTATGAGTCGGTGCTCGCGTGGTACATCGCGCTGCCGACGACCGTCGCGTTCATCAGCCCGAAGCATGGCAAGTTCAACGTGACGGACAAGGGCGGGCGCATCGACGAGACGTACATCGACTGGGCGATGAGCAAGCCGTATCTGTTCCTGCTGGCGCTCAATGCCGTGGCGATGTCGGTGGGCGTCGTGCGCCTCGTCTGCGGCGCAGGCGACGAAGCCGCGACCATCCTGATGAACGTCTTCTGGACGCTCTACAACCTCGTGATGCTCGGCGCGGCAGTGAGCGTGGCGCGCGAGGCGAAGCAGGTGCGCGTGACGCATCGCATCGCGATGACGATGCCTGCGACCCTCGTGCTCAACGACGGCAGCATGATCGCGTGCGCGACGAGCGACTATTCGACGGGCGGGCTCGGGCTCGTCGTGCCGCCGGACAGTCTGACGCTGAAGACCGGGGATGCGCTGGGCGTCATCGTGAGCCGGGGCGAGCGGCAGTTCCATTTTCCGGTACGCGTGACGCGGCTGGCCGGCGCGCATCTGGGCCTGAGCTTCGAAAAACTCACGCTCGAAGAGGAGCGTCGGCTCATGCAATGCACGTTCGGCCGCGCGGATGCGTGGGTCGAATGGGGCGAGCGCGCCGAGCCGGACGCGCCGCTCCGCGGGCTGAAGGAAGTGCTGCTGATGGGCGTGGAAGGCTATGCGCGTCTTTTCGACGGCGCGCGCCGGGCGCTGATTTCCGGACTGACGCCCGAGCGGCGCTAAAGGTTTGTCGCTCGGAAGCCGTAGATGAGGCAGCGATCGCATACTCTCAAACACGATGACGTTCTGGAACCTCTATTTCATCAGCAAGCTGGCGTTGTTCTCGACCGGCCATCTGAAGCCGCTGTGGCTCGCGAACATGGCGTTCGCGCTGGCGCTCGCGATGAGCGCGCCGCTGCGTGTGCGGTCGTGGCGCGCGGTGCGGCTCATCGCGGGACTGGCGGTCGGCTTGCCGCTGATGTATCGGGAGGCGAACGTGCCGCCGTTCGGGCGCATCGTCGAAGAGTTCGGCAATCTCAGCACGTTCAGCTTCGGCTACTGGCTCGAATTGTTGCCGCGCTTTCTGCCGCCGATGTTGGTCGGCATCGCGCTGTGCGGGCTCGTCGTCTATCTGATCGTCAATCGATGGCTGCGCGTCGCGACCTTCGTGATGCTCGCGCTCTTCGTGTTGCCGGCGTGGCAGGGCGCGAGCGAGGTTCTCGCCCGTATTCACGCCGCGCCGACGCAACCCAGCGTGGTCGCAACTAACGGTCCTTCCGCTCAACCCCTGGACTACAACGCGACGCTCGCGGCGTTCCGGGCGAAGGAATCGCAACGACAGGTGAGCTTCGGGCATCTGTCGTCCAACGCGAGCGAGCAGTTCGACGTCATCGTGCTGCATATCTGCTCGCTGTCGTGGGACGACCTCGATGTGGCGAAGGCGCGCAACCATCCGTTCCTGTCGCACTTCGATTATCTGTTCACGAACTTCAGCACGGCGGCGAGCTACAGCGGCCCGGCGGCGATTCGCGTGCTGCGCGCTTCATGCGGTCAGGAAGCCCACGCGGACCTGTACAAGGACGCGCCGGCGCAATGTCATCTGATGGCCGATCTCGCGCAGGCGGGTTACACGCCGCAGGTCACGTTCAATCACGATGGCCACTTCGACAACTTCACCCAGCTCGTGAAGGACAACCTGGGCGTGCCTAATGTGCCGTTCGTTTCCAACGCCGCCGCGCCCGTCGCGATGCACGCGTTCGACGGCTCGCCGATCGCCGACGACTACGGCACGCTCGCAAACTGGTATGCGCAGCGCGCGCAGACGCCGGGGCCGGTCGCGCTGTACTACAACACGATCAGCCTGCACGACGGCAACCGCCTGCCCAACAACAAGCTGTCGAGCCTCGAGTCCTATCCGTTGCGCGTGAACAAGCTGATGAGCGATTTCGACAAGTTCGCGGACCTCATCGCGCAGTCGGGGCGCCGCGCGGTAATCGTCTTCGTGCCGGAGCACGGCGCGGCGCTTCGCGGCGACAACAATCAGGTCGCGGGCCTTCGCGAGATCCCGACGCCGAGCGTGATCCACGGGCCGGTCGGCGTGCGGCTCGTCGGCTTCTCGGGCAATCATGGGCCGACGACGGTCATCGATCAGCCGACGGGGCATCTCGCTGTGGCGCAGCTGTTGGCCAACCTCGTGTCGGACAGTCCGTTCAAGCCGGGCGTGACGCTGTCGCAATACGCGTCGAAACTGCCGGAGACGCCGATGATCGGCGAAAACGAGGAGACCGTGACCATGAAGACGGCCACGGGTTATGTCGTGAAGACGCCGGATGGCGTGTGGGTCGAGCAGAAATGAACGACAAGGTAACTGCGGTTCCCGCGATAGCCGTCCGCGCCGTCCACGATGTCGACGCGCTCGCGCAGAAGCTGCCCGGGCTGGACCCGGCGCGCTATTTCGACTCGCAAGCGGACGAGGAATATCGCGCCGCGCTCACGCGATGGCCGGTGATGGCGCGGTTGATGAAGCTCGTTCCAACGGCGACGACGGCTTCCGACGAGATGGCGCGACTGGTGAGCGACGAGGCCGGCTAACGCAAGCCCTCATCGCGGCCCAAAGGCTGGTTGCCGCTCTCCTCCGTGAAAGTTGGCGTGCTCTGCCACGTCAGATAGTGCGAACATCGCGCTTCTTCGGTTCAAACCGTCTTCGTCACCATCAGCCAGAAGATCGCGAGAAACGCGACGAAGGCGAGCACGCCGAGCATCGTCCAGATTGCCATGAGCCGCCAGAAGCGCCGCGACAGCTTCGCTTTCGATGCCGCGCAGTTCCGGGCTTCGGCTGCGATCAGGACCTGCAGCCATACGACCGGCAGCCAGCACGCAATCGCGAACACATAGAGCCCGATAGACCAGGCGAGCCACGGCGTTCGCATCGGAAAGCCGACGAGCCGCATCATCAAGTAGCCGGTAAGCGGCTGGATGACAGCCGTCGGCGTCGTGAACAGCCAGTCCGCCAGAACAACGAGACGGCTGACACGCGCCACCGTGCGCGCATCCCGCGCGAGGCTCGTGCTTAGAAGGAAAAACGCCGAGCCTATTCCAGTGCCGAACAGGACAGTGGACGACAGGACGTGCAGCCACTTGATCGTGAGGTATGTCACTTTCGATTCCTGCGATCCAGTTGCACCAGAAGGACGAGGGCCGCCAGCATCGGCAGGTTCTTCGAGAGCGGGCCATACGGATGCAGCCAGAACTCAGGCAGGCGCCAGCTAATGAGGACAGTGTAAAGAATGATCAATGCAATCTGGCAGTGCCACAGGCGCGTGCGCGGACCCAGACGCCGGGGCCACCACAGCGACAGGCAGCCGAGCAGCAAATCGAACAACGCAGCGGAGTAGAGCAGGAACACTCGCGTGCCGGCCGGTGCCCCGACCCTCTGAAGAAGATGGAGACTTTCCGCTCGCGGGTAAAGCCATGCCGAGACGATCGCCGTCCAGATCCAGACCGCCGCAACCGACGCGATCAGCAACGGAATAAGCCATGTCAGTTTCGCCCGTACGCCAAGGCTCTCCGGCATTGCCCGCAGTTGCGAGAGGGGTCGAGGGGGCCTGCCGAGCCATCGCGTCATGCCGTCGGCGGATGCAGTATTGCCACGTTCGAGCATGCCGATCGAATCGCTACTGACGAACCCGCCCGGTAGCCGTTCGCCGATTCGCGCGCTTATTCGCACGAGAGACATCGGCAAGGAGACGAAGCGCGGCGCGCTTGCGCCCGCGAGTCTCGCGAGCACCGCGAGGTAGCTTCGCATCGTCATCGGTTCAGGGCCTACGGCGGCGACCGTTTCGCTGACGGCATCGGTTGCAAGGGCGCCTCTCATCACCAGCTCGACGACGTCATCGACGTGTACGGGTTGAATGCGCTGCAAGCCACGCCCCGGCAGCGGGACGACCGGCAGCGTCGACCATGCGCTGAGGAACGTGGTGCTGGCTCCCTCGGGCGCAAACACAAGGGACGGCTGCACGATCAGCGATGAGACCGGCGACGCGCGCAATGCGTCGTCGGCTGCGCGCTTGGTGAGGTGGTAGCTGCTTACGGCATGCTCGTCCGCGCCGAGGGCCGATATCTGCACGATCCGCCGCACTCCGGCGCGCACCGAGGCGTCGAAGAGCAGGGCAGGGGCGTCCGCATGCAGACGTTGGAAATCGTGGCCCGTGCGATCGCTGAATATGCCGACTGCATTGATCACCACATCGACGCCTTCGAGAAGCGGTATCAAAGTTGCTTGATCGTGGACGTGGGCGAAGTCGAGCGTGACGAACCGGAATCCTTCGTTCGCACGTGCGTCCGCTGGCGGGCGCCTCGCGCAGCAGATGACCGAATGCCCGCCCGCGCGCAAGGCCATTGCGATGCGCGAACCGAGAAGGCCGGTAGAACCGGTAAGGAATATAACCATGACGCTGGGCATCGATCCGAAGAGAGACATCTTGTGGCCCGGCATTATGGCCGGGCTGCTGTCGACGGCGGCGCTCGCCGCGTGCGGGCGCCTGCACGGCACGCGCGCCGCGGCCCCGGTGAGCGCCGTCAGTCACTGGGTCTGGCCGCAAGAAGTGAACCAAACGGCGCGCCCCGAGCCGAGGCACTTCCTTACCGGTCTGGCTATCCATCAGATCATGTCCATAGGATGGGCAGCCGGGAACGCGCTCGCCTTCGCAGCGGTGCGCCGTTCGCTGGGCCATAGGCAAGCGCAAGCGCACCGCCGACGGATTGCCTTGGCGGCCGCTACAACGCTCGCGGCGGCGGCTAGCGACTACGTGGTCATGCCCAAGCGTTTCACGCCCGGGTTCGAATATCACTTGCCGGTTGCGCATATCGCGGCGGTGTACGTCGCCTTTGGAGCCGGGCTCGTCGGACCTTTTCTGTTCTCGCGCGCGTCTCGCGCTTCGTCTGCTGTTTAGCCAGCGCATACGCGCAGCTTCCCCGCAGAGGGGCGAAGTCCGCGCGTATTTCTCCGAGGACGCGCCACATGCGATCGTTTTCCTTCAGCCAGTCGATGAACGCGCGCAGCGGCGCGGGCACGTGCCGGCGTCCCGGATAGTACAGAAACGGCCCGGGAAACGGCTGTCTCCAGTCGTCGAGTATCGGCACGAGCGCGCCGCTTTCAACGTGCGGCTGCAACATCTCCGCGAACAGATGGATGATGCCGAGCCCCTCGATCGCTGCGTCGATCATCAGGCCCAGTGCCGCGCCGGGGCGCACCACGAGACGCGACGGCGGATCGATGCGCACGACTTCGCCATTGCGTTCGAACTGCCACGCGGGCCGCGCGCCACTCGAGAACTGGCCGCGCACACTGCTATGCGCGAGCAGATCGCGCGGATGTCCGGGCGTGCCGTGCGCCTTCAGATAGCCGGGCGAAGCGGCGGTCGTGAAGTGCTGGATGCGCGGGCCGATCGGCATCGCGATCATGTCTTGTTCGAGCTTGTCGTCGTAGCGGATGCCAGCATCGCAGCCGATCGACAGGACATCGACGAAGCCGTCTTCCACCATCACTTCCACGCGAATGTCGGGATATGCCTGCATGAACCCGGCAAGCAGCGCCGGCAGTAGCGTGCGCGCAGCGCTCGCGGGCACGTTGAGCTTCAGCGTGCCGCTCGGCGAATCGCGATAGCCGTTCAGCACATCGAGCGCTCTTTCCATCTCGCCGAACAACGGCGACAGCGTGTCGATCAAGCGCTGACCCGCCTCCGTCGGCGACACGCTGCGCGTCGTGCGGTTCAACAAGCGCAATCCGAGCTTGGTTTCGAGCCTGCGCACCGCGATGGAGAGAGACGACGCCGATACCCCATTGGTGCGGGCCGCGTCGCGAAAGCCGCCTGCGCGGGCGACGGACACAAAGGCAGTGAGATCGTTCAAATCCACATCAGGACCGTTTCGTTTTTTGAACAACCCGTGCACGTTAGCCCGATTTATTCAACGCCACAAGCTGGAGATAATGAGCGCCATCAAACCAGCCACCGGAGCGATGCAATGAAAAAGACCTATGAGTTTGCGGGACGCGAAGTGAATCGAATGGGTTACGGCGCGATGCAGCTTGCAGGACCGGGCGTCTTCGGCCCGCCGAAGGATCGCGCGGCCGCGATCGCCGTGTTGAGAGAAGCCGTTGCTGCGGGCGTGAATCATATCGATACCAGCGATTTCTACGGCCGGCACGTCACCAACCAGATCATCCGCGAGGCGCTGCATCCGTATCCGTCGAATCTGACGATCGTGACTAAAGTCGGCGCCATGCGTGACGACAAGGGCGGCTGGCTGCCCGCGTTCGAACCCGACGATCTGCGCCGGGGCGTCGAAGACAATCTTCGCAACCTCGGCGTCGATGCCATCGACGTGGTCAATCTTCGCATCATGGGCGACATTCACCGGCCGACGGAAGGCTCGATCGAACCGCAGATGCATGCACTCGCCGCGATGCAGCAGGAGGGCATGATCCGCCACATCGGCTTGTCGAATGCCACGTCGACGCAGGTGCGCGACGCGCGAAACATTGCGCCGATCGTATGCGTTCAAAATCACTATAACCTCGTGAATCGCGATGACGACGCGCTCGTCGATGAACTGGCGCGGGAACACATCGCGTATGTGCCGTTCTTTCCGCTCGGCGGCTTCTCGCCGATCCAATCGGATGCGCTGTCGCATATCGCAGCGCGTCTGAACGCCACCGCGATGCAGATTGCGCTTGCGTGGCTGCTGCATCGATCCCCGAACATGCTGCTCATTCCGGGCACGTCGTCGGTGACGCATTTGCGCGAGAACCTGAAAGCCGCCGATATCGCGTTGAGTGACGAGGTGTTGAGGGAACTGGACGCGATAGGGGGCGCTGACGCGCGTTCGGCATAAACGACGTGCTCAACTCGCAAGACGATTCGGCTGCCGCGCGCGCGAAGCACTTCGAGCGGATGTGTGGACGCGCGTGGCTTCGTAGAGGACATTGCATACCGGCGAACCCATGCAGTGACGTGCCCACACGGGGTTTAGTTGCGTATACCGGGGTGCCCTAGTGTAGCTTGTATATCTTCAAGGCCCATTCAAAGGAGGCGTGATGACCGCTACCGATGTCCTGTTTCGTCCTTTCCGTATCGGCGCGATGAAGCTGGCGAACCGCATGGACATGGCACCTGTTTGTCATTTGCAGTAAATGTGAGGACATATGAGCAACCTTCATGGAAAGATCGCCGTTGTGGTCGGCGGCAGTGGCGGCATCGGTGGAGCAATCGCAGAGCGGTTCGCGGCGGACGGCGCCACAGTGTACGCCAGCAGTCGTCGCGTCGAAGAGAGAGAGGTCGCGCTCGGGGCCGGAAGGCTGCGTACGCGCCGCGCCGATGCATCCGATCTGACGTCGCTCGCTGCCTTCTTTGACGCGGTGAGGAGCGAGGCCGGACGAGTGGACGTGCTCGCCGTCAACGCCGGCATCTCAGAGTTCGCGACTCTCGAAGACATCAGCGAAGAACATTTCGACCGGACCTTCGACGTCAACGTCCGCGCGCTGCTGTTCGCCGTGAAGGCGGCGACGGCGATCATGCCGGACGGTGGCTCGATCGTGCTCGTAGGCTCCATCGCGGATGAGCTCGGCACCAAGGGCTACGGCGTCTACGGGGCAACCAAGGCTGCTGTCCGCTCGTTCGCGCGGACCATGGCCAATGAGCTGGCGCACCGCAACATCCGCGTCAACGTCGTAGCACCAGGACCAATCGACACCGCGATGATGGCTGCGGTGTCCGACGACGTGCGCAAGACGCTGATGGAACGGATTCCGCTTGCGCGTTTGGGTCGTGCCGAGGAAGTCGCATCGGCGGCGTTGTTCCTCGCCAGCGACCAAAGCAGCTTTATCACTGGAGCCGAGCTACCGGTCGATGGCGGCATGGCGCAGGTTTGAGCTGCGCCGCTTTCCGAAGGACATGGCGCTGCCACTCAACAGCGAGCAGCTTCGTCGCCGATCGAGCCGGACGGCAGAGCGCGCGTCTCAACTCGCAAAAAGGCACTATATGGTCTTCAGATATCGACACGCACACCATGTCCAAAGACGTTCTCGACCTGCCGCTCGATGTCACCGCGACTCGGCCCATCCTGGAACATATCGCCAACAAGTGGACGGTGCTGATTCTGAGCGTCCTCTGCACGCAGCCGGCACGGTTCAACGACCTCAAGCGCCGCCTGGACGGCATCACGCCCAAGGCCTTGTCCGAGGCATTGAGGCGTTTGGAGCGCAACGGCCTTATCTATCGCAAAGTCCTGCCGACGCAGCCGATCGGTGTCGAGTACACGATCTCCGCTCTAGGCTGCTCGCTACGCGAACCCTTTGCTGCACTTTACAACTGGTCGCTGGCCAATGGCTCCGCACTGAAAAGAGCACAGTGTACCTATGACGCTTCCAGCAGGAACGAAGAGTTAAGGAAGAAGATTTAGAACATGCTTGTCGTCCCGTACGCGGGACGGCAACGCGCATCGAGCCGTCCTCAACTGATGCGCCGTTCATTCCCCGGCGTCATATCGATAGCATCATCTGGATTATTCGTTTGAGCCGAGGAGTGTGTTCGTCGCCACCTACTATCTCTCGCGATGCACCGCCCCTATAGTCGCTTCAACATCACGCAACCCATGTTGACGGTCGAACATCCAATCAAGGACTGATATGACGAAGCTACCGGGAAAGATCGCCGTAATCACGGGCGGAAACAGCGGCATGGGCTTGGCGACGGCCCGACTCTTCGCTAAGGAAGGAGCGAAGGTCATCATCACAGGGCGCCGCCAGAAGGAGCTCGACGAAGCGGTGAAGAGCATCGGTGCCGACGCGGAAGGCGTGCTGGGCGATGTCTCCAAGCTGTCGGATCTGGACAAGCTTCACGATCACGTGAAAGCCAAATACGGCCGCGTGGACATCATCTTCGCGAACGCGGGTCTGGGTTCGTTCGCACCGATCGATCACGTTACGGAAGCGCACTTCGATGAAACATTCAACGTCAACGTGAAGGGTACTTACTTCACGGTGCAGAAGCTTCTTCCGCTGGTGCCGGACGGTGGAACGATCATTCTGAACGCGTCGATTGCATCGTCCACCGGTATGGAAGCGTTCAGCGTTTATTCGGCCACTAAAGCTGCGGTGCGTTCGTTGGCGCGCACGTTGACGGCGGATCTCAAGGCACGCAAGATTCGTGTGAATGCGATCAGCCCAGGTCCTATAGATACACCGATCTTCGGCAAGGCCGGCCTAACCGACGAACAGATCGAAGGCTTCAAATCGGGGATTGCTGCGCAGGTGCCACTGGGCCGCATTGGTCTCTCGGAAGAAATCGCCAAGCCGGCGTTGTTCCTGGCATCCGACGATAGCAGCTATATCTCGGGCATCGAACTCACCGTCGATGGCGGGATGGCACAAGTCTAAGAGAACGCGGCAGGTGCGCGGCATCGGGCGTTCCCCAACGGAGCAGTCACGAGTCGACAGTGCGCACTGGCATGTTCGACGTCACGCGACGGCAATTCCATCACTCGCGGCGCTGAATAGTCGCCGTCGCAATTCCCGCTCCGGCGAACGCGCACGCAGCCGCGACCAGCGCGACGGCGCGTAGCGCGTCAGCAATGGCGTCGGCGTCGGCGCGTGCGACCGGTAGCGCATGTCCACCGCCCGTTGCTGTCGCAGACTCGATTCCAGACTGCAACGACGTCGCAGTCACCCGTGCATTCTGCGGCACGTGCAACGCGTCGAGCCGTGCCGACAACGCCGCGTGGTGCGACCAGACGAACACAATGCCGAGCACGGCAATCGCCAGCAGGCTAGCCACGCGCGCAACAGCGTTGTTGATGCCCGACGCAATGCCCGCACGGTCGGCCGGCACCGAATCCATGACGGTCGTGGTCAACGGCGCGACCGTGATGGTCATCCCGAGCCCAAGCACGGTCAGCGCAGGGAAGAATCCGGCCCAATAGCTGATGCCCGCAGATGGCAGCGCCAGCAGTGCGAAACCGATTCCGGCGACGCTCGGCCCGGCCGTCAGCAGCAAGCGCGAGCCAAAGCGGCTCGTCAGTCCGCCGGTAAATCGCGAGAGCAGACCGATGATGACGGGCGCCGGAAGCAGCGCGGCACCCGCTTGCGTCGCCGTGTAGTCATGTGCGCGGATCAGCGTGAACGGCAGGAAGAAAAATACGCCACCCAAGCCGAAGTAAAGCAGCAGTGTCACAAGATTGGCGCCTGCGAAATCTCGCGAGCGAAAGACGTCGAGCGGCATCATCGGGTGACGGCTTTTCGCCTCGATCCGCACGAATACGGCCAGCACGACGAGACCGGCGCCGATTGCGGACAGTACGAACGGATCGGCGAACCGATGCGCGGCCGCGTCGGTGAGGCCGTATGTGAGCGCGCCAAGTCCTGCTGCCGCGCAGAGCGCGCCGGGCCAGTCGACTTGTCGAGGCCCATCGAGCCTGCGGCTATCGGGCACTGACAAGATGGCGAGCGCAATCGTCAGCGCTGCAAGCGGCACGTTGAGGAAGAAGATCGCTCGCCACGACAACGCATCGACGAGCCAGCCGCCTGCTACCGGCCCCACCGCCGATGTAATCGCGCCCGCGCCGGCCCAAGTGCCGATTGCACGCCCGCGGGCTTCGCCTTCGAATACGGCGCCTATGATCGCAAGACTGCTCGGCACGAGCATTGCGGCGCCGATGCCCTGAAACGCGCGCGCGGCGATCAGCGCATGGACGGTCGGCGCCAACCCGCAAGCGGCCGACGCGAGCGTGAACAGCGAGATGCCCGCAATGAAGATCGTGCGGCGGCCGAAGTGATCGCCCATTGATCCGCCCACCAGCACGAGCGCCCCGAGAAAAAGCAGGTATGCATTCACCACCCACTGCACCGCCTGGACGCTCGCGCGGAAGTCAGTCTGAATGGCGGGCAGCGCGACATTGACGACGGACCCGTCGATGAACGCCATGCTCGACCCGAGGATCGTCGCGGCGAGCGCGAGACGCGTGCGACGGCAGGGACGGTCCACTCTCGTTGGCTGCGAGCGAATGAAAAGCTCGTCGCACGGGGTTCCCTGCGCAGGCACGGCGCACGGCTTTCTCGGCTCGCTGTCGAGTAAATCCCGGTTGACCAAGTTAGCCCCCGCTCTCATCGATGCTCAGTAGCATAACAATGCAAGGCGACGCGAAGCAGCAGTTCTTAACCTCCGACTCCAACTGCAACTCGTAAGAAAGCCCGGGGCAGGCCATTCATTCAAGCGTTATGCCATCGAACCGATGGCCGCCGAGCGGACTGATCAAGTATCCGTGCACCCGCTTGGAGATGGGCTGGAACGTGTTAGCGTGCGCGATCGGCGTGTAAGGGACCTGGTCCTTGAACACGACCTGCGCTTCTTCGTAGAGCTTCGTGCGCGCGCTCTGATCGGTGATGAGCCGGGCTTTCGAGAGCAGATCGTCGAATTGCTTGTTGCACCATTTCGCCATGTTGCTGCCGTGCACGGCGTCGCAGCCGAGCGTCGTGCCGAGCCAGTTGTCGGGATCGCCATTGTCACCGAGCCAGCCGTAGAGGATGGCGTCATGCTCGCCATTGGTCTTCGCGCGCTTGTTGTACTCGGCCCATTCGTAAGTCACGATGTTCGCCTTCACGCCGATCTTCGCCCAGTCGGACTGGATGAGTTGCGCCATCAGCCGCGCGTTCGGGTTGTAGCCGCGCTGCACAGGCATGGCCCAGAGCGTGATGGCGAAGCCGTCGGGAAAGCCTGCCTCTTTCAGTAACGCTCGCGCGCGTGCCGGATCATAAGGCGCGTCCTTCAACGCCTTGTTATACGACCATTGCGATGGCGGCATCGGGTTGGTGGCGACCGTCGCGGCGCCTTCGTACACGGACTTGATGATCGCTTGTTTGTCGATAGCCATGTCGAGCGCGCGACGCACCTGCACGTTGTCGAGCGGCTTGTGCGTTGTGTTGTATCCGACGTAAGCGACGTTGAAGCCCACGCCCGACAGCACCGCGAGATTCGGCTTCTTCTTCGCGCTCGCAATATCGGCCGGCCGTGCGAAAGACGTGACCTGGCATTCGCCGCTCTCGAGTTTCTGTTCGCGCACGGCGGCGTCCGGTGTGATGGAGAAGACGAGCTTGTCGATGTGCACGTCCTTCCGGTTCCAGAAGGTCGGATTGGCGTCGTAGCGAATCGTCGAGTCTTTCTGATAATCGCGGAAAACAAACGCGCCCGTGCCAACGGGCTTTTGGTTGAAGTCCTCCACGTTGCCCGACTTGAGCAGTTGCGCGGCATATTCCGCCGACACGATGGATGCAAACTCCATCGCCACATTGCGCACGAACACGACGTCCGGCGTCCTGAGCGTAAAGCGCACCGTGTACTCGTCCAGCTTGTCGACAGACGCGATGTTCTTGTCGTAGCCGAGGTCGGTCAGATACGGAAAGCTGACCGGATGCGCTTTCTGAAAAGGCTCATTCGGGTCGATCATGCGCCTGAACGTGAACACGACATCGTCCGCATTGAAGTCGCGCGTCGGCTTGAAGTAGGACGTCGATTGAAACTTCACGCCATGACGCAGATGGAACGTGAACGTCTTCGCATCCGGTGACGCGTCCCAAGTCTCGGCGAGACCCGGCGTGAGATCCAGCGTGCCGCGCTTGAACTCGACGAGTGTGTCGAAGACGGCGTGCGCGCCGGCATCGAAGTCCGTGCTGGTCGTGTATTGCGCGGAATCGAATCCGGCGGGACTGCCTTCGGAGCAGAACACGAGCGTCTTGCTTGCTGCTTGCGCGGATTGCGGCGCGCACGTGAATGCAGCGAGGGCGGTAAGCGCGGAGAGGGCGACGGAACGCATCGGCGCGGCCCATGCACTGCGTGTTGCGGCGATTGTTGTCATTGTCGCTTTGGCACGAGAAGGGTTGTCATCCCGCGTGAGAGCGGGGTCGATCGCGTACTTTACCAACAGAAGCAATTACGCACATACTCCGCCGCTGCAAAAGAGGTAGATGTGTGGATTCCCAACGATCATCAACGCAGACATGGATCGTCAACGCGATAACCGGCGTCGGCGATAGCAGCGATCGTTCGATAGCCGGTGCCGACGCGTGTCGATGCGTCGCCCGCGGCAAGCTGATAGACGCCCGACAGATACACGTCGGTACGCTTCGACAATGCGTAATCGACGCCCAGCGTGAACTGATGCCAGCGCGGCTTGAGCGTCGCGCCGTTCGTGCCCGCAAGGCGCGCGTGATATCGATATGAAACCTCATTGGTTATCGCTTGACAAAGGCTGCACTAGAATGGGCCGCCGAATCTTGCCGACAAGTTGCAAGGCTAGGCGTCGACTATGTTTATGAACTTTGCTTCGTTGCCTCAAATGTCATGTCGACCGTAAGCTTTTCGATCTATCGCGATGCCGCCCGCCTGTCTGCACGCTGCGCCGGACGACGCTAAGGGCTGCGCGCATCGCGTCTTTTTGTCTGCTCGGGGAATTCCATTCGATGAACGTAAAGCGACCAGCGCTCACACGCGCTTTGGCCCTAGTCATGACGATCGCTTCAACCGCGGCGATCACCGCGTGCAGCAAATCGGAGTCCGCCACATCCGCGCATGCGGCCGCAAAACAACCGGCGACCGGCGGCGATCTCATCTGGGGCGTGACGACCGAACCCGCTTGCTTCGATCCGCATCGTTCATCGCAGCAAAACTCGTTCTGGGTCATCCGCAATTACATCGATTCCCTCGTCTCGAAGCGTACCGACGGCACCTACGCGCCGTGGCTCGCGAAGTCGTGGAGCATTGCCGACGACGGCAAGAGCTACACATTCCAGCTGCGCGACGACGTGAAGTTCACTGACGGCTCGCCGTTCAATGCTGAAGCGGTGAAGGCCAACTTCGACTACATCCTGAAGAACGTCAGCACGACATCGGCGTCGGCGTCGCTGCTCGTCGCGTTCGATCACGTCGAAGTGGTGTCGCCTTACGTCGCCAGGCTCGTCATGAAGCAGGCCGATTCCACGACGCTCGAATCGCTCTCCAGCGTGAAGCTCGGCTTCATCTCGCCGAAGGCGCTCGCCGAGAACAAGAACCTGTGCGGCGGGGGACCAGGTATCGTCGGGACAGGGCCTTTCGTGTTCAAGTCATATCAGCGTGGACAGCAGGCGACCTTCGAACGCAATCCCGATTATCGATGGGCGCCCGACAATGCGGCGCATCGCGGACCGGCCTATCTCGATCGCGTCACTTATCGGTTCTTGCCTGAGGCGGCCGTGCGAACCGGCGCGCTGAGTTCGGGGCAGGTCGATCTGATCGAAGGCGTGCAGCCCACAGACATCGCCGTATTCGACAAGGTCGATGGCTTCCAGTACGTGCACGGTCCGTCCGCGACGACGTCGTTCACGCTGAACATCAACTACACGGTGCCGCCTGCCAACGACGTCCGCGTGCGGCGCGCGCTGCGCGACGGCTTCGACCTCGACGCCATCGTCAAGAGCGTGTATCTCGGCACGGTGCGGCGCGCGTGGTCGAACATCGGTCCCGACAATCCGGACTACGCGAAACAACTCGAAGGTTCATGGGGCAACAAGATCGCCGACGCGAACCGTCTGCTCGACGAAGCCGGATGGACCGCGCGCGACAAGGACGGGTTTCGCACCAAGGACGGAAAGCGGCTAACGATCGAAGTCGGCTATCCCCAACCCTACGTCCGCGACAGCCGTGACGTGCTTATCCGTGCAGTGCAGTCGGCGCTGCGGCAGAACATCGGGCTCAATCTGGACCTGCGCATCACGACTGCAGGCGACTTCGCCAATCAGAAGGCGACCGGCGTGTGGTTCATCTATCCGAACACGGACAATCCGTCCGATGTCGCGATGGAACTGTGGGACATGCTCGGCGACAAGGGCTTCCTCTATAGCGCCATTCCTGCCTCCGACAAGAAGATCACCGGCGACATCGACCGCGCGCGCCTGATGCCGATCGGCGATGAACGGCGCAAGCTGCTCGGCGAGATTCAGGCACGCGCCGTCGATCAGGCGTTCATCGTGCCGCTGTTCGCGCCGGTGTATCACCTCGCGTCGAAGTCGAACGTGCATGGCATCGGTTTCGAGCCGCAACTCGACGGCCCGGCGAGCGCTTACGACATCTGGATCGACAAACAGGGAGCGTGAGATGCGCAGACAGATTGCGACGCGCCTGATGACAGGATTGCTCGTGCTGTGGCTCGCGGCGTCGGTGGCTTTCGTCGCGATACATGCGCTGCCGGGACGCATCGAGGACGTGCTCGCGGGCGATCTCGCGTATCCCGGCTTGCGCGAGGCGATCGCCGCGCAATGGGGCCTCGATCACAGTCTGCCGTGGCAATACGGGCAATTCCTGCTGCGGCTCGCGCATGGCGACCTGGGCACGTCGTTCGTGATGCAGCAGCCGGTGCTCGATCTTCTGCGCAGCCAGCTTTGGCCGACGATGCAACTCGCGTTGTCTGCCGGCGCGCTCGCGCTCGTGCTCGCCATTGTCGTGGCGACGGTGACGGCGGGCGGGGAGGGCACGCGCGGGGCGTGGGGCGCGCTCGGTGCGCGATGCGCGTCGCTGATCGAGCTCACGTTCACGTCGACGCCGGTGTTCTGGCTCGGCATGTTGCTGCTGATCGCGTTCTCCTTCCAGTTGCGGCTCTTTCCCGTATCGGGCGCGAACGGCTGGCGCGCGCTCGTCCTGCCCGCCGTGACGCTGGCGTTGCCGACCGCCGGGATTCTTTCGCAGGTGATGCGTGAATCGATTGAAGCGGCACTGGCGAAACCATTCGTCACGACGATACGCGCGCGCGGCGTGTCCGAACTCGTTCTGCGCGCGCGCCATGTGCTGCGCCATGCGTTGCTGCCGGTCGTGACGCTCGGCGGCTGGCTGATCGGCAGCCTGCTCGGCGGCGCGGTCATCACCGAGAAAATGTTCGGCAGGCCTGGCATCGGCAGCGTGACGCTCAACGCGGTGACATCGCAAGACGTTCCGGTGGTGTTGGCCGTCGTGCTGATCGCGGCGTTCGTGCACGTCGTCATTTCGACGTTGCTCGACATCGCCTATCTCTTCATCGATCCGAGGTTGCGCAGCCAATGAGCACCGTGA
This sequence comes from Caballeronia sp. SL2Y3, assembly GCF_022879575.1. Taxonomy (NCBI): domain Bacteria; kingdom Pseudomonadati; phylum Pseudomonadota; class Betaproteobacteria; order Burkholderiales; family Burkholderiaceae; genus Caballeronia; species Caballeronia sp. SL2Y3. The sequence continues at coordinate 238,400 of NZ_CP084262.1, forward strand.
TACGTACCGCATTCGCGCGGGGGCACGCACCGCTACCCGCGAGCGTGATGATCGCCGTTGCGTTTCTCGTCGCGCTCGGCATGGCGATGGCCTTTCCGCGCATCGTGACGCCGTTCGATCCGCTCGCGAGCGACGTCGCCGCGACGCTGCAGCCGCCCGACGCGCAGCACTGGTTCGGCACCGATCGCATCGGGCGCGACGTACTTTCCCGCGTGATACACGGCGCGCGCTATTCGTTGCTGATCGGACTCGCGAGCATGATCGTGAGCCTTGCGATCGGGCTCGTCGTCGGCCTCTTTGCGGGCTTGTCGAACCGTCTCGCCGATGAAGCCGCGTCGCGCGTCTTCGACGTGCTTTCCGCGTTTCCGCCAATCCTGTTGTCGCTCTTCGTCGTGACCTTCCTCGGACAGGGCATCGTCAATATCGCCATTGCCGTGGGCATCGCGGGCATTCCGAAGTTCGGGCGCGTGCTGCGTTCGCAGGCGCTCGTCGTGCGCCACGCGGATTACGTCACGCACGCGGTGAGCTTCGGTCTGTCGCGCATGCAGATTTTCTTTCGCCATGTGCTGCCGAACGTGCTCGTCGCGGTGCCGGTCATCGCGACGATCGATATCGGCAGCGCAATCATCGCCGTGTCAGGGCTGAGCTTTCTCGGGCTGGGTCCGCAACCGCCGACGCCCGAGTGGGGCGTGATGCTCGCCGAAGGACGCGACGTGTTGCGCGTCGCGTGGTGGCCGAGCGTGTTTCCGGGCATGGCGATCACGTTGACCGTCTTGTCGTTCGCGGTCATCGGCCGCTTCCTGCAACGCAAGTTCGAGGTACGCGCATGAACGCGCAGGCATCGGTGACGGATCGGCCGCTGGTGGAGATTCGCGGGCTGTCCATCGGTTTCGCGAATGCGCACGGCGGCACGCCGCTCGTGCAGGGCGTCGATCTGACGATCCGGCCCGGCGAATGCGTCGCGCTCGTCGGCGAGTCCGGCTCGGGCAAGAGTCTCACGGCGCGCAGTCTGATCGGTCTGGCGGGGCGCGGGGCGCGGATTATCGCGGAACGCTTCGAGATCGCCGGACGCGATGCGCTCGCGTTCACCGAGCGCGACTGGCGTGGCTTGCGGGGTCCGTTCGCAGGACTGGTGATGCAGGATGCGCTCGTCTCGCTCGATCCGCTGCGCACGATCGGCGCGGAGATCGAGGAGGTGCTCGCGCATCATCGCGTGCTGCGCTCGCGCGCCGAAAGACGTGCGCGGGTGCAGGACGTGATGACGGATGTGGGCATTCCCGAACCGGCGATGCGTGCCCGGCAATACGCGCACGAACTCTCGGGCGGCCTGCGACAGCGCGCGCTGATCGCGTCGGCGATCGCGGCCGGCCCGGCGCTCGTCATCGCGGACGAACCGACCACCGCGCTCGATGTGACCGTGCAGGCGCAAGTGCTCACGGTGCTCGGCGAGCGTCTCGCGCAGGGCGTCGGCGTCTTGCTCATCAGCCACAATCTTGCGGTGGTCGCGGGCATCGCGGATCGCGTGCTCGTGATGCACGGCGGCAAGGTCGTCGACAGCGGCGCGACGCGCGACGTGCTGCAGCATCCGTCGCACGACTACACGCGGCAGTTGCTGGCCGCGCAGCCATCGCTTGCGTCGCGCGGGCATCGGCTGAGTTCGGCGCGCATGGCGGTCGCGACGCGCACAGCGATGCCGGCGATTGTGCGCGATCAGCTGCCGCCTCGCACGGCCCCGTCTGACCGCGCGGTGCTCGATGTGGCGGGCATCGGCAAGACCTATGGACGGCGCGGCGGGGGGCGCGACCAACGCTTCACCGCGCTCGACGATGTGTCGTTTCGCGTGCGCGAGGGCGAGGTGCTTGGCATCATCGGCGAATCGGGATCGGGCAAGAGCACGTGCGGGAATATCGTGCTGGGGCTGCTTACGCCGGATCGCGGGGCCGTGCGTTTTCTGGGGCGTGAATGGAACGGCGCCGGTATCGGCGAGACGGCGCGTAGCGCGCTGCGCTCGCGCATGCAATATATCCCGCAGGATCCGTTGAGTTCGTTCGATCCGCGGCATGCCGTGCGCGAATTGCTGTTCGAGGGGCTGCATTCGCGAGGTCTTTCGAAGGCCGCGGTCCTCGATCGCAGCGTCGAATTGCTGGAGCAGGTCGGGCTGAGTGCGGCGTATCTGGACCGACGGCCGGCGTCGCTTTCTGGCGGGCAGCGGCAGCGCGTGGCGATCGCGCGGGCGCTTGCGCCGGAGCCGGCGCTGATCGTCTGCGACGAGCCGGTTTCTGCGCTCGATGTCTATGTGCAGGCGCAGGTGCTCGATCTGCTGGTGTCCCTGCAAGCCCGGCATGCGACCGCGCTGCTCTTTATCTCGCATGACCTCGATGTCGTGGGCCATCTGTGCGATCGAGTGCTCGTCCTCAAGTCCGGGCGCGTCGTGGAGGAAGGCGACGTGGAGGCGGTGTTCGCGCATCCACGGCACGCCTATACACGATTGCTGACGGCATCGGCGCCGACTTTGCGGCATGAGCGTGATGAAACACACGATGAGGCCGTATCCCTCGCGCGAGAACCGATTCCTTGACGCGGGGCGTCATGGGTGGCGCGTTTCAATCACGGTTTCGACAATCGGGCCGGAACTACGAACGGCCAGGTCTAGTCGGGATTGGGTGGTGCCATCCGAAATCCGCCTACCGGAAAACGGTCATTCGCCGGGAGCAGGCAGCTCTGACAACGTACAGCCGACGCAGGCGGCTGGGGTTCGAAGCGATGTACACACAGACGCGTGCCAACGCGTGGACCTCGTCAGCACGAGAGGCAGAAGGCGCTCTGTCAGCGCACCGGTAGGTCCGCGCTCGTCCGTCGACCTAATCCGACAAGATAATTAGCATAACGAACGAACCAACAATCGCCACGTCTATGTAGCCTACATGGCCGCGCGGCGGTGACCGAGACGCCGGCCGCGCAGCTTGTGGTGCTCAAGTCGGGCATGTATTCGCAGGCCGGTGTTCGTGCGCATCTTGGGCTGGCTCGTCCAGTGCGATAGCCGTGGCGATGAGTTCCAACTACGGGCTCTTGACGTTCGAAAGTCTAACGCGGTCGGCGTATTCGCCGGACTCGAAAGCCGAGAAATGAGCCGAGAGTACACGGAATAAGTTTGCCCCGTCGGATGTTCTGAATGTGCCATCTGAACGGAGGAACGCGAATTGACCGATGAGAAGCGTAACGCCACGCCCGCTGACATAAGCCCCGATTCCCTTGACCGATTCGCCAGAAAGACCGCTTCCGCATTGCGCGCACGAGTCGCCGAGAAACCGCAGCGGGGCATGTTCGGCAACGGTGAACTCTGGCGCAGACATGAAAGGGACAATGGACAGATCGAGTCCATCGACAAGCTCTCCCGCGCGAATCTCGCTCGCCTACGCGCCAACCTGAAAAGGCTCAGCCCGCTCGAGCACGACTTCGTTACGAAGTTCGACAAGCGGCCGTTCTACGCGACCCACTTCACACCTGCGGAGCGTGACAGCGGCGGGGAAACGACGTTGTATTCGCGCAAGAAGCTGATCGAACAGCGCATCACGTTCGACCTGGCACATTCGCAGGCAGCCGATCTCGCCCAGGCGGCCAACGACGACTACGTGTTCTTCTCGCTCGAATGTGGCCGCACGCCCAAGAAGGCGAGCAGCCGGTTCGGAGACGTGCTGTACCGTTTCGATCTTGCATCCTCGCGGGTCGGCTCGCGCTTCGAACATGCGTGGCTGAGCCTCAACGACATGGTCGCACCACCCGACAACGGTCTCCGGCGCCGCGTTCCCGGACTCCCTGAGAGCGATTACCGGACGGTCAATAACGCAGTCGACCTTTACAACAAGCCGACCTATGTCTTCTCGGGCGGCTCGATGATGGTGGGCGTGGCGTTATCGATCGTGGAACTCACGCGCGACTTGAGCGTGGATTCGCAGCGCAAGCTCCTTTCCGCGCTATCCGACGATGACACCGACAAAACCCTGAACGGCCTGTTCAGGCCGGAACTCAAGCTGGCGCGGTTCCTCATCACCGACGAGTTCGAAAAGCATCTGGATGAGACCGGCGGCGCCGCACCGCCGTCGCCTTCGTCGCCTCCCGCATCGCCGACCTACATGGACATTCTGGACGCGTACCACGGTGGGCGCAGTCCCGGCTCGGATTCGGACTCGGCCTCGAATTACAGCCAGGATTAGATGGAATAGCCTTCGGGGCTCGGGTGTTATGAAAGGGCCAGCGCAAGTCCCACACGCGTGGCGGCTTCCAAACAGGGATTCAGGAGAGCACGAGATGAACGGTCTGTCACGCACCATGCACGCCTTGAGCGGCGTCACTTTCATGATCGTCGCGTGCGGCCCGGGCGCACAGGCGGCGTCGATCGATTTGCCCGATGCCCAGCCGCTGTTGCGAACGACTGCGTCGGGCGAGCAGATCTACTCATGTGAATATGACGCGGACCGCGTGCTCGGCTGGCTTTTCAAGGTGCCGCGCGCCACGCTTTCCGATGAGAGCGGCGCACCCGTCGTCGAGCATGGGGCGGGACCGTCCTGGCAAGCCGGGGATGGCAGCCGGATCGAAGGCCGCGTGCTGGCGCAGCGTCCGAGCAAGACGCCGAACAGCGTCCCCGAACTGCTGCTCGAAACGCGCTCGACGGGCACGCCGGGATTGCTTGCTTCGGTACGTCGCGTGCAGCGCGTCGATACGATCGGGGGCGCGAAGCCGCAAACATCGTGCACGCAGGAGCACGAGTTGGCCGGTTCTCCTTATACGGCCACCTACATCTTCTATCGATAGAGCATCCCGTCGAACCTGCATCGGAATAAATCGTTATTAGACGATTAGGACAACGTACTGAACGATCGCATCCCAAAGCTGACATGAACACCGAGCTCATTACCCATCAGAGCTGGAATCGCTGGCTCGCACCGCTCACGGACGCTGCCCCCTGCGGGCCCGACCTCGAGTACGACCCTCAGTTTCGCGAGTTCGAAGAGGCGATCGAGGGCCGTCCGGAAGCAGAGTATGGCGCGACGCTCGTCGCCGCAGTGCCGCCCGACTGGACCGTCGTGGACTCACTCGGCACGGCGCTGATGGAGCGCACACGGGACCTGCGTGTGATCGTGCCGCTGGTGCGTGCCCGTCTGGCTCGCCAGGGCGTCGAAGGACTGAGCGATGGCCTCGCGCTCACGGTCGCGCTGCTCGAACAGCAATGGCAGCACGTGCATCCTCAACTCGATGCAGGCGACGCCGACGATCCCACCGCGCGCGTCAATGCGCTTGCCGCATGCGTCGATCCCGCTGGCTTGCTGGCCGAACTGGCGGACACGCCGCTGTCGGGCCAGGGGCAGCCGGTCACGCTGCGCGAATGGGCATACGCCAGCGGCGATGCCCACGCACCCGATGGTCGCGCGGTGCGCACCGCGTCGGAGATCGAGGCGGCGATCGCGGCTACACCTGAAACATCGCTGCGCGCGAAGGCTGCATTCGATGCCGCGGCCGCTCACGTCGAGGCCATCGAAGCGCTTCTGTCGGCGCGTGTCGATGCGGCACGGACGCTCGATCTCGCTCCGTTGAAGACGCTATTGGAGCGGGCAAGAGCGCTTTTCGCCGGGTGTCTCGGGAATCGCGCGGATGCACCCGTGCCGGGCGAGGGCGTATCAATGGCGGCCGGCGCGGGCGATGTCATCAACAGCCGCGCCGACGTGGCGGCGACGCTCACGCGCCTGTGCGAGTACTACGCGCGTCAGGAGCCCGCGAGCCCCGTGCCGCTGCTGCTCGGGCGCGCCATCACGCTGATCGACAAATCGTTTGTCGATCTGATGAAGGACCTCGCGCCGGAAGGGCTGGCGCAACTCATCCAAGTGGTCGGCGTATCGGCAGTCGAGTCGTTGGACGACTGAGCCTCACGCCGCGCTTTTCAACCAGGAGCACTGACAGATGGCCAAAGAGAGCAGTCAGAAATTCATCGCGCGCAATCGCGCGCCGCGTGTGCAGATCGAGTACGACGTCGAAGTGTACGGCTCGCAGAAGAAAGTCAATCTTCCTTTCGTGATGGGCGTGCTGTCCGACTTGTCGGGGCAGCCGCAGGAGGACCTGCCGCCTGTCGCGGAGCGCAAGTTCTTCGAGATCGATATCGACAACTTCGATGAACGCCTGCGTTCGATGAAGCCCCGCGTCGCCATGCAGGTCGACAACACGCTGACGGGCGAAGGGAAGATCGGCGTCGACATGACCTTCGAGAGCATGAACGACTTCGAGCCCGCCGCGATCGCCCGCAAGGTGGAACCGCTCGCGAGGCTGCTCGAAGCACGCAGTCAGTTGCGCAACCTGCTGACCTACATGGACGGCAAGACCGACGCCGAGAACCTCGTCGCGCGGCTGCTCGAAGACCCGGCGCTCATGAGTTCGCTGGCCGCCTTACCCAAGCCCGGCGAGCATGCCGAAACCCAGGATACCGAATAAGGGAACGACGATGGCAGAAACCAACTTCGATCAATCCGTCGAGCGCGATGGGCAACCAGCCTACGAAACCGGCGACGCAAGCCCGTCCGGCGAGTTCCAGCAACTCCTGCAGAAGGCGTTCCGTCCTCGCTCGGACAAGGCCCGCGAAGCGGTCGAAAGCTCGGTGCGCACGCTTGCCGAGCAGGCGCTGCTCGACACGCAGCGCGTGTCCGACGATGCGCTCGCGACCATCGAAGCGCTGATTGCGCGTATCGACGAAAAGCTGAGCGCGCAGATCAACGTGATCCTGCATGCGGAGCCTTTTCAGAAGCTCGAAAGCGCATGGCGTGGCCTTCACTACCTCGTCACCAACACCGAAAGCGACGAGAGTCTCAAGCTGCGCGTGATGAACGTCTCGAAGGAAGACCTGCACCGTTCGTTGCGCAAGTACAAGGGCGTGGCATGGGATCAGAGTCCGCTCTTCAAGCGGCTCTACGAAGAGGAATACGGCCAGTTCGGCGGCGAGCCGTACGGTGCGCTCGTGGCCGACTATTACTTCGACAACAGCGGCCCCGACGTCGATTTCCTCACGCAGATCGGCAAGGTGTCGGCGGCGGCGCACGCACCGTTCATCGCCGGTGCGGATCCTGCCGTCATGCTGATGGATTCGTGGCAGGAGCTTGCGAACCCGCGCGATCTCACCAAGATCTTTCACACGCCCGAGCACGCCGCATGGCGGTCGCTGCGCGATTCCGAGGACTCGCGCTACATCGGCCTCGCCATGCCGCGCTTCCTCGCGCGCACGCCCTATGGCGCGAAGACGAGTCCGGTCGACGCGTTCGATTTCGAGGAAGACACGGCGGGCACGGATGCATCGAAATACGCGTGGGCGAATGCCGCCTATGCCATGGCCGCCAACATCAACCGCTCGTTCAAGACGTGGGGATGGTGCTCGCGCATTCGCGGCATCGAGTCCGGTGGCGCGGTCGAGAACCTGCCGGTCCATGCGTTCCCGACCGACGACGGCGGCGTGGACATGAAGTGCCCGACCGAGATCGCCATCAGCGACCGCCGCGAGGCCGAACTCGCGAAGAACGGTTTCATGCCGCTCGTGCACCGGAAGAATTCCGACTTCGCGGCATTCATCGGTGCCCAGTCGCTCAACAAGCCGATCGAGTACGAAGACCCCGACGCCACCGCGAACGCGAATCTGGCGGCGCGTCTGCCGTATCTGTTCGCGTGCGGCCGCTTTGCGCATTACCTGAAGTGCATCGCGCGCGACAAGGTGGGCAGCTTCAAGGAGAAGGACGAGATGCAGCGCTGGCTGCAGGACTGGATTCTTCAGTACGTGGACGGCGATCCCGCGAACTCGTCGGAAGAGACCAAAGCGCGCCGGCCCCTGGCCGCGGCGGAAGTCGTCGTCGAGGAAGTGGAGGGCAATCCGGGCTACTACACGTCCAAGTTCTTCCTGCGGCCGCACTACCAGCTCGAAGGCCTGACGGTGTCGTTGCGGCTCGTCTCGAAGCTGCCTTCCGCAAAAGCCGCCTGAACGGCACGCACTCTTTAGCGCAGTCAATCAATTCTCGATAAGGAAACCTCATGGCAGTCGATATTTTTTTGAAGCTGGACACGGTCAAGGGCGAATCGCTGGATTCGAAACACAAAGACGAGATCGACGTGCTCTCGTGGAGCTGGGGCCTGTCGCAATCGGGGACCATGCACCTCGGCACGGGCGGCGGCGGCGGCAAGGTCGCGGTGCAGGACCTGACCATCACGAAATACACCGACCGCGGCACGCCGTCGATCATCTCCGCCTGCGCCACCGGCAAGCACTTCCCGACCGGCAAGCTCACGGTGCGCAAGGCGGGCGGCACCAAGCCACTCGAGTACTACACCATCGAGCTCGAAAAGATCATCGTGACGAACTACGCGACCGGGGGCTCGGACGCCGAAGATCGCTTCACGGAGACGGTGACGCTCAACTTCGAGAAGTTTCACGTGACCTATCAGCAACAGGACCCGAGCACCGGGTCGGCGCAGGGCGGCGTGGTGGAGAGCAAGTGGAACATTCCCGCCAACGCGACCGCGTAAGCGAGGCATCCGCATGAGAAACGCGGACAGAGTGCGGCCGTCGCTGCTCGACCGTCTGACCGATCATGCGCCCGGCGCATCACGCGAAGGGCGCGAGCACCGGGCCAGTTCGGCGCGCGCGCAACGCCTGAGCGTGATGCGCGATATCGGCTGGCTGCTCAACGCGCAGGGTATCGCGTCGGCGCAGGATATCGCGCGTTTTCCGGAAGTCGCCGCATCGGTGCTCAACTTCGGGTTCGCGGACCTGGCCGGCAAGAGCGCGTCGAACGTCGATGTCGGACGCATCGAACGGCTGATGAGCGACGCCATCAGCGCGTTCGAGCCGCGCATCGTGCCCGGCACGCTGCGGGTGCGCGCCATGCAGTCGGACGACGCGGCCATCCAGCACAACGCGCTGGCCTTCCTCGTGGAAGCGGATCTGCATGCGCATCCCGTGCCGGAGCGCCTCTATTTGCGCACGGAGCTGGATCTGGAAGCAGGCAAGGCCAAGGTATTCGAAGGAGCCATCGAGCGATGAACCCCGACCTCATCCAGTACTACAGCCGCGAACTGCAGCATATCCGCGAAATGGGCGGGGAATTCGCGCAGGCGTTTCCGAAGATCGCGGGACGGCTGGGCCTCGAAGGCTTCGAATGCGCCGACCCTTACGTCGAGCGTCTGCTGGAAGGTTTTGGCTTTCTCGCCGCCCGCGTCCAGATGAAGATCGACGCGGAGTTTCCACGCTTCACGCAGCATCTCGCGGAACTGGTCTATCCGCACTATCTCGCGCCGACGCCGGCGATGACCGTCGTGAACGTGCAGCCTGACTTGACGCATCCCGCTCTCGCCGAGGGCGTGTCCGTGCCGCGCGGCACCGCCTTGCACGGCCGGCTCGACGGTGAACGCGCGACGCGTTGCGAATTCCGCACCGCGCATGGGTTGACGCTGTGGCCCGTCGAACTCTCGGCGGCGCGCCTCTTCACGCATACCGGCGCGATGCCGGGCATCGAAGCGCGCCTGCCTCGCGGCGTGAAGGCGGGCCTGCGTCTGACCTTGCGCGCGGCCGGCGGGCGCAAGCTGCGCGACCTGGCGATCGAGCGTCTGCCCATTTATTTGCGCGGCAACGATGGCGTTGCCGCGAAGCTCTACGAGTTGCTGATTGGCTCGACGCTCGGCGTCGTGGCGGGCGATGCCGTGCTGCCGGCCTCCGCGCTGCGCCCGCTCGGTTTCGGTGACGAGGAAGCGTTGCTGCCGGTGAGCGAGCAATCGTTTCCGGGCTATCGGCTGCTGCAGGAGTATTTCGCCTGCCCGCAGCGTTTCATGTTCGTCGGTATCGAGGGACTGCGTGCTCGACTGGCGCGTTGCGACAAGAGCGAGATGGAACTGATCGTGCTGCTGTCGCGCGCGGACACCGCGCTGGAACAGGTCGTCGATCAGGCGAATTTCGCGCTGCATTGCACGCCCGCGATCAATCTGTTCCCGCGCCGCGCCGATCGCATCGCCGCGACGGGCGAGCAGTTCGAATATCACGTGGTCGTCGATCGCACGCGGCCGCGCGACTTTGAGGTCTTCCGCATTCAGGGCGTGACGGGATACCGTGCGGGCGGCGGCGAGATCGCATTCCAGCCGTTCTACCGCATGCGCGATCTCGGTATCGACGATCCCGATGCCGCGTTCTTTCAGGTGCGTCGCGAGAAGCGTCTGCCGTCGGCGCGCGAGAACGAGCGCGGCGTCCGGCCTGCGGCGCGTTCCTCCTATGCGGGCAGCGAAACGTGGATTGCGCTCGTGGACACGCGTGAGTCGCCTTATCCCGCCGATCTTCATCAGCTCGGCATCAGCGTGCTGTGCACCAACCGCGATCTCACGCTGACCATGCCCCTCGGACGCGGCGAGACCGATTTCACGCTGGAACTCGAAGCGCCCGTCGCGGCCGTGCGCTGCGTGGCCGCGCCGAGCCGTCCGTTGCCTTCGTACGCGCAGGGCGCGGTCGCATGGCGGCTGCTGAGCCATCTGTCGCTGAACCACGGCTCCCTCGTGGACGATGCCGACGGCAGCGGCGCGCGCGCCATGCGCGATCTGCTCGCGCTCTACGCGCCCGAAGGCGACAGCGCGGCCGCGCGTCAGATCGATGCACTGCGCTCGATTCGCTCGAACGCAGTCACGCGCCGGTTGCCCTCGCGCGGCCCGATCGTATTCGGGCGCGGCCTCTCGCTCGACGTGCTGCTCGACGAGAGCGGATTCGAAGGTGCGAGCGCGTTTCTGTTCGGCGCGGTGCTCGCGCGCTTCTTCGAGCAATACGCCTCGTTGAACGCCTTTACGGAAACCATCGTGTCGTCGGTGACGCGCGGTGAAATCATGCGCTGGGCGCCGGAGAGCGGACGATGCCGGACGCTGTGACCTTGTTCGAACGCTTCGCCGCCGATGCGAACCGCTTCGATTTCTTTCAGGCGGTTAGGCTCATCGACGCGGCTCATCCGGCCTGCCCGCGCACCGGCGCGTCCCTGCGTCCGCGCGACGATGCGGTGCGCTTCGGCCAGGAACCGGAGTTGATCTTCTTTCCGACCACGCTGAAGCAATTCGTCGGCATGCAGGCGCAGCCGCCCAGGCTCGTCGTCAACTTCTTCGGCCTGCTCGGACCGAACGGCCCGATGCCCACGCATCTGACCGAATACGCGCGCGATCGCGCGCGCAATGCCGGCGATCCGACCTTTGCGCGCTTTCTCGATGTGTTTCATCACCGCATGACGTCGCTGTTCTATCGCGCATGGGCGGCCGCCCAGCCGGTCGTCAGTCTGGATCGCCGCGACGACGATCGCTTTTCGTCCTACGTCGGCACGGTGTTCGGGCTCAATCAGCCGTCGCTGCGCAACCGCGACTCGGTGCACGACTTCGCCAGGCTGCATTTCGCCGGGCTGCTGGCGGGGCCGACGCGCCATGCCGCCGGCTTGCGGCTGGTGCTGTCGCGTTATTTCGGGCTGCCGGTGCAGGTGACGCAGAACGTCGGTCACTGGCTGAAGCTGCCCGACGAGGCACGCTCGCGGCTCGGCGCGCCCGACGACGCCGCGCGCATGGGCGTCGGCACGATGCTCGGCGCGCGCGTGTTCGATCGCCAGCACAAGTTCCGCATCGTGCTCGGCCCGCTTTCGCTGCACGACTACGCGCGTTTCCTCCCGGATGGCGCGAGCCTCGTGCGCCTGGTCGACTGGGTGCGCTTCTATGTGCGCGACCCGCTCGAATGGGACGTGAATCTGCAATTGCAGCGCGCGGACGTCCCGCGTCTCGCGCTCGGGCGGCATCGGCGACTCGGCTACACGACGTGGCTGCATGCGCGCCTGCCGAGCCGCGACGCGACGCAGCTCATGCTTCGGCCGCTCGCCTCATCTCATGCAAAGGACTAGCTCAATGGCAGACATCAGCCGTGCCGTCATGTTCGGCAAACTCGACACGCTCAGCTTCCGCGCGATGGAAAGCGCCACGACATTCTGCCGTCTGCGCGGCAATCCGTACGTGGAGATCGCGCACTGGCTGCATCAGGTATTGCAGTTGCCGGATTCCGATCTGCATCGCGTGATCCGCCATGCGGACATCGATCCAGCGGTGCTTGCGCGCGATCTGACCGATGCGCTGGACCGTCTGCCGCGTGGCGCGTCGTCGGTGACCGATATCGGCGCGCAACTCGAAGAAGCGGTGGAGCGCGGCTGGGTGCATGCATCGCTGATGTTCGGGGCGCACACGATACGCAGCGCGCACGTGCTGGTTGGCATGTTGCGGACGCCCGCGCTGCGCAACGTCTTGCGCGGCATCTCGCGCGAGTTCGACCGGGTCAAGGCGGACGATATCGTCGAGCGTCATGCCGATCTGTTCGACGGTTCGCCCGAAACGCAGGCGCAGACGGCGCCCGCGCCGCAGCCTTCGGCGGACGCGGGCGCGCCGCAGGCGAACGACGCGCTGCAACGCTTCACCGTCGATCTGACCGACGACGCGCGCTCAGGCAAGCTGGATCCGATCGTCGGCCGGGACGAGGAAATCCGCCAGGTCATCGACATTCTCATGCGCCGCCGGCAGAACAACCCGATCCTCACGGGCGAGGCCGGCGTCGGCAAGACGGCGGTCGTGGAAGGGCTTGCGTTGCGCATCGTCGCGGGCGATGTGCCGCCCGCCTTGCGGCACGTGAGCCTGCGCACGCTCGACGTGGCGCTGCTGCAGGCGGGCGCGGGCATGAAAGGCGAGTTCGAGACGCGTCTGCGTCAGGTGCTGGATGCGGTGCAGTCCGCACAGAAGCCGGTGATCCTCTTCATCGACGAGGCGCACACGCTGATCGGCGCGGGCGGCGCGGCGGGCACCGGCGACGCGGCGAATCTGCTCAAGCCGGCGCTCGCACGCGGCGTCGTGCGCACGATCGCGGCTACGACGTGGTCCGAATACCGGCGGCATATCGAGAAGGATCCCGCCCTCACGCGGCGTTTTCAGGTCGTGCAGGTGCATGAGCCCGACGAGACGCGCGCGGTGACGATGATGCGCGGCATCGCGGCTGCGCTCGAGGCGCATCACGGCGTGCAGATCCTCGACGAAGCCGTCGAGGCGGCGGTGAGGCTTTCGCATCGCTATCTGCCGGCGCGTCAGTTGCCCGACAAGTCGGTGAGCCTGCTCGACACCGCCTGCGCGCGGGTCGCCGTGAGCCAGCATGCGACACCGCCCGCCGTCGACGATGCAAGGCGGCGCATCGGGACGCTCATGACCGAACTCGACGTCATCGCGCGCGAGGCCGCCATCGGCATCGATACCGCGGCACGGCACGAAGCGGCATCCGCGGACTTGCAGGTTGCCAACGCCCGTCTGGCGGCGCTCGAAGCGCGCTGGCATGCCGAACGCGGCATGGTCGAGGACATCCTCGCGCGCCGCCGCGCGTTGCGCGAACACGCGCGCGGCGCCGATCTGGACGCGCTGCGCGAACGTCAGGCGCAACTCGCCCTGCATCAGGGCGAAGCGCCGCTGATCCTGCCCGGTGTGGATCGTCACGCGGTCGCGGCGGTCGTTCAGGACTGGACGGGCGTGCCCGTGCTGGACATGCTGAAGAACGAGGTCGGCAATGTGCTGCGTCTCGACGAACTGCTCGACAGGCGCATCATCGGGCAGCACCACGCCACGCGCATGATCGCGCGCCGCGTGCAGACCTCGCGCGCGGGCCTCGACGATCCGAACAAGCCCGTCGGCGTGTTTCTGCTGGCCGGGACCTCGGGCGTCGGCAAGACGGAGACGGCGCTCGCGCTCGCGGAGGCGCTCTATGGCGGCGAGCAGAATCTCATCACCATCAACATGAGCGAGTATCAGGAGGCGCATACCGTGTCGCTCCTGAAGGGCGCGCCGCCGGGCTATGTCGGTTTCGGCGAGGGCGGCGTGCTGACCGAGGCGGTGCGCCGCCGTCCGCATAGTGTCGTGCTGCTCGACGAAGTCGAGAAGGCCCATCCGGATGTGCACGAACTGTTCTTCCAGGTCTTCGACAAGGGCCACATGGACGACAGCGAAGGGCGTTCCATCGATTTCCGCAACACGCTCATCCTGCTGACCACCAACGCGGGCACCGACTGTATCGCGGAACTGTGTGCCGACCCGCGGACGCCCGCGCCGATGGAGGTGATCGAGCGGGAACTGCATGCGCAACTGCTGCGGACGTTTCCGCCCGCGCTGCTCGGGCGCATGGTGACGATTCCGTATTACCCGCTTTCCGGCGACATGCTGCGCGCCATCATCCGGCTGCAACTCGGGCGCGTGGCGGAGCGCGTGACGAGCAGGCATCGTGTGCCGTTCACTTACGACGATGACGTCGTCGCGCAGATCGCGCTGCGCTGTACGCGGCTGGAAAGCGGTGGCCGCATGATCGACGCGATTCTCACCAACAGCGTGCTGCCGCGCATCAGTACGGAGTATCTGTCGCGCGTGATGGCGGGCACGGCTCTTTCGCGCGTGCATGTGGGCGTCGAGGACGAGGAGTTCACGTATGCCTTCGACTGAACGCCATGTGCGCCTGAATTGCGCGGCGCTCGGCGGCGATGCCGTGTTCCTGCGCATGTCCGCCAGCGAGGCGCTCGGGCGTCTGAGCCGGTACGAGATCGCTTTTCTTTCGACGCGCAACGACATCGATCCGGGCAAGGTGCTCGGGCAGGACCTCACGGTGACGCTCGACTATCCGGCCGGCGGTTCGCGCGAGTTCAACGGCATCGTGACGACGCTGCGTCTGCTGATTCCCGGCGACAGCACCAAAAACCGCATGGCGCGCTACGAAGCGATCGTGCATCCGCGCATGTGGCTGCTCACGCGCGCCGCGCACCGGCGCTTCTACCATCAGCGCACGGTGCCGCAGATCGTGTCGAAGGTGCTCGAATCGTACGACGTCGATTTTCGCAACGCGTGCACGGCGAGCTATCCGCCGCTCGATCATTGCGTGCAGCACCGCGAAACGGATTTCGATTTCGTCAGCCGCCTGATGGAGCGCGAAGGCATTCACTACTTCTTCGAGCACGAAGGCGGCAAGCACACGCTCGTGCTCGCGGACTCCGGCGCCGAACACCGGCCTATCGCGCATTACGGCACGGTGCCGTTTCAGGCATGGGACACGCCGCGGCAGGACGAGGAGTGCGTGTATCGCTGGGTATCGGGCGCGACGCTGGAAACGGGGCGCTACGAAGTCAACGATTACGACTTCGAGAAAGCCTCCGTCAGCAACAGCGAGGGGCTCGTCGCCCGGGCCACGCGCGGCGCGCCCTATGACCCGCCGCGCTATCTGATGCAGGAACATCTGACCGGGCATCTGTCGGCGGGCGACGGCGAGCGGCTTGCGCGTGTGAACGTCGAGATCCATCAGACGCAGAACGATTCGATCGAAGGGCGCAGCACGGCGCGCGGCATCGCGGCCGGCGGCCTGTTCCGTCTTCGAGATCATCCGGCCGGCGCGCAGAACCGTCAGTATCTGGTGATCGAGAACCACGCGGAGATCGTGTCGGATGCCTATGTATCTTCGGACGATCCGAGCCGGCCGCTTTTCGATTGCCGATTCCGGGCGATCCGCGGCGACACCACGTTCCGCTCGCCGCGCGTGACGCCCGCGCCGCGCGTCGCCGGACCGCAGACCGCCGTGGTGATCGGGCCGCCGGGAGAGGAGATTCTCACGGATCAATACGGCCGCGTGAAGGTGCGGTTCCACTGGGAACAACTGACGCAGACCGACGGTGCAAACCCGCTCGACCGCTGCTGGGTGCGCGTCGCGCAAGGCTGGGCCAACCGGCGCTGGGGCGCGATGTTCCTGCCGCGCATCGGGCAGGAAGTGCTCGTCGATTTCGTCGAAGGCGACCCGGACAGGCCGGTGATCACGGGCGCGGCTTACAACTCGACCAACATGCCGCCGTATGAGCTGCCCGCGCAAAGCGCGGTTTCCACCGTGAAAAGCCAGTCGACCCAAGGCGGCAACGGCTACAACGAAGTCCGTTTCGACGATCGCAAGGGCAGCGAGCAGATGTTCTTTCACGCCGAGCGCGATCACGAAACCTGGATCAAGAACGACGCCCTGATGAACGTGTCGGGCGAGCGCCACGTGAGCATCGGTGGCGACGAGTTCCGCGCGACGCGCGGCGCGCGCAACGATTCCGTCACGGGGCGGAGCACGTCGCGCGTGCTCGGCGGCGTGTCGGCGGCGAGCATGACGACGCACGACCAGTTCGTCGGCGAGGCGTATTCGCTGGAGGCGGGCGCGGCGGTGCGCATCAAGGCGGGTGCGGCGGTGGAAATCGAGGCGAGCGCGACCATCGCATTGCGCGCCGGCGCGTCGTACATCCTCATCGGTCCCGAGACGATCGAGATGTCGAGCTTTCCGATTCCGGTCGGCCCGGGCGTGCCGCCGGTGCCGCTCGCCATTCCGCCCGCGCCGCCGGCGCCGCCGCGCGATGCCGACGATGGCGCCAGCAAGGGCCGCAAATAGGAGATCACGATGACACTGACGCTGACAGTACGGGGCGGCGAAGGCGACGAGCGCGCCGCGCCGCATACGATGGCAATCGACGAGACCGCCACCATCGGGCGCGCGCCGGAGTGCACGCTGGTGCTGGGAGATGCGCAGCGCGGCATCTCGCGCATTCAGGCGTGCATCGAACGCCGCGGCGATACCTACGTTCTGGTCGATGCCGGCAGCAATCCGACGCTCTTGAACGACGAAGCGCTCGGGGCCGGGCGCGAAGCGGTCCTGTCGAACGATGACCGTATCGCGATCGGGGCTTATACGCTGGTCGTGTCGGTGGACACGGTGTTCGCCGTCGGCCAGACGCTGATGACGCAGCCCGCGCCGTCCGCGCCTGTTCCGTCCGCGAGCTTGCCGGCCACGCCGGAATTCGAGGCGCCGCCGCCCGCGCCGCTCATTCCCGACGACTGGAACGCGCCGCACGACCGCACCGCGCCTCACGCCGGGCCGGGCGACGACGATGCCCCATTCACTCCCGACCCGCTTGCCGCGACGCCGCTCTTGCGCGAACCCGGCAACTTCGGCGGCGATGCGAGTCAGGCCCTGATGGATGCGCTGAGCGGTGCCGATCCTCTACGCGACGCAGGCGCGCCGCGCGCACCTCGGGTTGAGGCGGCGGTGTGCAGTCTGGAGCACGTCTCGCCGGAGCGCGTCATGTCGGCGTTGCCCGCTGTGCAACCGCCGCACGAGTTGCGCGATGCGCCACCATCTGCATGGAACGGCGACGAAGCCCACGACGAAGCCCACGACGAAGCGGACGACGCAGCGCACGACGAAGCGGACGACGCAGCGGACACGCCGCAGAACGAAGCGGCGCTGCTCGATGCGTTGCTCGACGGCCTCGGCGTCGAACGTGCCGACGTCGCGCACATCGCCGCGCCGGACCTCGCGCGCCTGATCGGATCGATGCTGCGCACGGCCACGCAGGGCGCGATGTCCGTCCTTCGTTCGCGGGCGATGACCAAGCGCGAAACCCGCATGGCCATGACGATGATCGAGGAGCGCGACAACAATCCGCTCAAGTTCTTTCCGGACGCCGATCGCGCGTTGACGCAGATGCTCGGCGCGCGGGGCCGTGGCTACCTTGCGCCCGACGAAGCCATGCGCGCCGCGTTCCACGACATCCAGACGCACGAACTGGCCCTCATCGCCGGCATGCGCGCCGCGCTCGACGACGCCATGGCGCGCATCGAACCTGCCGCCATCGAACGCTCGCTCGATGCGCCGGGCCGGTTCCACGCCATCGTCGGCAATCGCAAGGCGCGGCTGTGGCAGCGCTACGTCAAGACCTGGGAACGCGTGTCGCGCGACACCGGCGACGACTTTCAGCAGCGCTTCGGCGAGCCGTTCGGCCGTGCGTATCAGGCGCAGCTCGATGCGCTGCAATTCTCGAAAGACTGAGTCAGCTCATGTACTGGAACAACAAGGTCATCTGGTCGGAGGGCATGTTCCTCCAGCCGCAGCATCTGCAGCAGCACGACCGTCACGTCGAGGCGCTGCTCGAAGGCCGCGCGGGCGCGCTGCGTCCCTATGCGTGGGGCTTCACGAAACTCGAGATCGACGAGGCGCTGCTCAAGCTCGGCAAGCTCGCGCTCCGATCCGCAGCCGGCGTGCTGCCGGACGGCACGCCCTTTCGCCTGCCCGCCGACGACGACCTGCCCGAGCCGCTCGAGATTCCCGAGAACGCGGCGAACGTGACGGTCATGCTCGCCTTGCCGGTGCGACGGCCCGGCTCGCCGGAATCCGGCGGCGGCGAGCACGCGGACAACCTCGCGCGTTATCGCGCAGGCGATGTCGAAGTTCACGACAGCAACGACGCCGATGCGCTCCCCACGTTGCTGCAGGTTGGCAAGCTGCGTCTGCGCCTCGCGCTCTCGCCCGACGTCGCGCATGCCCATGCGTGCGCCGGGGTCGCCCATGTGATCGAACGCAAGAGCGACGGCCGTGTGGTGCTCGACGACGGATACTGCGCGCCGTGTCTCGACTATCGCGTGGCCGGCAAGCTCGCGCGCTTTGCGACGGAGCTGGCCGGCCTCTTGCAACAGCGCGGCGAAGCGCTTGCGGGGCGGCTCGCGCAGCCCGATGGCGCGGGCATGGCCGAGATCGCCGATTTCCTGCTGCTGCAGATCGTCAACCGGGCGCAGCCGCTGGTCGCGCATTTCAACGCGCTGAGCGGGCTGCATCCCGAGGCGCTTTATCGGGTGTGCATCGGCCTCGCGGGGGAGCTTGCCACGTTCAGTCAGGCGGGCCGCAGGCCGCCGGAATTTCCCGCGTACCGGCACGAACGGCTGAAGGAGAGCTTCGAGCCGGTGATCGCCGCGCTGCGGCTCGCCTTGTCGCGCGTGGCCGATCCGCAGGTCGTGTCCATTGCGCTGGAAGAGCGCCGCTACGGCCTGCGCGTCGCGCTGGTCAACGATCGCGCGCTCTTCACCGGGGCGACTTTCGTGCTGGCGGCGCGCGCTCAGGTGCCGACCGACACGCTGCTGTCCGGGTTCGGCAGCCAGGTGAAGATCGGCAGTATCGAAAAGATCCGCGACCTCGTGAATCTGCAATTGCCCGGCATTGCGCTGCGGGCGCTGGCGGTCGCGCCGCGCCAGTTGCCGTTCCACGCCGGCTACAGCTACTTCGAACTCGACGACAAGAACGAAGCATGGGCGACGCTGGCGTCTTCCGCCGGCATGGCGCTGCACGTCGCGGGGGAATTTCCCGGCCTCGCGATGGAACTCTGGGCAATCCGGCACTGAAGCCACGCCGTTTGAAGGAAGCCATTCCATGTCCAACGACACCCACCCGCCGCTCGACGATGCGGTGTTTCTCGACGCGGCCCAGACCATCCGGCTGCCGACGCCCGGCCGCAAGCGCGAGCCCGCGACGAACACCGGCGCGCCGCCCGCGACGACGGAAGCGCCGCTCGCGCCGCTCGACGCCTCGATCGCGGGGCGCAATCCGCTCCTGCGCGCGGCCAGTCCGCTGCTCGAACTCGCGCTGCCGCTACGCCGGCTCGCGAGCCACCCCGATCTCGAAGCCCTGCGCGCACAGCTTATCCAGATGGTGCGCAGGTTCGAAGCCGATGGCCGCTCGTTCGGCGTGCCCGATGCGCAGCTCGGACCGGCCCGCTATTGCCTGTGCACGTTCATCGACGAAGCCATTGCCGCCACGCCGTGGGGCGCGGGCGTCTGGGGCCGCCGCAGTCTGCTCGTGACGTTTCACAACGAGGCATCGGGCGGCGAGCGGCTCTTCGTCATCCTGCAACGGCTGGCGCAAACCCCGGCGGTGGAGATCGACACGCTCGAACTCATCTACGTGATGCTCGCGCTCGGCTTCGACGGGCGCTATCGCCTGATCGAAGGCGGCAAGCGTCAGCTCGACGAGATTCGCGCCCGCCTCGAACAGATGATCCGCGCGCAGCGCGGCGCGGTGGAACGGGCGTTGTCGCCGCACTGGCGGCCCGCCGACCGCGAACGCAAACGGCTGCTCGGCTTCCTGCCGCTGTGGGTCGCGCTCGCGCTCGCGGCCGCCGTGCTGATGACGGCGGGCCTCGTGCTCGGCCTGCGCATCAACGCATTCTCGGACCCGGTGTTCGCCGCGATGCGCACAATCCGGGTCGCGCCCGCGCCGGTGCTCGCCGACAAGACGAAGGCCGCACCCAAGCTGGCCGCCGCGCTGAGCAGCTTCCTCGCGCCGGAGATCGCGCAGGAGCTGGTGACGGTCGGCGAGTCGGCGGACCGCACGACCGTCACGCTCAACAATACGGCGCAAGGCGTGCAGATTTTCGCGTCGGGCAGCGCCGATCTCGATGCGCATTTCGCCCCGCTCGTGCAGCGCATCGGCGAAGCCTTGCGTGACAAGCCGGGCAATGTCGTCGTGATCGGGCATACGGACAACCAGCGCATCGTGTCGGCGCGCTTTCCGTCGAACGTGGCGCTGTCGCAGGCACGCGCGGACACGGTGCGCGCGATGCTCGCCGCCAAGCTGCCCGATCCCGCCCGGGTCAGCGCCGAGGGACGCGGCGACACGGAGCCGGCCGCATCGAACGATACGGCCGCCGGGCGCGCGCGCAATCGCCGCGTGAGCATCGACATTCTTTCGCCGGGAGCCGCACCATGAAGTGGATCGATACCCTGAAGAAGCCTGCTGTCGTCTCTTTCGCCGGCGTGCTCGCGCTGGCTGCGCTCGTGTGGTTCTACGGGCCGCTCGTCGCCTTCGACGGACGCGCGCCGCTCGACAGCGCGGCGCGCCGGTGGCTCGCAATCGCGCTGATCGTCCTGTGCTGGGCCGGATACTGGGGCGTGCGGTATGCCAAGGCGCGCATCGCCGGGTCGAAGTTCGTGCAGGGTCTTGTCGCCGATGCGCTCGATCCCGCGCGGCGCGAGCCGGACCCCGCGCGCCAGGCCGCCGATGCCGAACTCGCCACGCTGCGCACGCGTTTCGAAGACGCCCTCAGAACGCTGCGCGAAACGCGCGGCGGCGCGAAGCAGGGCGTGGCCGGCTGGCTGAGGCCGCGCCGCGAAGCGCTCTACGATCTGCCGTGGTACATGTTCGTCGGCGCGCCGGGGGCGGGCAAGACTACCGCGCTTGCGAACTCCGGCCTGCGCTTTCCACTGGCGGACCGGCTGGGCGCGCAGGCGGTGGGCGGGGTCGGCGGCACGCGCAACTGCGACTGGTGGTTCACCGACGACGCCGTGCTCCTTGATACCGCCGGCCGCTTCACGACGCAGGATAGCCATGAAGAAGCGGACCGCGGCGCGTGGCTCGGCTTCCTCGCCCTGTTGCGCAAATATCGTCCGCGCCGTCCGTTGGATGGCGTGATGGCCGTAGTGTCCGCCGCCGATCTGCTGCAGCAGTCCGACGAAGCGCGCGCCGCGCATGCGGTGACCATCCGCGAGCGTCTGTCCGAACTGAACCGGCAACTCGGCGTGCGTCTGCCGGTGTACGTCGTCGTCACCAAGAGCGACATGCTTGCGGGCTTCTCCGAATACTTCGACGACTTGGGCCGCGACGAACGCGAACAGGTCTGGGGCGTGACGTTTCCGCTCGCATCGAATCAGGGCGAAGGCGAGGCCGGCACACCGCTCGCGCGCTTTCCCGACGAGTTCCGTCTGCTTCACCGGCAGGTGCAGGATCGCGTGCTGCAACGCATGCAGCAGGAAACCGACGTGCGCCGCCGCGCGCTGATCCATTCGTTCCAGCAGCAGTTCGCGGGCATCGAGCAGGCGTTGCAGCGTTTTCTCGACGATGCTTTCGGCGATTCGCGCTTCTCCCGCGCGGCTTTGCTGCGCGGCGTCTACTTTACTAGCGGCACGCAAAGCGGCCGTCCGCTCGACCGCATGATGAGCGCCATGGCCGGCTCGCTCGGACTGCGCCGAGAAGTCGTGATGGCGGATGCGTCGAGCGGACGCGCCTACTTCGTCAAGCGGCTGCTGCGTGACGTGATCTTCGCGGAGCAGGGCATCGCGGGTACGGATGCGCGCACGGAACGGCGGCGCACGCGCTTTCAGCGGGTCGCCGTCGGCCTGATCGGCGTGTCGCTCGCGGCCGGGCTGGCCGGACTGATTGCCAGCGACCGGCAGAACCGGCGTTTCGTCGAGGAAAGCCGTCAGCAGGTCGCGGCGCTGGCGGAACGCGCGAAGCAGACGAGCGCCGGCGATAGTCCGCTCGCCGTGCTGCCGCTGCTCGATGCGGCGCGCGATCTGCCCGGCGGCGACGCCGAGCGCGCCTCACACGATCCGTCGTGGTGGGCGGGCTTCGGGCTCGATCAGCGCGAGAAGCTCGGGCGCGAAGCCGAGCGCGTCTATCAGCGGCTGTTGCGGCAGACCTTGCTGCCGATCGTCGTGCAGCGCATGGAGGACCAGTTGCGCCACGCCGGGTCGGAAGATACGGCGACGCTCTACGAGGCCCTGCGCGCGTATCTGATGCTGGGCGACCCGGCGCACTTCGATCCCGACGCACTGCAGGTCTGGGCAATGCGCACCTGGCGGCAGGGCGCCATGAAGGACGCGAGCGACGGTGAGCGCGCCGACATCGAACGTCACCTCCAGGCGCTGTTCAGCCGCGGACAGTTCGATTCGAACCTGCCGCTCGATCAGAGCCTGATTGCGCAGGCGCGCGCCGTGCTGAATCGCGTGCCTCTGGCGCAGCGGCTCGACGGACGCATCCGGCAGCAACTCGCGCAGCAGCGCCTGCCGGAATTCACGGTCGCGAAGGCGGCGGGTCCGAGCGGACAGATCGTGTTCGTCAGAAAGAGCGGCGCGCCGCTCACGCAAGGCATCGACGGCGCCTATACGCGCGAGGGTTTCGCGGCGTTCGAGCGTCTGCGCGAGGCGGCGCTCTCGAATCTTCCCAAAGACGACTGGGTGCTCGGCAACGGCCAGACCCGCGCCGGCGCGCAGGATACGGACGCGTTGCGCACCGCGCTCACGCGCCTCTATAGCGACGAAACCATTCGCCAATGGGACGCGCTGCTGGCGGATATCGGCGTCGTGCCGTTCGATGCGCCGGACCAGGGCGCCCGCATGGCAAACCTGCTCGGCGCGCCGAATTCGCCGCTGCGCGCGTTGATCGAGGGTATTGCGCGCGAAACGCGCTTCGCCCCGCCCGCCGCGCCGCCCGGCAAGCTCGACACGCTGCGCAAGCACATCGGCGTCGAGACGGACGCGCCCGCCGCGCCGACGCTCGTCGACACACATTTCCAGGCGCTGCACGATCTCGCCGGCGCACCGCTCGACGACTATGTCAACGCGCTGAAGGACGCCGCCGCGACCTTGCAGGCGGAAGATACCGCGCGCAGGCAGTCCCTGCCGCTGCCCGCGACCGCGCCGCTGGACCGGCTCAAGCTGATGTCGCAGAATGCGCCCGCGCCGCTTGCGGCCATCCTGCAGGGCGTCGCCGGCAACGCCGATACCGTGCAGATCCGCAGCCAGCGGGCGCAGTTGCAGTCCGCGTGGGCGGCGAGCGTCGCGCCGGCGTGCCGGCAGGCGCTCGACGCTCGCTATCCGCTGGTGCGCGGCGCGACGCGCGACGCAGCCCCCGACGATTTCGCGCGCGTGCTCGCGCCCGGCGGCCTCGTCGATACGTTTTTCCAGCAGAATCTGCAGAGCCGCGTCGACACGTCGGGGGCGGTGTGGAAGTGGCGTCCCGACGCGAAGGCGCTCGGCTTGTCCGACGACGTGCCGGTGCAGTTCCAGCGTGCCGCGATGTTGCGCGAGGCGCTGTTCCGCGACGGCGGCCGCGATGTCTCCGTTCGCTTCACGGCGAAAGTCACGTCGCTCGATCCGTCGGTGAAGCGCTTCGTGCTCGATATCGACGGCACGCAGCTCACCGCCTCGGGCGACGCGCCCAACGCCACGGCCGAGTTTCGCTGGCCGAGCGGCAAGGGCACCGGGCAGGCCCATGTCGAACTCGATCCCGCCGACGGCACGCCACTGCGCGCCGACGGACCGTGGGCGCTGTTTCATGTGTTCGACGCAGCGCGCGTCCAGCAGGCCGGGCCACCCGATCGCTTCAGTGTGTCGTTCGATGGCGGGAAGGTCGTGCTGTCGCTCGTCGCCAGCAGCGTGAACAATGCGTTGCGCGCGGGCGTCCTGAATGCCTTCCGTTGCCCGGCTTCGTTATGAGCGCGGGCTTCTACGGCAAGGTCCGCACGCACGGAGACTTCGTCGGGCGCGGTTTGCCGGACTCATTCGTGAAAACCTGCGACGCCTGGTTGCAACGCGGCCTTCTGACGGCCCGCCAGCGCGCGCCGCACGAATGGCTCGAAAGCTATCTCGCCATGCCCGTGTGGCGCTTCTGCGCCAGTCCCGACATATTCGACGAACGCGCGTATGCCGGCGCGCTGATGCCCGGCATAGATGCGGTGGGGCGCTATTTCCCGCTGATCGTCGCGCGGGAAATCCACGGCGCGTCGTGCGCCGTCGATTCCCCGTGGCACGAAGCGGCGGCTGCCCTCGCGCTGTCCACGCTCGCGCCGTCGTTTTCAATGCGTGCATTCGAGGCGCGGCTTGCCGCACTGCCTGCACCGCCGTTCCGTGAAACGACGTGCCATGGCGGCAGCGCGTGGTGGACGCAAGCGGGCGAAAAAGCGCATCGGCACACAGGCGCGCTGGACTCCGGCTTGTTCTTGCGTCTGCTCGGCGACTGACGCTAGCCGCCCGCGATGCCCCATTCGCGCCGCAAGGTTTCGCGATGCTCATCGGGCACGGCGTCGAGCAGACGCGCATGGAAAGCGGGCAGATCGGCGGATTGCGCGGCGGCGCGGCGCGCGACGATGCGCGCGACCGGACCGAGAAAAGTCGTGAGCCGCGCGGCGGCCTCGTTCACGCTTTCTGCGCTGACGGTCTGCGCCCGTGCGCCTGTCGAAGGCGGCGTACCGACCGCAAGGCGCATCAGCAGCGCATCGAAATCGCGGCGCGCTTCGTCGGTCGGCAAATGGGCGGCGAGCCGCCCACGCAGCGTATCGATGTCGGCCGCGTCCGCGCAGGCGCGGCGCATCAGCAGCGATGCGACCGGACCCACGTGGCTCGCGAGGCGCTTCTCGATTTGCGCGATCATGTCCGGCGCGAAGGCGGGCGGCGCATCGAGCGCGGCGGGCGCATCGAGCGCATCGAGCGCGGCGGGCGGAACGCGCGCGGCGATCACCGTGCGTTCGGCATCGTCCTGTGCATCGGCGGCGAACGCGGCCAGCACTGCGTCGCGCCATTCGCGCGCCGAAGCGAAGCGGGCTTCGGGGCGCTTCGCCATGCCCTTCATCACGAGGGCGTCGATATGAGCAGGAACGCCGCGGGCGACGCTCGACGGAAGCGGCGGCATGTCGTCGAGAATGCCGCGCATGACCGCCGCCGGCGTGCCGGTGAACGGGCACACGCCGGTGAGCATTTCATAGAGCACGACGGCGGCGGAGAACAGGTCGGCGCGCGCATCGACGGTATCGCCGGTGAACTGTTCCGGAGACATGTAACTCGGGGTGCCGAGCAAGGTGCCTGTCTGTGTGAGCGCCGACGTGTCGAGACGGGCGATGCCGAAATCGGCGACCTTGCATTCGCCGCGCGGCCCCATCAGCAGATTGGCCGGCTTGATGTCGCGATGGACGATGCCGGCCTCGTGCGCATAGTCAAGTGCATCGAGCAGTTGCGCGAACCACCGAAGGGCGCTCGCCGGATTCATCGACGTTGCCGTGCGCGCGTGCCGGGCGAGACGCGCGGCGAGGCTTTCGCCGCGCACGTATTCCATCGTGATGAAGGCGATGTCGTCGGCTTCGCCGTAGTCGTAGATCGCGACGATGTTCGGATGCACGAGACGTCCGGCCGCGCGGGCTTCGTTCAGAAAGCGCGCCGTCAGTTCGTGCGCGGCCGCGGCGTCGTCGGTGGCAAGGCGGTGCAGCGTCTTCAGCGCGACCTGCCGCTCGATCTGCGGATCGAACGCGAGATAGACGATGCCCATCGCCCCGCGCCCGAGCACGCGCTCGATGACATAGCGTCCCAGCGTTGCCGGCACGTCATCTGCCGATGGCATGACTAGGCCTGCTCTTCGTCGAGCATGCGGAACGCTTCGACGAGGCTCGTCCGCATGCGGCCGAACGACACCGCGAGCGAGGCGATCTCGTCCGACCCGCGGGTTTGCAGAATGACCGTGTCGAGCTTGCCGAGGCTCATTTCATCGGCGGCATGGGACAGCGAGCGGATCGGCCGTGTGATCAGCACATGCATCATGACGTTCATCGCGATCAGCAAGACCGCGAACACGCCGGTCAGCGACAGCATGAAGGTGCGCCACACGGCGCGGCCGCGCGCCACGGGTTGCGCCATCGGCACCGAGACGAACTCCGCGCCGATGACTTCGTTCATGGTCCAGCCGAAGCCGTTCGCAGTGCCGTATTTCTCGGTGACCGTCGCGGGCGCGGCCGATGGCGTGCTGTGGCACTGCATGCACGCGGCATCGGTGATGCGGCTCGGGCGCGCGAGAAACAACGCTCGGCCGCCGGGCGCATCGCGTTCGCCGGAAAGCGTTTTCAGTTCCGGGTGATCGTGCAGATGGCGGATCACATCCGTTTCCCAGTCTGTCGGCCGGTCGCGCGGATTGGTCGGGTTGAGCATCGTCGACTTGTAAGAGAAGTTCGGGAAGTCCTTCTCCAGCAGATTCAGCATTTCGATGGCGGAGAACGCAGGAATCGATTCGGGAACGAAGCGGTACTTCACCTGAGTGGCGAGCAGCGGCGTGATGTGCGCGGCCGTGTAGTTCTGCATCGACGATGCCGCGCTCGCGAGCACGTTGGCATCGTGCACGGTTTCTTCGAGCGCCTGCTTCTGGAGCAGGCGGTCCGACACCGCGCCGACCGCCACCAGCGCGACCGCGAAAATGACCAGGAACACAAGGTTGAACTTGACGCTGAGAGACAGTCTGAGCTTCATGACGATGACATGGTGATGGTAGGCAGAGCTTATGGATGACGCGTTCCCGCAGCGTCGAGGCGTCGCGGCGGATGGAGCAGGGCGCGCCAGTCGGGCAGTGCCTTCAGATTGGCATCCACGTCGCGGCGAAAAGCGGTGTCGGCAAGACGCGAGCGGAAGCGCGCAGGGAATGTCCTGCGTTCTGGCAGGCTGCTGACGAGCCACGGCGAGATGTCGCCGTAAGCCACGGCGCGCGAAACCGGCGCGCTCTGCGACGGCTTCGCGGGCGCAAGCGGCTGCAAGGCGTCGCGAAAGGCGACGGGCATATCAGCGAGAAACGCGCTCGATGGCCGCGCTGCCTGTTGCGCGCCGGCATGCGCATCGAGCGTGACGAAACGGCCGCTCGCGAGCGTCACGGGCGGTTTGGCCGGGAGGGTCTGCGTGCCGGTTTCGCTGAAGATGTCGACGGCGTTCGCATCGTCGCGCGCGAGCACGATCGCCGCAGCGCCAACGCCGATGTCGAGCGCGCCGCGCTCGGTGTCCACATGCGGCGTGGCGCATGCGTGAAGGGCGCACGGTGCGGCGGCCACCTTGAGCCAGCCGTCGAGCAGCGCGACGTGCGCATCCGCGGCGAGCATGACGCGGGTGCGCGCGCCGAGCGCGAGCAGCGTGCCGTGTTCGTCCTGCAGGTGCACGACGCCTTCACGTGATTCGAGGATATCGGCTTCGTGCAGGCTCGCGCCCGCGTTGAGGTCGCTCAGGCGTGTTCCGCGAATCACGCTGACGGGCGCATCGGCGCTCGCGAGCGTCCATCCCGCGTAAGCGGGCGACGCTGCCGCTGCGGCAATGACAAGTCCTGCTGTGCTGAAGGGCAATCGATGAAGCATCCTCGCCGCCAGTCAATGCGTTGTGGTCCGGCGGACGCCGGTCTCATCAACACAACAGTTGGGAAGCGCGGTTATTCCGTACTGTCTCGCTTCAGCCGGACGATGCGACGAGCGTGCGCATACCGTCCGCGAGAGCGAGCGGCGGCGCGACGGCGCCGAACAGCGAGGCGGCGTCGCCCTGCGCGAGGCTGCGCGCCAGCCGGTTCAGCGCCGCGTCGCCCGATGCGCCGATCAGCGCATAACCGATGTGCGCACGGCGCCAAGTGACGACCGCCATGGAAGCAACGGTGCGATCGGCGGGCATCGCGTCAGCCTGCGCTTCGTGCATCAGGCACAGGGCGACGGGATTGCCCTGCGCCGGAAGGTAGACGATCTGCACCAGCGGCCGGCCATGAAATTGCAGGCGCTGAACGCGCTTGAAGGTGAGGCCATACGCGCGCAGGTCGGGAATGTGGATGTCGAGCCGGTCTTCCTGGCGAATCTTGTCCAGCGTCGTCTGCGAGAGGGCCGCATCGGCGTCGACATTCGCCAGCGTTTCCCGGCTGTAAAGCTGTTGATAATGTGCGGCGGCCTCGACCCAGGGTGCGGCCGCCGGGTCCGTGGATGCATGAGCGGATGCATGAGCCGATGCCTGAGCCGATGCCTGAGCGCCTTCCTGATGCGGCACGAGTCGGGCATCGTCGTAACCGAAGCGCAACGCGAAGCCGCATGCGAGTGCGCCGGCGAAGAATGCCGCGGCGAGCCAGCCGGCCGCGGCGGCCCGGACCCGCGCCGTCGCGTGCCATCCGCGCGCGCCGATGTTGCTGTCGTCGTTGGCGCCGGCGCCGCGCCCGCTGTGAGCCGGCCCCGGCGTGTCGAGCCGCGCGGCCTGCGCGATGCCGTCGATCATCCGTGCGAGCGATGGCGGAACCGGCGGCAGTCGCTGATGCGCGAAGGCGTCCGCGTACGGCAGCTTCGACGTTTCGAGGCGTTTGACACGCAACGCCGCATCGGGCGATGCGGCAAGCAGGCGCTCGAGCGCCGCGCGTTCAGGCGCGGGCAGCTTGCCGTCCACGTAGGCCAGCAGTTCGATGTCGTCCGGTGTCATAGGGCTTTCAAGCGCTGTTCGCGGCGTATTGTGCAGCGCGGTCTCACGCGCTGTCCGGCGAACCGGACGCGCATCCCACGCCCCCCGGGATACGCGGGGCTAATCACACAACACCCGGAAGCGGTGTTTATTCCACGCGCTAAAAAGGAAAGCGCGGCGCATCACCCGGCCAGATTCGCCGGCCCGTGCGAGGCCTCGCTGAAGAGCGGCGCCATATCGAGTTCGGAGATGCGTTTGCCGAGCGCGTCCAGATCGACGTCGCCCGCCTGGCCGATGAGCGCATAGCTCATCTCGCCCTGCCGCCAGGTCGTCACGTCCATGGCGTCGACCGTGCGGGACGCGACCGTCTCGTCCGGCCGGGCATCTTTCATTACGCACAGCGCAATGGGCGGCCCGTTGCGCGGCAGATAGACGATCTGCACCAGCGGCTTGTTGTTGAAGCGCAGGCGCTGCACCGACTTGAACGTGAGGCCCGCGCTGCTGAGGTCCGGCACGCGTAGCGCGATGCGGTCTTCGCGGCGGATATCGGCCACGACGCGGGCGGCGGTGGCCGGATCGTCTTCGCGATAGCCGACCGTGTCGCGCGTGTAGAGCTTCTGATAGCCGACGGCGGCGGCGATCCACGGAGAGACATCCGCGCTCGCCATTTGCGCGCCGCCGGGCTGCGGTGAACCGAGTAGCGAACTCAAATGGACAAACTGGCCGGCCACGAACGCGCCCGCGACGCACGCCGCGGCGAGCCACACGGGCATGCGGCGCAGCCGCGACCGCACTGGCGCGGCAGGAACGGGCGCGTCGTCAGGATTGGCAGGTTCATTGGCGGCGGCGGGCGCGGCCTCGGCGGCCCGATGTGCCTTCACCATCTGGTCGATGTTGAGCCGCAGGCTCTCCGGCACGGGAGGCAGAGGCTGCTTCGCGAACGCGTCCGCGAACTCGACTTTCGAGGCACGCAGGAGCGCGACTTTCTTGCGCGCTTCCGCGGATTCGCGTAGTTGGGCTTCGACGGATTCGCGCTCCTCCGGAGAGAGTCCGCCGTCGACATAAGCGAGAAGTTGAGCGTCGTCGGCCATCATGCGAACGAATCCTTGTGAGTCGGAGCGGGGCGAGCCTTGGGCGTCTGCTCCCCGAACATGGCGCCGATCGACTGCCGGGCGCGCGAAAGGCGGCTCATCACCGTGCCGATGGGAATCTCCAGCGTGTCCGCGGCCTGCTGATAAGAGAAACCTTCGACCGCGACGAGCAGCATGACGACACGTTGCGCTTCAGGCAGGCGCTCGATCGCGTCGACGATCTGCCCGTGCATCAACTGCGTTTCCGGGCTTCTGTCGACCGGGTCGGGCAGATTTTCGAGGAAATCGTCGTCCCACTCGAAGCTCGCCCGCTTGCGGACGCTGCGCGCGCGCAGTTCGTTGATCCACGTCGAATGGATGATGGCATACATCCAGCTCAGGGGCGCGGTGTCGGGTTGAAGCTGATGTGCGCGTTCGAGCCCGCGCACGCACGCGCGCTGCACGAGATCTTCGGCATCGTGCTGGTCGCCCGAAAGACGAAGCGCGAATGCCCATAGGCGCGGCAGCATGTCAGGAAGCATGCCGGGCAGGTCTGCACCGCTCATTGAACGTATCTCTCCATGATCCCCGGGCGGATCCATGCCGCGCGTGCTGTCGCGATCGTGGTCGATCGTCTCCTTGCCGGCACCGGCGCGAGGTACGAACCGCAAAGTTTAACTTGGGATGAAACACGCGGCGCGAAGGCTTTATTCCACGCGTTCTCTCATTTCTTCAACGCACGTTCGCACGGGCCTCCTCGGCCGTGCGGCGCCTGAACGACTCGGCGTAGGCCGCGGCGCGTGCGGCGAGCAACGGGTCGCCGGAGGGAGCGATGCCTCGGGGCAGCACGGTCGGATCGAAATTGACGTCGCGGCATGCGCCGTCGATCTGGGACTCGGCGGACGTGATGACGAGCGTCCCCGCGTCGATTCGATGCGCTTCGCGTTCGGCAGGCCAAGCGCGCGTCGCATCGTCGACAGGATCGCCCGGGCCGGCCGGCGTCAGCATCAAGCGCCACTTGACGGGATGCTCGCGCAGCCGCGTGCGCAGGTCGTGCGCGAGAAAGTCCGGATCGCGCGTTGAATTCCGGCTGGCGTCGAAGGGTGCGTAGGGCGTTTCCGGCGTCACGCTCCAGCGCACGAACCGAGTGGCATCGTCCGAACCGGTGAAACGGAACGCGTTGATGCTGTAATAGTTCGCGTTGTAGAAGGCCGACGACGGCGCATGCGCGGCAAGCCAGTCGCGCAACGCGTTGGTTTCCGGGTGCCGTGCGAAGAACGCGTTCAGCCTGGCGGGATCCGCGCGGCCTGTGCGCGGGTCGGGCCGCATGGCTTCCTGCTGCTCGAACACGGCTTGCGGCGTGCGAACGGCGAAGACCGGCGCGGAGTTCATGCCGGTACGCCATTCTTCTCCATTGCGCATCATGAAGCGCAGCGCGAAGCTGCGCACGGTGGTGGCCGCGTCGTTTTCCGCGGGATTGCCGCCCGGCGCGGAGAAGCGCCCCGTGACCGGCGTGCGGCCCGGTTGAAAGACCTCGGCACGCGAGAGCGCCGCGCCGTTGCCGTTGCTGTCGAAGTAGCCGCTTACACAGATTCCCTTGGCATGATTGCGACGGAACCCGAGGTGCCTGCCGCTCGAGTGCTCGAATGCGTCGATCAGGCGTGCGGGCGAAAGCGCCGGTGCCGTACCGGGCCAGGCAATCCACCCGGCGACCCACGCGAACGATACGACGACCACGGTGAGCGCTGACGCGATGAAGGCGCAACCGATGACGAATCGCGCAGGCGGAATTCGGGGCATAACGCAGAGCGGACTACGCGACTGATCAGAGCGAAAGGCTGTCGAGTATAGAGTAGCCCGTCCGAACGCGCAGTCTGCGCGCGCTGCGCCTGGACTTCGTCTTGCAGCGACATGAGGCCCGCCTACGCGAAGCTCGCTGCTTACGCGAGGCGCTCGACTTGCCGCACGCTCAAGTCCAGCCGCTCGGCGGCACGTCCGGGTTTGAGCCGCACCTCGGCGACGGCCTGAATCACCTTGAGTCGGTCCAGTTCGCGCATCGACATCGTGATCGTCCCAGTCGAGTTCACGGTCCGCGCTCCAGAAACGCTTGTCTGGCCACGAACCTACGGCAAAATGCGACATTTCTACTTAGCAGAAACACGACATTTGAACTTGGGACCTACAGTCCGAGCGACGCTAATTTGCATTATGTAAAGCCGAAGTTAGAAACGTAAAGGGCGCGCGCTGTCTCAGTCCATGATCGGCCATGAGCCTCCGGTCGTGGCCGATAGTCAGTTCGATCAGCCAAGGTCCCGTTTTAGCTCGCTCAATGGCGCGTCCTAATCGCTCAAGTTACGCTTCCCGCGCGAGGCGTGCTTCCTCAACCGCGACAATCGCCAGGCCAGCAGGCCGCCCCGCTACACCGATACCGATACCGAGACCGATGGAGCCGCGCAATCGCCGCGAGGTCCATTGAAGAAATGGTCTTCGGCTACAGGGACATGATGGTCACGCCGGCGGCGGTCCGGCACGGGGACGCGTCTGCCGCGACGGCGCGAATGCAAGATTTGAACGGGATAGAGCGTTCGGTGCGCCTGGCCGGCGAGTTACCGAACGTGGAAGAAGCGATCCGTTATGCGATTGCGGCCGGCTTCGAATACATCGATTACGAGCAAAGCTGCTGAATTCTGCGAGGCGCGTCGCGTCCGCGACGCACCTCGAAGCTACGCATTGAGGGAAGCGTTGCGCTTCTCCTGGCCCGTCAACTCAGCTTGACCGAGGTTGCATCGGCGGTCAGATAGCCCACCGCCGCGCCGTAGCGATCCTTGTAGTTCGCGCGGATCAGCGGATCGAGCGTCGCCTGCACCTTTGAATGCAGCGGCGTTTCCCAGTCGCCCGCATGCTGGAAGTTGCTCATGATGTAGGTCCAGCCGTTGATCTCGTCGACCGCGTGCAGGCCCGTCGATTCCGCGCCCGACGGCGCCGACAGAATGCGCGACAGCGACTTCGTATCGACGTTGTAGGCCCACAGGAAGTTGTTGACGTGCCGGCCGCTGTCTTCCCCGATGAACAGCGTGCGCAGCTTCTCGGAGAACTTGAGGTTATCCGGATTCGCGATGCGCTCGGGGTTGCCGATGTTGCCGAGCGCATCAGCGGAAATGTCTTCGCCGACGAGCGCGGCGGGCGCGGCCATGTCGACCGGAACCCATTCGCTGTTGATCGCCGCGCCGGTCAGATCCTTCTGTCCGCCCTTCAGATTGAACGCGTACACCGCGCCCGAGTTGATGGTCTTGTCGACGGCGAATTCGGCCGCGTGCGCGTCGCCTTTGACCATCGACTTGACGATCTGCGACATCGCCGAGTAGACGATCTTGTCCTTCGCGTTGACCGTCGTGCCCTCGAGCTTCGTGAAGCACATGCTCGCACCGCGCAATGCCGCGTAGCGATGCGTCTCCAGAAACGCGGCCGCCTTCTCCATGCCCGGCTTGATGCGAATCCAGTTGAACGCGCCGTTGTAGTTGATGCGCGTATAGCTCGCATCGAGCGTCGCGCCGATGGTCGCATCGCTCACGACATCCATGATGTCGGAGAGCGTCAGCGTATTGGCGAGGTTCTCGATTTCATCGCTCGTCGCGTGGCCGAGGCTCATCCACGTCAAATTGGCCGAGCCCGCGCCCGCCGATGACGTCATCGCGCACTTCGCGACGTAAAGCGTGCCCGCGGAAAGATCCGCTTCCTTGTCCGCGACGAACATGAAGACGCCGCCGTTGGTCGCGTCGTCGCCCATCATGACGGTGCGCTTGTCGGGCATCACTTGAATCAGCTCGTGCGAGATGCGGCCGAGGCAATAGTGCTTCTTGATCGTGCCGGTGCCGTCCGGGTTGACGGTGACTTCGGGCACATGACCGTAGTGATACGGACGCGCCTTCGCCTGATCGCCGTAAAGGTTCTGGCTATACGCGAGGAACTGCGCGTCCTTCGAGCCGAGCGCCGCATCCGGCTCGTACTCTTCGCTCGACAAATGCGTGTTCCACGGCGAGAGGCTCGCGCCGCACGTGATCCACAGACCGTTCGCCTTCGACGTATCGACGTTCGCGTAGCTCACGAGCGTCAGCTTGCCAGTGGCCGGATCCTGATCGAGCGTCAGCACCGCGATCGGCGACGGCAGGCGGCCGTACATGCTCGCGGCATTCTGGTCGCGCGTCGTGTATTCGAACTGCACGACGGCGAACACGGCGTTGCCCTTCACGCCCTTGACGGTCGTCTTGTCGAGTTTGATGAGCGACGTGCCGTCCGGGCAGTCCGAGAAAAACTGGCGCTCCTTGCCCGCCACTGACTTGTCGATGATCGGCTGATTGTCGATGTCGAAATAGCCGCCCGCGACGATGGTGCCGCCGGCCGTGTTCGGCACCACATCGCCCGTCACGAAGAACGGCTGATACGCGAGCTTGTACGCGCGATTGCTGCCGTCGCTGAAGTTCACGGTCATGGTCGAGCCGACGGTGGTCTTCGCCATCGCCGCGGGATCGGCGAGTGTCGGCGCGGCCATGCTGCTGAACGTCGCCGTGGTGAACGCAGCCGTCGACGCGGGCGCGGACGCGTTCGTCGCCGCGTTGCTGTCGCTGCCGCCGCATGCGGTGGCGAGCAGCGAAGCGGCGGTCGCGCCGCCGAGCGGCAGCATCGGTGCGCCGGCGAGAATCTTGAGAGCTTTGCGGCGGGAGAGGTCGAGCGGCAGCGCCATGTGTGGTTCGAGTCCTTGATCGTGGGTTTGTACCGGCGATGAATGTCCGTGCTTCGGGCCGTTGCAGCCCGACGTGCCGGTTGACGCGCTACTTTAGGAAAGAAATGTGAAATCTTCTTGACAGGACGCTGTAATTTCTCGATCCCTTGAGGCTTTTTCTTACGCTTGCGCTCATCATCACCGACTTGAGAGACCCGAGTGCAATGAGAAAACATGTTGCACTTTATGGTCTGCTTTTGGCCTTCATCTCGGCTGTACCGGCGCTGCCCGCAGCAGCCGCCGACCTCTCTCCCATCTCCGATTTCGGAGCCGGCGAGCCGGGCCCCTGATCAGCGCCGCAGAAAGCGCCCTGCGATCGCTGACTTAGGCGCCCGCCGGCCGTAGTACGCAATGAGACTGTCACCACTCGCAGAACGGCAGGATGCGGGAAAGCGGTGTGCGGGTGACACTGTTGCTTCCGCTTCGAGCGCAATGAAAGTGTCAATTCGCCTGAGGCCGTATTGAATCTGTCACTTCGCATCGTGAAACCTCAATTCGTCTCTATCGCAATGTCGACACACGAACCTCTCAGCGTTACCTGTTCATTCACGCGTATCGCCACTCGAAGCTTTCCGCCGTCCGCGTGACGGTTCCGGCCGACGTCTCGGCGAAATGCGCGGCGAATATCGTCGCGCCCGTACCGGCTGCATGGGCGGGCAGACGCGCTCGCGACGCACGCGCCCGCTGCTGGTCGAGACAGAACATCGAACTCAATTCCGGTCGATGCACCTGCACGGCGCTGTGCATCACGTCGCCGGAAAAGAGCGCCGTTTCGCCGCGCGAGCGAATCTCAATCGCCATGTGCCCGATGCTGTGCCCAAAGGTCGGCATGAAGCGAATGCCGTCGAGAATCTCTTCGCCCTCGTCCGGTACGACGCGCGCCTGACCCGATTCGATCACCGGCAGCACGCTGTCTTCGAACACAATACGACGCGATTCGCCCTCCGGCATGAAAAAGTACTCGCGCTCTCGACATGGCGGCATCGACGCGGTCGAGAATCTCGCGCGCCTCGGACAAATAGGCCTCGCCAGCGGGCGTCAGTTTCAGGCCGCGCGGCGTTCGTTCGAACAGCGTTGCGCCGATGGCGTCTTCGAGATCCTGAATCTGCCGGGATATCGCCGGTTGCGTGACGTGCAGGTGGTCGGATGCCGCGCGCACGCTGCGCAACTCGGCGACAGCGATGAAATAGCGAAGATGCCGAAGCTCCATGTTCGTGTCTGCCCGATATCCGCGCCGTGATTCAGCACATCGCTCAGTTCGGCATAGTGGCTGTATCGCACGTCCGCGCCGAGCAGCGCGAGTTGCGACACGCGCCAGTCCACGATGCCGATGAGGTCGCGCCGCCAGCCGCCTGCACGGACCCGGCTCCGAAAGCGATCCGTCGTGCCTCTGTCCCGAGATTATCGTTCCAGTTTGCAGTCCCAAGTATCTCGCGGAGTTCGGACCGCTCGATGCACCGATGCGCGCCGAAGCTCACGCCTACATTCATCTCGATGTGACCACGCACTCATGGGCGGATTTTCATCGCGCGACGGGGCTTTCCGACAAGGGCATCGGCGAGGCGGTGCATCACACGGACCCCGGTCTCGCCGTGCAATGCCCGATGCTCGGACAAGGCGTCGTGCTCGGCTGGCTGCTCGCCATCGCGGCGCCGCTCAACGAAGGCAAGATCATTCCCGCATGGGACCGGTATATCGAAACGGGCTGCCACTACGTGCTGGAATATCGTTCGTCGAATCCATCGGATGCCATGCGGCAGGTCGCGTGCTGGCTCATCGAGAAGATAAAAGAGGAAGTGGAGCGCGCGCGAAGCGTGCTCTCGGCGATGAACGCCGTATCGAAGAACATGAAGTCGTAACGCGCACCCTACGCTCACGAATATTCGAACGACGCCGCTAGACCGAAGCGGCTCACGCGCATAGCCTTGCGCGGGCGATCCGACCTCGCTTCTCGAAGTGACCGCACCCGACGTCGACGAACTCGTGCTGCCGCTCCAGCGCTGGCTCGTGCCGTCGGCGGCCGTGCACTATTCGTCGCGGTCGCGGTATATCAAGCATCCAGTCCTGATTCCGATGCAGGCCCCTCGACGCGTTCGTCGTATCGGTGATGTCGTGCCTCGGCATGACGTACATGCAGGGCCTCATGCCCAGAACGCCGCGCGCGGCAACGGCGCTATTCATCAACGCATAGCGCTCGGCGCCACGGTGTTATCCATCGATCCGCCCCTCCGCGCTCATTCCGAAGCGTTCGCCAGCCGGCCGAGAGCGCGGCGACAAGCGGCGCCCTAACGATGGCAATATAGACGCACACGCCGTCGATCCCCTACGCCGACATGCCCCAGCGCCTGCCACCGCTCAATGCCCTGCGTCTCTTCGAAGCCGCTGCGCGACATCGCAGTTTCAAGCTCGCCGCCGCCGAGCTCAACGTGACGCCTGGCGCGGTGAGTCACGGCATCGGCGCGCTGGAAGACATGCTCGGCGTCGAGCTGTTCATCCGCGAGCCGCGCGGACTGTCGCTGAGCGCGGCGGGCGAACATTATCTGCCGTACATCGCCGAAGCATTCTCGCTCGTTGCGATCGGCACGCAGACGCTGCCCGGCAAACACAAGCGCCGCACGATCGCCGTCACCTGTGCGCCGACGCTTGCCGCGCGCTGGCTCGTCCCGCGCCTCGCGGATTTCCGTGCGCGCTGGCCCGACATCGATATCACGATAGACACTTCGCGCCGTCAGGCAGGCTTTCCCGTCGATGGCTTCGATTTCGGCCTGCGCCTCTCGCGTGGTCCCGTGGATGGCGCATCGTGGCAGCGTCTATTCGGCGAGCGGCTAGTGCCCTTGTGCAGTCCGTCATATCGCGCTTCGGTGACGGGCGCGGACGGCGTGCCCGATCTGGCGCGCGCCGCGCTCATTCATGTCGATACGGCGAGCGAGGACTGGCAGGCGTGGATGGACGGCGCGGGCATCGACGGCCTCGATCTGCACGGCGGCCTGCGGTTCGATACCGTTCAACTCGCCTTCGATGCCGCCGCGGCCGGACTCGGCGTAGTCGTCGGCCGTCGTCCGCTCGTCGATCGCGAGCTGGCGGCGGGCACGCTCGTGCAAGCCTCGGCGACGAGCGTCGAGGCGCAAACCGCTTACTGGCTCTGCGAGACGCCGCAAGCCAGCGCCGCGCGGACACCGCCGCGTTTCGCGACTGGCTGACCGAGCAGGCGGCGGAGTTCGTCGATAGCAACGGCGACGGTTGAACTGCGCTCATCTGCCCGCGAAAAGTTTTCGTTTGTCGGCACGGGCGTTCGTTTGCGACGATGGCCGCAAGGAGGATTTGCGCCATGCCGTCACTGTCGAACATTGCGAACACTACGAACACGAGCCGCGCCACAACCTGGGTGCTGATCGGCGCCGCCGCGCTGATACTGAGCGCCGCGATGGGCGTGCGCCAGACCTTCGGGCTTTTCATCGGGCCGTTCTCCTTCGACCGCGGCTTGCCCGTCACGCTGATCGCTTTCGCCATCGCGCTACATAACCTCGTCTGGGGCTTCGCGCAGCCGTTCGCCGGGGCCGCCGCCGACCGATACGGCGCCGCCCCCGTCGTCGCGATGGGCGCGGCCACGTTCGCAGCGGGCCTCGCGCTCGCGGCCGCCGCGACTTCCGGATGGATGCTCGTACTCGGGCTCGGATTGCTCGTTGGCATCGGCATCAGTTGCACGAGCTTCGGTGTCGTGCTCGCGACGGTCGGACGCGTCGCGTCGCCGCAAGCGCGCAGCGTCGCGATGGGCCTCGCGAGCGCGGGCGGTTCGTTCGGGCAAGTGCTGATGGTGCCGTTCGCGCAGGAAGTCCGTGTGCATGCGGGCGTGGCGGCGTCGTTATATGTCCTCGCCTTCGTGCTGCTTCTTGCTGCGCCGCTCGGCATCGTGCTCGATCGCGCGAGCCGCCGGAGCAACGCGTCGATGGCCGTGCCGGTATCCGGCGTGAACGAATCGCGCGCGATGCCGTTGCGCGAGACGTTGGCGTATGCGTTGCGTCATCGCGGTTATCGGCTGCTGACGCTCGGCTTTTTCACGTGTGGATTTCAGCTCGCGTTCATCGCGACGCATCTGCCGGGCTATCTGCTGCTCTGTCACATGCCGGTCGGGCTCGGCGCGACGGCGCTCGCGCTGATCGGCTTCTTCAACATGATCGGCAGTTGGGCATGCGGGTGGATCGGCGGACGCTGGCGGCAACATTACGTGCTCGCGTGGCTCTATCTGATTCGCGGCGGCGCGATCGCCCTCTTCGTTCTGCTGCCGACGACAAGCGTGTCCGTCGTGATCTTCGCCGCGGTCATGGGGCTGACGTGGCTCGGCACGGTGCCGCTCACCAACGGGCTGATCGCGAAGGTGTTCGGCACGCGGCATCTCGGGACGCTGTTCGGCGTCGTGTTTCTGAGTCATCAGCTCGGATCGTTTCTCGGCGCATGGCTCGGCGGCTATGTCTTCGACACGACCGGCTCTTACTCGCTGATCTGGGGCGCCACGGCCGTTGCGGGGCTCGTTGCGGCGCTGCTGCATTTTCCGATCGATGATCGGGCGGTCGGCGAGGCGTCGCTTGTGGCGTCTTGATGCGCGGACGCCGCATCACCTACCCGCAGCAGCTACGAACGAGGGGCTTGTCATTGCCGCCTCCCGAAGCTCATGCAGCAACCGGGAGGCGCTTTCGAAGAGCCTTAACCTTAGCCTTGAGCGGTCGGCGCAAGCTGCGCGATATCGATAGCCTTGCTCGACGAACGGATCACTCGCATTACGATCCACGCCAAAAGATAGGCTGAGCCGCAGACTACGAACAGCACGTTGTAGCCCGCATTGATGTGGCCGAGCATCTTGAAGTGATCGAGCACTGCGCCGACGACCAGCGGGAAGAGCGTCGCCCCCAACGCACCAGCCAACCCGCCAATCCCAACGACGGAGCCAACCGCTGCCTTCGGAAACATGTCGGAGGCAGTGGTGAAAAGGTTTGCCGACCATGCCTGGTGCGAAGCTGCCGCCAAACTCAACAGGCCCACCATCGTCCACATGTTGTCGATGAACGGCGAGAATGCGATCGGCATAACAAGGAACGCAAACACAAGCATGGTAGTCTGTCGCGCCTTCGTCACAGACCAGCCGCGCTGAATCAGCTTGGACGAGATGAAACCACCACCAATGCTGCCGATTGAAGTCGCGACATAAACTATCACCAGCGGAAGGCCGAGGGTCTTCAGGTCGAGGTGAAAGCGCGAGTTGAAATACGACGGCAGCCAGAAGAGCATGAACCACCAGATCGGGTCGGTCAGCAGCTTACCGGCGAAGAACGCCCA
Source organism: Caballeronia sp. SL2Y3 (assembly GCF_022879575.1). Taxonomy (NCBI): domain Bacteria; kingdom Pseudomonadati; phylum Pseudomonadota; class Betaproteobacteria; order Burkholderiales; family Burkholderiaceae; genus Caballeronia; species Caballeronia sp. SL2Y3. The sequence goes on from NZ_CP084262.1 coordinate 278,453, forward strand.
CGTCGGACGCAGCTTGAGCAACGTGAACCAGCTTACCTTTTGAGCCGCGGGAGTAGGAGCCGAATCTTCGCTGATGTACGTGAGTTCGGCTTCGTTGATCCTCGCGTGCTTCGCCGGCACCTGATACATGAAGTACCAGAACGCCAGCCAGACGAATCCCGTCATGCCTGTGATGAAGAACGCGGCTTCCCAGCCATACGTTGCAGCCAGCCACGGCACGGTGGCCGGTGCCGCGACCGCTCCGATACTGGTGCCGGAAGTCAGAATGCCTACCGCAAGTGCCTGCTCTTTACGCGGAAACCACTCCGACACGCTCTTCACAGCGCAGGGGAAGCTGCCAGATTCCGAGATGCCGAGCAGGGCACGCATGACGCCAAAGCCCATCGTGCTGCGCACGAGTGCGTGCCCGCAGGCGGCGATACTCCATACCAGAACACATACGCCATACCCGATCTTGACGCCGAATTTATCAACCATTTTGCCGGACAAGACCATGCCGATTGCATAGCAGGCCGTGAACACCATGACGATGTAGCTGTATTGCGTTTCAGTCCAGTCGAACGTGACGGCAAGCTCGGGCTTGAGCAGGCCCAGCACCTGACGGTCCAGGTAATTAATCGTGGTTGCGAAAAAAAGCAGCGCGCAGATGCGCCACCGGATAGCTGTACGGTCCATGATCGACTCCTGTCTCCTGAGGTGCTTGATCCGCTGATGCGGCTTACATGACTGCGTGGTGGATTCGAGGTTCAACGGAAAAATGCATGGCGTTTTTCGCGGAATGCGGCGACGCCTTCGATTGCATCGGGCGACGCTTTGCATACCGACGCGGCGAGTTCGTGCGCGTAGTCGTGCTGGCCCGTCTCCATCATGCGAACGAGGCGTTTGCCAACCGACAGAGACGTCCTCGATCGTTTGATAAGCGTCTCGCAGACAGCATCGACGCGGCTGCGCAGGTGCTCGGCTTCGACGGCTTCATTGATCACCCCCCAAGCGACAGCGGTTTCGGCAGAGATTGGCTCACCGAGAAGGATCAACTCGCGCGTGCGGGTTGCGCCGACGAGTTCGGAAAGCCGCGCGCAGCCCATCCATCCGGGGATGGCGCCCACCGATGCTTCGGGAAAGCCAAGCTTGGCCTGTGTGCTTGCATAGCGCAGATCGCACGTCAGCGCGAGTTCGAATCCGCCACCGAGCGCGCTGGCAGAAAGAACAGCGATCGTCGGTTTGTCGAGTTCCGCGATTCGACGGAAGACACGGTTTCCTTCCCGGATGAAGCGGGTGCCCATCTTTTGCGGATCGATATCGCCCCACTCGTTGATATCTGCGCCGCTGCAAAAGAAACGCGGACTGGTGGTTTCGATCTTCAGCACGCGGATCTCATCGTTTCGCTCGACGTCTGCCACGGCGCGATCGATGTCATCCAGCATGTCCAACGTCAGCGCGTTGTGACGCGAAACTCGGTTCAGCGTAATGGTGGCGATGCTACCGTTTGCTTCGTAAAGGATGTCAGTGTCAGACATGAAGAACCTCTTCTTCCGAGAATCGAATATGAGCGGCAGTTGATCGGGCTTAGTGAGCCGGGGCGTTTTCGAGCAGGCGCTCATCGATAAGCGGCGTGAACTCCATGCGCGAGAGCACGTCGCGATGCATGTCGAGGCCCTTGGCCACCTCGACCAGGCACACGCCGAGCGCATCGAGTCGAAATACCGCGCGCTCTGTGATGTAGAAGACTTCCTTGCCGTCGAGACGCGCCTGCACGCCGCTGAAGGTTACGTGTCGCACCCTTTTGACGGCCTTCGGCACCGATCCCGGCGAGAGAATTTCGAGGGCATCCCCGTTGCGGTCCACACGCAAACCCTTGGCCTCGAAAGCCCCGCAAAAAACGAGCTTTTTCGCGCCTTGCGCGATGTCCATGAATCCGCCCGGACCGACAACGGTCGAACCGAGCTTTGAAACGTTCACATTGCCCTCTTCGTCGAACTCGCCCATGCCGAGGAACGTCACGTCGATCCCACCGCCGCTATACCAGTCGAATTGATCGACGCTCGGCACGATGGCGTCGGCGTTACGCGCCGTACCGAACATCGCGCCATCGAGCATCGCGCCGCGGTGGATACCCTGTTCGACGGAACCCCAGTACTCGTCGCCGCGACCTTGGGTGGCCAGAACCGCCGGGATGGCGCCCGGAAAACCGAAGCCGAAGTTCACGGATTGATTGGACCCAAGCTCCTGCGCAGCGCGCTCGGCTACGATGAGGCGCATGCCATCGGGCATCTCAGTGTCAGGCGTCTCGCCGAGCTTCTCGCCGCTCAACGTTGCGTCGTATTCGCTAATCTGGCACTGACGTTGAGTTGGGATCTCGACGGTAAAGTCGACCATGACGCCGGGTACGCACACCAGGCGGGCGGGAACGTGGGAGCGCGGTCGCGATTTGACCTGCGCGACGACTTTCCCGCCGCTGTTGTGCGCGGCCAGAGCGACAGCGTAAATATCGAGGTCTGCCGGTTCGTGACGAGTCGAAAGATTGCCCCTATCGTCAGCGCTCGACGCCATGACGATCGAGAAGTCGATCTTGAGTGGCTTGAAGCGGAGATACTCTTTACCGTCGATCTCGATCAGTTCCACCAGATCTTCGGTCGTCGCGGCATTCAGTTTGCCGCCGTCCAGACGCGGATCGACGAAGGTTCTTAGACCGACACGCGTGATCACGCCCGGCCGACCCGCGCCGATTTCCCGAAACAGCGTTGCAATGACGCCACCGGGAAAGCTGTAGCCCTCGATCTCGCCGTCACGAGCCAGCTTCTGCATCGCCGACGACCATACCCAGTGGCCGCCGATCACGCGCTTGACCAACCCCGCGTGGGCGAGCCGTCCGAGGCCGCTGCCTTGACCATCACCGACGCCGAGCGCATGAACGACCGTCAGGTTGCGGGGATGACCCGTTTCCAGAAATCGAGCTTCGATCGCCGCGAGGATGGCGTCCGGCTCAAGCAGGCCGCCGCCTGAGCCGGTGATCGCGATCGTCGCGCCGTCGAAAATCGATGCTGCGACTGCCTTTGCGCTGGTCCACTTGTTCACATCGCCTCCTGTGCTGATCTGCAAATTGCTTATTACCGAACCGGATCGTTACTTGCGAAGCATCGTAGAGCAGGGAGAAGCGACGTTCAAGAGAGAAAGAACCGAAATCGGGTTTACGATAACGATGGTGGAAAACACCCGCCGAATGCGCATTGCAACGTGCAGGCGTTGTCAGTTACCGTTTAACTTTGGTTTTGACCCATCGATATGCAGACCCCCATCGAACCGACCGCAAAGGCGCGCGTCCCAGAAAAGCGCGCGCGTGCCAAGCGGCTGCGTGATCCGATTCAGACGCAGGCCAAGATCCTCGCAGCAGCCAAAGCAGAGTTCGCCAAGGTGGGCTTGGGCGGCGCCCGCGTCGAGACGATCGCCGAGAAAGCCGGCGTCAATAAGCGGATGATCTACGAATACTTCAAGGGGAAGGAGGAACTGTTTCAGACGGTCCTTGAAGAGATGTGGACGGATATCCGGACTGAAGAAAGAGCGCTCGGCCTGGACCATCTTCCGCCAGTCGAGGCCATTCGAACGTACGTGACGTTCACGTGGAACTACTACTTGAAGAACCCCGAGTTCATGTCGCTGGTGAACAGCGAAAACCTGCACCGGGCGCGGCATGTCAAAAAATCAAGACGCTTCAGCGAATTGCATCGTGGCTTCGCCAGCATGCTGCAGCAGATCCTTGATCGCGGCGTGGCGTCGGGCGACTTCAAAGCCGGCATCGATGCCAGCCAGTTGCACCTCACTATCGCCGCGCTCGGCTATTACTACCTGACGAATCGCTTCACCGGCGAGGTCATCTTCGGCTTCGATTTTGTCTCGAAGGACGCCCTCCAGAAACGCCTCGACTTCAACCTCGAAACAGTCTTCAGCCTTTTGCGCCCGCGTTGATTGCGGCGCACCGCCTCGTCACTTTCCGTTCTCTTCACCGCACGGGTTTTCCTGATTGTTAGGGAAAACCCTTTTTTGACAGTGCGCTCCGACGGGTATTAAATAACGAACTGGATCGTTACTTACGGTGTGACTCGCAACCCGTGAGGCGACATGTCAGGAAAAGCCACGCGGGAGATGACACACATGGAGCAATGCCAAGTCGCGCTGATTACGGGCGCTCGTCGCGGCATCGGTCGCGCAATCGCACTAGAGCTTGCCGACGCTGGATTCGACGTCGCCATCACCGACGTCGAGCCATCAGAGGAGCTGGTGGCCACGCGCGCCGACATCGAACGGATTGGTGTGAAGTGCGTGGCGCTGACATCGAATCTCGCCGACATTGCGCACCACGACGCGCTCTTTCAGGCGGTCGAAGAGGCGCTCGGTCCTGTCACCTGTCTGGTCAATAACGCTGGCGTGTCCGTCATGTCGCGCGGTGATCTTCTGGACGTCACACCGGAAAGCTATGACCGCTGCTTGAACGTCAACACGCGAGGCACGTTCTTCCTGATGCAAGCGTTTGGTCGGCGTCTCGCTCAGGCATCGCAGTCAGCCGTCAATCGCTCGATCATCACGATCTCTTCATCCAATGCCGTCGCGGCGTCGCCTCAGCGCAGCGAGTACTGCGTCTCGAAGGCGGGACTGTCGATGGCCACCACTCTATTCAGTTTGCGGCTAGCTGAATTGGGGGTCAGCGTATTCGAAGTGCAGCCGGGCCTGATTGAAACTGAAATGACAGCGCCGTCGAAGGCGCGTTACGACGCGCTGATGGAGAACGGATTGACCGCCATCAAACGATGGGGAACACCCAACGAAGTCGCACTGACCGTGCGTACGCTGGCAACGGGTGGCCTACCGTTCAGCGTTGGTCAAGCGATCCGCGTCGATGGCGGTCTCCTTGTTTCTAAATACTGATCCGAGATTCAAGCCATGCATATCAAGCTTCCAACCCTGGACGGCGCACTCGTTGACTACCGTCTGACTGGCACTTCGCTGAAAGTCGCCAAGCCAGAGGCACCGTTTAACCGCATCGCCTATTCTGCGGCACACGTGGTTGCCGATCCGCTGCGTAGCGGCGAACTCGGCCAGCCATGCGCGATCGACTGGGACCGGACCATTGAATACCGCCGTTATCTTCTCGAGCAAGGCCTGGGGATCGCGGAGGCGATGGATACTGCCCAACGCGGCATGGGCCTGTCATGGCACTCAGCGAAAGAGCTCATTGTCCGCACGCTGAATGAAACGCGCGACATTCCCGGCGCGCTGATCGCCTCAGGTTGCGGCACTGATCACTTGCCGGTAAGCGACGCGCACTCGTGCGAGGATGTCATCAAGGCCTACCTGACCCAAATCGAGAGCGTCCAACGCGCGGGCGGTCAGATCATTTTGATGGCGAGCCGCGCCCTCGCGCGCGTGGCAAGGGATGCAAAAGACTACATTCGTGTCTATCGCGAAGTGCTGTCGGCGTGCGACGAGCCCGTCATTCTGCACTGGCTGGGCCAGGCGTTCGATCCCGAGCTGGCCGGTTACTGGGGCCACGCCGACTTCGAAAACGCGGCGAAGGTTTGCCTCGAAGTCATCGCCGCGAATGAAGCTAAGGTCGATGGCATCAAGATTTCGTTGCTGGATGACGCGAAGGAGATTGCCTTCCGCCGTCGTCTTCCCGATTCTGTGAAGATGTACACCGGTGACGACTTCAACTATCCGGCTCTTATTGCGGGTGACGAGTTCGGTTACTCGCACGCGCTGCTTGGCATCTTCGACGCGATCGCGCCTGCAGCGTCGCAGGCGCTGACCGCGCTCGCCGCAAACGATCTGGCTCGCTACGACGAACTGCTCGCGCCAACGGTGCCGTTGTCGCGTCACATCTTTCGTGCCCCGACGCAGTACTACAAAACCGGGGTTGTTTTCCTCGCCTACCTGAATGGGTTCCAGCCGCACTTCTTCATGTTGGGCGGACATCACGGCATGCGGCCGCCTGCCTATTTGGCCGAGGTCTTCCGACTCGCCGATCGGGCGCACCTACTCAGAGATCCCGAGTTAGCCGTCAACCGTATGCGGGCGGTCATGACCACGCTCGGATGCGCGGAATAAACGCAGAGGCCGCCTGTTCGGCGGTGTTCTCTTAGATAAGCAATCCTCAACGACCGCTGGACTGGCGACATGAATTCTCTGCAGCTTACCCGTTGCTCCGTCAACACCGCCACACTCGGACATCGCGATCCGATCGACGTGACGATCGATCGAATCGCCGCGGCGGGGTTCGGTGGAGTGGCCCCTTGGCGTCATGAAGTCGAAGCCGCCGACGTCAGCAAGATTGCCAAGCAGATTCGTGCGCTCGACCTCAAGGTCACCGGGTACTGTCGGTCAACCTACTTCCCTGCTTCGACGCGCGAGCAGCGCCAGGCCAACATCCAGTCGAACGTTCGGGCACTCAACGACGCGGCCGAGCTGGATGCTCAATGTTTCGTGATGGTCGTGGGAGGTCTGCCCGAAGGTAGCCGCGACCTATCCGCTGCGCGCATGCAGGTCCAGGACGGCATCGGCGCTTTGATGGAAGAAGCCCGCAAGGTCGCCGTTCCATTAGCCATTGAGCCGCTCCATCCGATGTATGCGGGCGAAAGATCGGTGGTCAGCACGATCGATCAGGCCCACGCCATCGCGCGCGAGCTCGATCCGAATAACAATGGCTTCCTCGGTGTCGCGGTCGACGTCTACCATTGCTGGTGGGACCCGCACTTGGAAAGTGCGCTTACTTCGATCGGCAATGACAATCGCATTCTGGCATATCACGTTTCCGATTGGCTCGTTCCGACGACCGATTTGCTGCTTGACCGCGGCATGATGGGGGATGGCGTGATCGACCTGAAGCGCTTCCGGCAGAGCCTCGAGAACGCGGGCTATAACGGTATGGTCGAGGTCGAGATTTTCTCGCGCGACAACTGGTGGAAGCTGCCGCCCGAGCAGGCTTTGCAGACATGCGCGGAGCGCTTGCAGTCGGTGTGCTGAGAGTCCATCCCGCAACGTGTCAGTTCTCTCAAATGCGCACTGCAGGCATTCGTACGAAGCGTGCGGCCAACCGCCAAGCATTAGCACGCCGCTCGCTGCACCACTTGCCATGAGCCCTCAGCAGAACGATCATTGGTACAGCGCGGCCCACAGGATGCGGTCTGCGCTGCGCCATCGGGGGAGTAAGCGCCGGCTGCAGCGGCAGCCAAGCACCTCCCGCCGCTCAGCGCACCCTCTCTCACTGCAGCATTACAACTGGCCCACCTTGAAGACCGAAACGGCCCGGCGAAGGCTGTTGGCTTGCTCCGCCATTGCCTGTGCCGCGGCGCTCGCTTGTTCGACAAGAGCGGCATTCTGCTGAGTCACTTCGTCCATCTGGCTGACGGCGACGTTCACCTGTTCGATACCGCTGCTTTGCTCATTGGATGCGGAGGCGATGTCGCCCATGATGTCGGTCACGCGTTTGACCGAGCGCACCAATTCATCCATCGACTTGCCGGCGTCGAGCACGAGCGACGAGCCCGCGTTCACATGGTTCACCGAGCTGCTAATCAGGTCTTTGATTTCCTTGGCAGCAGTAGCGCTGCGCTGTGCGAGCGTGCGCACCTCTCCAGCGACGACCGCGAACCCGCGCCCTTGCTCGCCCGCGCGGGCGGCTTCGACGGCTGCATTCAACGCAAGAATATTCGTTTGGAACGCAATGCCTTCGATCACTGCGATGATTTCCGCCACCTTCGATGAGCTCTCCGAGATGTCACGCATCGTCGAAGCGACGCGCTGCACGACGTCGCCGCTTTCGGCCGCTGTGCCGGACGCCGACGTCGCAAGCGAGCTCGCCTGCAGAGCGTTTTCGGTGTTCAGTCGTACGGTAGAGGTAAGTTCCTCCATACTGGACGCGGTTTCTTCCAGTGATGCGGCCTGCTCTTCTGTTCGTTGTGACAGGTCAACGTTGCCCTGCGCGATCTCGCCCGCAGCTACCGAAATCGATTCGGCCGACGTCTTGATACCGGCGACGACTATGCTGAGTTGCCTGCGCATTCCCTCGAGGGATGCCATAAGACTGCTGTCATCGCTTCCCGCAAGATTCATTGCGATGGTCAAGTTGCCTTCCGCGATTTGCCGCGCCATTTCCTGGGCCTGAGCGGGTTCCCCGCCGAGTTGCTTCACGATGCTGCGAGTGATGACTATCGCGGACACGAGACCGGTGAACAAAGCCAACGCAACGATCGAGCACATGGCTATGCGGATCGATTTGTAGGACGCAGCCGCTTCTTTTGCAGCCTGATCGTTGAGTTGGTCTTCGAAAGACGCAAGTTCACTTAGATGGCCAAGCCATACGGACTGCTTCGGTCTCGCCTCTTCGAGAAGGACCTTGGTCGCCGCATCGGCATCGTTGGCCAGGCCGAGGGCACTGGCCTTGGCAAGCAGCGGAACTGCTGCCGCTTCATCTTCCTTTATTGCGGCGAACAGCGCCTTTTCTCGTGCAGTCGTGCCGGGATTAGCGTCGAAGGTCTTACCGAGAGCCTGATATGCACCCGCGTAAATGGCCTCTTGCCGTTTGATACGTTCCGCCTCCTTGACCATCGAAGGCATATCGGTCAAGAGCGCGAGGTTTCTAATGGCAATTGCGCGATCCTGCACCGACGATTTCATCTCGTTGGCTATCCGCGCGTCGCGGTGTCGCTCGAAATGCGCAGCGAGAGCACGATTCAGCGCTGGGTGTCGTCGGGACACTGCGACCTGGGCTTCGCGACGACCACGCCGGACGCGTTCGGCGTGATGAGCGTGGAACTGTATGAACTGGCCGGGTTATGCGCGTTGCCGGCGCATCATGCGCTTGCGGCGCGCACGCGGATTCGCGCGGCCGACTTGCGTGGCGAACGGCTCATTTTGCCTTCCTATGCCGACGACACGCGTGCGGCGCTCGATCGTGCGCTGCGTCCGGCAGGCGTGGATCAAGTGCCCGCAGTCGAGACGCCGTATGGCGCGACCATCTGCGCGCTCGTGGCGCGCGGCGCGGGCGTGGGCATCGTCAATCCGCTCGCGACCGTGGATGCCGATCCGGCGCGCATCGTTTTCCGTCCGTTCGCGCCGGAAATCTGGTTTCGGGGCTTCACGCTTTATCCGCAGTCGCCGGGGGGCAACCCGGTGGTCGGCGCATTCCTCGAACTCGTCCATGAGGAGATGGCGGCGTTGAAGCCGGGCGCGCTCACGTGACGCTGGGCATGTTTCGACCTATTTTCATCGCGGTCGACGCAGGTGCCCCTCGATCGTCTCCGTGAGCGGCGACTCTCCTCAGAAAGATATCAGCGTACGGTGAGAAACAGGATCTGGACGATGACCAGGCTAGCACCCTATGCGCCTCACCCTTGTGCACTCAAAGCACCGACGCAAAAGAAGCGGCTTGCGCTGGCCGGTTCAAGTTCTTACCGGTGGAAGAAAAAATATTCAAAAGCATCGTTCTTGTACAAGCGTGCTTGCATCCCCCGTTAATGCTGATATGGGGTCCAACACGCGCATACAGACTCGTCTCCCGGGGGCACTGTGCACGGTTGAAGCGAGACACGCATTAGCCCTCAAGGCTTTCTGCGCCGCATCGAGCGCGGCGGACTTTGGCACCCACGCCTTCGGCGGCTATGCCGGGGCGCACGCGCAATACGTGCGGGTGCCGTTTGCCGACAACGACTGCTTCAAGATTCCCGACGGCGTCGCGGACGAGACCGCGCTGTTTCTTTCCGATGCTGCCCCGACCGGCTACATGGGCGCTGACTTCTGCAACATTCAGCCGGGCGACACCGTCGCCGTCTGGGGCTGCGGCGGCGTCGGGCTGATGGCGCAGCAAAGCGCGCGTTTGATGGGCGCGGAACGGGTCATCGCGATCGACCGCTTCCCCGAGCGGTTGCAGATGGCGCGCGAGCACGCCGGCTCGGAAACGATCGACTATACGAAAGTCGACAGCGTCCTCGACACACTCATGGAAATGACGGGCGGGCGCGGCCCCGACGCTTGCATCGACGCAGTAGGGATGGAGGCGCATGGCACCGGGCCGCAATACGCGTATGACCGCGTCAAGCAGGCCCTGCGTCTGGAAACGGACCGCGGCCAGGCGCTGCGTGAAGCCGTCATGGCCTGCCGCAAAGGCGGCACGCTGTCGGTGCTGGGCGTATACGGACTGATCGACAAGTTTCCGATGGGCGCCATCATGAACAAGAGCATGACGGTGCGCAGCGCCCAGCAGCACGGGCAAGCGTATATGGATCGGCTGCTCTCGCACGCGCAAAAAGGCGAGCTGAACCCTGCTTATCTCGCCACTCACCGCTTCTCGCTGGAGGAAGCGCCACGCGGCTACGACATGTTCAAGCACAAGACGGACGGCTGCGTCCGTGCGGTGTTCGCACCGTGAGTTTGACGTACATGGCACGTGCCGGCTGGGCATTCCTTATCGATGCCTCGCGTGCGGGAGCGGCAACGGAGGTGGCGCCCTCGTTGATGAACTGTGCCGGCTTAGTCCCTTCCGTGACTCAAAGAGTAAGCCAGCATCACGACATGAACATGCCACCGTCCACATTGACCGTCTGACCGGTGATGTACGCGGCGTCGTCCGAGGCGAGGAATGTAACGAGCCCCGCCACATCGCCGCCATTGCCGGCACGCTTCATCGGAATGTTCGCGACCCATTCGGCCATCAACTCGCCGGGTTTGTAATCGCCGAGCAGCTTGCCCCACGCTTCGTCGTTATACGACCACATGTCCGTCGTGATGATGCCCGGACAGAACGCGTTCACCGTGATGCCGGTCGGGGCCAGTTCCTTCGCGAGACTCTGCGTGATGCCGAGCACGCCGAATTTGCTCGCCGCGTAATGCGGCGTGTAGACGAAGCCCTGCCGCGCCTGACCAGACGCCGTGTTGATGAGCCGCCCCGCTTTGCCTGCGCGCAGCATGCGTGTGGCCGCTTCCTGGCAGCACAGAAAAACGCCCTTGGTATTCACGGCCATGACCTTGTCCCACTCGCTTTCAGTCAGGTCCGGCAACTTGGCGATGGTGATGACCCCCGCGTTCTGCACCGACACGTCCACTTCGCCGAGCTTGCTCGCGACTTCCTCATACAGCGCGACGACCTGAGCCTTATCCGTCACGTCCGTCTCGACGGACAGCGCCTCGAAGCCCGATTCGCGCAAACGCACCGATGCATCATGCACGCTCTTCTCGTTCGCGGTCACGCACACCTTCGCGCCTTCCTGCGCGAAGCGCTCGGCAATGGCGAGACCGATGCCACGGCTGCCGCCCGTCACGACCACGACTTTGTTCTCGAACCGCTTCAATTGTTGCGCCACTGAGATTCTCCGGGAGTTAAAGACGCTCTATCCATCGCAGCCATTGCGCGTGATTCGCCGCGGCGGCCTCAACACCGCTGCCCGGCTCGACGCGTCGTGCCACGACGCGTTGCGTCTGCCAGTCTTCGAGCGACGCCACGATGCCCGCCTGATACGCCGCGAGCGCAGCCGCGCCCGACGCTGAAATCTCGCTGACCGCAAGCGTGCTGACCGGCCGATTCAACGTATCGGACAGATATTGCAGAAGGAACGGACGCTGCGTTAAGCCGCCATCGAGAAAGAGTTGTGCAAGCGGCACGTCGGCCGCCTGCTCCATCACGGTGATGACGTCCTTGATCTGATAGACGATGGATTCATACGCCGCGCGCGCCACATGCTGCCACGACGTCGAAAAGTTGAGCCCGACGATCTGCGCGCCGCCCGGGTATTTCCAGTGCGGACAGCCGATGCCCGAGAACGATGGAATCACGAACACGCCGCCGTTGTCGTACTCGGTGAACGCCTGCTCGGCCTTGGCGAAATCGTCGAACAGGTTGAGCTTTTCCTTGAGAAACGCAGGCGTCGATCCTGCGCTGATGATGATCCCTTCTAGCGCGTAGTCCACGCGCTTGTCGGTAGCGAAGCAGAGTGTCGAGACGAGGCCGTGTTCGGGCTCGCGCGCCTTCCCGCCGACGTTCATCATGATGGACGATCCCGTGCCCATCGTCGCCTTCGCGACGCCGGGACTCAGGCACCCTTCGCCGACGGCGGCGGCGTGTGAATCGCCGATCATCGAGAGGATAGGCAATGGCGTGTCCAGCAGCCCGTCGAAATCGGTCATGCCGAAGTCGGACGCAGACGGCCGAAGCTCGGGCAAGCGCAGTCCTTGCAGGCCGAACGTCTCGATGAGTTCGCGATCCCACTCCAGCGTGCGAAGATTGAGCAGCATGGTGCGCGACGCATTCGTCACGTCGGTGCGATACGCCGCGCCGTTCGTCAGCCGGTACAGCAGCCAGCTATCGACCGTACCGAAGTACGCGTCGCCTGCCGCGATATGCGCGCGCACGCGTTCATCGTTTTCGTTGAGCCAGATGAGTTTGGTGCCTGAAAAATACGGGTCGATCAGCAAGCCCGTCTTTTGCGCGATGAGCGGCTGCAAGCCGTCGCGCTTGAGCCGTTCGCAAATGCCCAGCGATCGCTGGCATTGCCACGACACACCCGGCACGATCGGCTCGCCCTTCGCGTTCCATAACACGACCGTCTCGCGCTGATTCGAGATGCCGATGCCTGCTATGTCGCCTTTGAAGCTGCTCAGGCACTCGGCCACAGCCTTGAGGACGGACGCGTACAGCGCATTCACGTCCTGCTCGACGAAGCCCGTGCGCGGCGTGGTGCATGAAACCGGCGCGAACCCGCGTGCATGAACCTGCCCGGTCTGGTCGAAGACGAGCGCCTTCGTGCCGCTCGTGCCCTGATCGATGGCGAGAATATGGCTCATGGTCTAGTCCTCACGCGGTCAGCGAAACCATGCGCGACTGCAGGCGCTGCTGCAACTGGTCGATGACCACGGCGAAGATGATGACGAGGCCCTTGATGACCATTTGCCAGAAATCGCTGATGCCGCACATCACCATGCCGTCGCCCAGAATGCTGATCACGCACGCGCCGACGACGGAGCCGAATACCGTGCCGCGTCCGCCCATGAGCGCGGTGCCGCCGAGCACGACCGCCGCGATGGCGTTCAGTTCGTACGTCTGTCCCGTCAACGGGTGCGCCGTCTGCAACTGCGCCGTGATGACGAGTCCCACGATCGCCGCGCAGAATCCCGAGAACATGTAGACGAAAAGCTTCACGCGATTCGTTCGGATTCCCGAAAATCTTGCCGCTTGTTCATTGCCGCCGATGGCATAGATACGACGGCCGAGCGGCGTCTTTCGCGCGACGAAGATGGTGATGGCCGCGAGCACCAGCATGATCCACACCGGCATCGAGAGGCCGAGAATCGTGCCGTTGCCGATGAATTCGAAGCCCGTGTTGCCGAGTGCGGGATTGCCTTCGAGGTCCGCGAACGTGCTGCCGTTGTTGACGAGCAGCGCCGCGCCGCGCACCACGTAAAGCATGCCGAGCGTCGCGATAAACGGCGCGACGTTGAGCATGGTGATGAGATAACCGTTCACGGCACCGATTAACGCGCCCAGCAAACACGCGATGATCGTCACGCCCAACGGATTGAAGAACACGACGTGATGCCCGATCTTCACGCCTTCGAGCAGCAGATATCCCGCCGCCATGCCGCTAATGCCGACGATGGAGCCTACCGACAAGTCAATACCGCCCGTCAGGATCACGAGCGTCATGCCGATGGAAAGAATCGCGACCACGGTGACGTGCTTCGCCATGATCAGCAGGTTGCCGGTCGAAAGAAAGCTCTCGGTGGCGAGCGAGAACACGATGATGATCGCGAAGAGCGCGATAAAGATGCGCAGCTTCAGCAGATTCACCGCGATGCGCGACGCCACATAGGCGCCGTGCCGGTGGTGCTTTGCATGCACCGGCGTGACCGGCGGGTTGCTGCTGTTGGGTGTATTCATGGTTCGGATCTCGGTTGCCTCACACTACGGCCGTCGCGGGCGTCGAAGCCCGCACGATGCGTTCGCTGTCGAATTGGGGCCGGTCGAGCACGGCGGTCAGCTTGCCGCTCGCCATCACGAAGACGCGGTTGGACACGGCCATGGCTTCGTCCAGTTCGGATGTCGCGTAGATCACGGCGATGCCCGAGCGCGCGAGCAGGCTGATCGTCTTGTAGACGTCTTCTTTCGCGCCCACGTCGATGCCGCGCGTTGGCTCGTCCATCAGCAACACTTTGGGCTTCGTCAACAGCGCCTTGCCGATGACGACCTTCTGCATGTTTCCGCCGGATAGCGACGTAATCGGCGCATCGACTGACGCAGCCTTGATGGCGAGTTTCTTCACGATGTCGTTGGCCGCTTCTACTTGTTTGTCGCGCGTGAGCGCGCCGACGAAGCGTCGCGTGAACTTGCCGAGGCTGGAAAGCGTCATGTTCTCGAGTATGGTCATCAGTTGCACCATGCCCTGCTTCTGGCGATCTTCCGGCACGAGCGCGATGCCCGCTTCGATGCGCCTCGGAATCGGCAGGTCTTCGATGGCCTTGCCTGCGAGTTCTATTTCGCCGAGCGCGAGGGGATTTGCGCCGAGCAGCGATTCGAGTAACTCGGTGCGGCCAGCGCCCATCAGTCCGTAGATGCCGATCACCTCGCCGGCACGCGCGGTAAAGGACACGTGATCGACCGCGTAGATCCCATTCGAACGCTTGAGCGCGAGGTCTTTCACCTTCAGCACTTCGCGGCCGATTTCGTGCTGCTCGAACGCGAAACGCTTCTTCGAAGAGCCGACCATCGCTTCGATGATCCACGGAATGTCGATGTTGGCGATATCGTTCTCCGCCACGAGCCGCCCGTTGCGCAGCACGGTGATGCAATCGCCGATCGCCATGATTTCTTCGAGGCGATGCGAGATATAGATCACCGTCACGCCCTCTTCCTTGAGCTGGCCGATGATCTTGAAGAGAATCTCGACTTCCGTCTTCGAGAGCGCGGAAGTCGGCTCATCCATGATGAGCACCTTGATATGCTTCGACAACGCCTTCGCGATCTCGACGAGCTGTTGCTGACCGACGTACAGATCGCCGAGCCGCGTGCGCGGATCGATCGCGATGTTCAGCCGGTCGAGCAGTACTTTCGCCTGATGGTTCTCCATCTTCGAGCGGATCACGCCCGAGTTCGTGATCTCGTTGCCAGCGAAGATGTTCTCCGCCACCGTCATGTCCGGAAAGAGATTCAACTCCTGAAAAATGATGCCGATGCCGTGCTGCTCGGCGCTACGCACATCGGTGATCTGCGCGAGCTTCTCGTCGATCCAGATTTCGCCCGAGGTCGGCGTTTCCGCGCCCGCGAGCAGCTTCATCAACGTGGACTTGCCCGCGCCGTTCTCGCCGATCAGCACGTTGACCTTGCCGCGCCGCACCTTGTAGTCGACATCGACGAGCGCCGCCGTGCCCGGATACTGCTTCGACAGCCCGCGCGTTTCGATCACGTTGACGGAGTTCATCGTGCGGGCGTTGTGCTGGTTCTCGTTCATTTCCAGGCCACCGGAATCGCGCGGATTTCGCCCGCAGGCTCGCTCCAGGTGCTGTACACGGCGGAGACATCGACCGCATCGCCCACCTTCAGCTTCAGCGAACTCTGCACGCGCGCCACGACGAGCTTGTTCAATTCCTGGCCGAACGCGGCAAAGCGCGTCTGGTCGTCGAAGTCACTGTATTTGACGCCGGGAAAGCCGTCGCGCACGCCCGTGCCGATCACGACCGGACCCGTTTCGAGCGCGACCTGTACCGGCTCGCCGCCGTTCGCGGACGTCACCTCGACATACGCCTTGCCGACGCGCGACGTCGAATCGATCTTCGTCACCTTGCCCTGCACGCGCAGCCAGAAGTTGCACGGGAATGCATTGCTCTGACGGAAGCCGTATTGCTTGCAGGCATCGTCGAAGTTCTGATTCAGCGCGCTGATGACCTGCGCCGCGGGTTTCGCGTTCTTGTCCGCGTAGGGGACCAATTGATCGTTCAGGATCTTCGCAGCGTCCGGGCCCTTGTGCTGCCCTTGCGCGCGGATATCCGCCAATTCGGTATCGGTGACGACGTGGCACGCCGACAAGCTGGCGACGCAAAGCATCATTGCCAGCCGCCAGCGCGCGAATACGGGATGAACCATGACGACCTCGACCTCACATGACAAGCCATGTGCGGGCGCAGCCCTGCGGCGCCCGCACGGAGCAACAACGCGTATTACTTGTTGTAGTAGAAGTCCTTCACGTGCGACGCGTTGTCTTTCGTAATGAGAATGCCGCGCGTGAGTTGACGCTCCGGCTCGCCGGTCTTGCCGGTTTTAATGTACTTGTCGAGCAGATCGACGCCGTGAATGGCGATGCCCTGAGCCTGCAGCATGACGGTCGCCTTCAGCTTGCCCGCGAGCACGGAGTCGCGTTCGTCGTTGCTGCCGTCGATGCCCATTACGGTCACGTCCTTATGCCCCGCCGACTCCAGCGAAGCAATCGCGCCGAGTGCAACGGGGCCATTGCCGCAGATCACGCCCTTGATGTTCGGATGCTCTTGCAAAATGGAATCCATCGCCTGCTTGCCGGGCAACAGTGCGCCCTTCGCATCCTGACGCGCGACCATCTTCAAATCGGGATATTGGTCCAGCACCTGATGGAACGCCTGCGAGCGCGTCACGCAGTTCTTGTCCGCGAGGTTGCACGTTAGTTCGACGTACTCACCTTTTTCGCCGATGGCTTCCACGAAACGCTGCGCCACTTCGGTACCCGCTTGCAAGTTGTTATGGCTCAACTGCGCAATGGCGATGCCGTCCTTGGGAATCTCGCGGTTGATCAGCACCACAGGCACTTTCTTGTCCGCCGCTGCGCGCACCGTCGCGACGCTCGCGTTTGAATCGGCGTTATCGAGAATGATGCCCTTCACGCCCTTGCCGATGACGAGATTCACCAGTTCGTTTTGCTTGTTCACGTCCTCGCCATGCGAGAGCACGATGGTGTCGTAGCCGAGCTTCTTCGCTTCTGCATCCGCGCCCTTCGCTTCGGCTGCGTAATACGGATTGTCGAGCGCATTCACGAGAATCGCGATGGTGCCTTGGCCTGCTGCATTGGCGGTGGCGGGCAACGCGGCGGCGAACGAAACGGCCACCGCTGCTGCAACTGCAAGCTTCTTCCACATGTTGTTGTCTCCGGTTTGTTTGTCTTTCTTCGACAGCGTTGGACTGGCTCAGGCGATCGTGTAGCCTCCGTCGATCATGATGTCGGCGCCCGTGATCATGTCGGCGCCGTTCGAGAGCAAAAAGAGAATCGCGGCGGCGATCTCATCGGTATAGGCGAAGCGTCCGACCGGAATCAGCTTCTTCATGTTCTCGCCCTTCTCGCCTTCCCAAGCGGCCGCGCCCATCGGCGTCAAGACGACGGTCGGCGAGACCGTGTTGACCGTAATGCCGCGCGGCGCCCATTCCTTGGCGAGCACCTTGGTCATGCCGATAAGGCCCGCTTTCGCCGACGTATACGCGCAATGCTGATCGATGGCGACGGTCGCAGCCTGCGACGCGATGTTCACGATCTTGCCGCCGTGGCCGCTTGCCAGGACCACGCGCGCGAAGTGCTTCGAGCACAGGAAGGGACCAGTGAGATTCACGCCGATCTGCCGCTGCCATTCGTCGTAGCCGATGTTTTCCGCGGGCGTCAGCGTGATGCAGCCTGCGGCATTGACGAGCAAGTGCAGATCGCCGAAATGGTCGCGAGCCGCTGCAATGGCCTTCTCGACGTCGGCCTCATGCGCGACATCGCACGGAAAGGCTTTCGCGTTGTTCGCGCCGAGTTCTTCGATGGCGGCCTGCACGCGCGGTTCTTCGAAGCTCGGATAGAGAATCGCGACGCGTGCGCCCTTCGCGATCAGCGCGGCATTCGTCGCCATGGCGATGCCGCCGAGCCCGCCCGTCACCACTGCCACCTTGCCATCGAGCCGGAAGTCGAAGTCCACGCCGTGGCGCAACGACATGTCGTACTGAATGCTCATTCCCGTCTCCTCTTTTATTGAACGCAGTGCGCGCGTACGGCATTTGCGATACCAGCCGCGTCGATGCCATAGTGTTTGCGGATGCCCTTACGCGTGCCGTACTTCGCGAATTCGCCTTCGGTGATGCCGAGCGTCGTGAGCGGCCGCCCGATCTGCCGCCGCGCCATCAGCAATGCGACAGTCGCGCCGATACCGCCGTGCAGCGAATGCTCCTCGACGGTCACGATGGTCTCGTGACGCTCGATGATCGAAGCGAGCGCGTCCTGATCCAGCGGCCGAAGCGACGAAAGGTTCACGAGCGTCGGATTCGCGACGCCCTCTTTTTGCAAGGCTTCACACGCGTCGAGCGCCTCGCCGACGACCGATCCCAGCGCGATCACCGCGACTTTCGCCCCTTCGATCAGCACGTCGGGACGGCCCGGCTCGAAGCGGTACGACTCGTCATGCACCACAGGAAACTTCGCGTTGTCGAGGCGGATGTAGACAGGTCCGTCTACCGATGCCGCATAGTCGATCACTTGCGCGACTTCTGCCTCATCGCACGGCGCGAAAATCTGCACGTTGCCGAAGCCGCTCATGATCGACAAATCGTCGATAGCGTGATGCGTCGAAGCAAGCGGCCCGTACGCGACGCCCGCGTTCAAGCCGAGCATCTTGACGTTGGTCGCGCTGTAACAGACGTCGTTCTTCACCTGTTCGTTGGCGCGTCCGACGAGGAACGGCGCGGCATTCGCGGTGAACACGATGTGTCCGCCGAGCGCGAGCCCCGCCGCCATGCCGACCATGTTTTGCTCCGCGATGCCTACGTTGATGACGCGGTCCGGGTAACTTTCGAGGTACGGCCCGATCTTCGAGGTCGATGTCGAATCCGCGACCATCACGATGATGTCCTGGCCGGCCGCAGTCAGCCGGCTGATCGCGTTCACCGCGCCGTCGCGCAAGTCAGCGAGTTCACGCATGGTCGAGCTCCTTCAGCGCCTGCTTGAGTTGGTCTTCGTCGGGGAACTTGTGATGCCACGCCGGCACGTTCTCCATGAACGACACCCCGCGGCCCTTGATGGTGTGCGCGATGACGACTTTCGGCTTGCGATTGTCGTAGTCGAGACTTTCCATTAGTTTCCAAATGGCATCGGGCTGGTTTCCATTGACGTCGTGAACCTCGAAACCGAAAGCACGGAACTTCTCGTCGAGCGGGTCCAGGTCCATGATGTTGTGCGTGAAGTCGGCGAGCTGAAGCCGGTTGCGGTCGACGATCACGACGAGGTTCGAGAGTTCGAAATGCGCCGCCGCCATCGCGGCTTCCCAATTGGAGCCTTCTTCGAGTTCGCCGTCGCCGGTCAGCACGAACACGCGGCCCGTGGCGCCTTCCGTCTTCGAAGCGTGGCGCTGCTTCGCCATGGCGAGCCCGGCCGCAATGGGAAAGCCGTGACCGAGACCGCCGGTATTGACGGTGACGAAGGTGGGCAACTTCTGGCGCACCGGATGGCCCGGCAGACGCGAATCGTCCTTCAGATACGTGAGCAGTTCTTCGTCGTTCAGCCACCCGAGTTCCGCGAAGCAGGAATAGAGACCGCCGACCCCGTGACCTTTGCTCAGAATGAATTCGTCATGCCAACGCACCTTGCGCTCGGCGTCGACCTCATAACGCATCACATGAAAATAGAGTGCCGCGAGAATGTCGGCCTCCGACATGTCGCCGCCCGTGTGACCGCTCTTGGCCGTCGCGTTCATCACGCAGATCTTCTTGCGGATCTCTTGCGCCCGGCGATGAAGCGCGTCGCCGGACTGCTTGAAGGGGTTTTCCATTCCCTGCTCCCAGACTTCCCGTTTGCTTAGAGCCAGTTTCTTTTAGTTTCGTTAGAAAAGTCAAAGAGAAATAGAAACAAAAGGGAAAACACCTAGTGAAGCACCACCGATCTTCTGATCAGGCACAATGCGCATTAGAGAGGCGCCTTCATGCAGCGCCTGCGCAGGAAAATAAAAAATGGATCAACGAACCCGGACCGAGAAGATTTTCGAACGCGTGCAGACCGCGAAACTGGTGAAGCTCTCAGAGCTTTCCAGCGAATTCGGCGTGTCGATGCCGACGATCCGCAAGGACATCGACGAGTTGCAGCGGCTAGGACGCGTCGAGCGCGTGCACGGCAACGTGCGGCTGAAGGCAACGCAAAGCGACGGCGCGCGGCGCAGCTACGAAACGCCCGTGCTGCCGACGAGTCCTGAGAAGGCGATGATCGGCAAGAAGGCAGCGAGCCTGATCGAGAACGGCGATTCCGTGATCCTGGATTGCGGCGCGACCGCGACGGAACTCGCAAGGAATCTGCTGGACAGGCAGAACCTTCGCGTGGTGACCAACGCGCTCAATATCGCCATTCTGCTGGGCGCGGAGCCGACCAATCGCGTGATGCTCACGGGCGGCATCTTCAAGCCGGAGACGATCGCAGTGTCGGGCGAGAAGGCCTCGACGTTCTTCGAGGGCATGTTCGTCGACAAGCTGTTTCTGGCGGCAGGCGGCGTGTCGATGGAGTCGGGCATCTCGTATCCGGACTTCATCGACCTGCACGTC
This sequence comes from Caballeronia sp. SL2Y3, assembly GCF_022879575.1. Classification (NCBI taxonomy): domain Bacteria; kingdom Pseudomonadati; phylum Pseudomonadota; class Betaproteobacteria; order Burkholderiales; family Burkholderiaceae; genus Caballeronia; species Caballeronia sp. SL2Y3. The sequence continues at coordinate 299,001 of NZ_CP084262.1, forward strand.
AAGCGCGCGATGATCGATGCGGCGAAGACGGTTTACCTGCTGGCGGATTCGAAGAAGTTCGGCAAGCGCGAGTTTGCGGCCTTTGGTGCGATGGATAGCATCGACTACCTGGTGACCGACAACGGCCTTGAAGCGCCTTTCGTCGAGTGGCTGCGCCGGAACGGGACGGAAATTATCTACGCGTAGAGCGGCAACGCGCTCGTTCTGCCAACCGCGCTCACTGGAGCGCTAATGCGCTTCTGAATTGTGCTCGCCTCGCCCGATGGAATAGCGACGCTTGTCGCAATTTCCCTAACTGCTCATCGCACAACGAGTATGGGCGACGGCTGGCAGCCTCGCGGCGTCGCTATGCGCCGTTGCGGTTGATGCGCTGAATGCAAGCGCAGCCTGATCCTGGCCGCAGCAACGAGGGCGCGCACACGCGGCGCCGCAGGCCAGCGGCGACCGCGCGGACGTTTAGTGCTCCCCTTATAGCGTCGTGCTAGCCAACGCCGAGCCGATGACTTCGTTGGCGACCACATCGACTGCCTGCTTGACAATGCCGACGATCTCATCGACTTCCGCGCGCGTCGTGATCAGCGGCGGCGCAAAGCCTAGGATATCGCCGTGCGGCATCGCGCGCGCGATCACACCGCGTTCGAGCGCGGCGGCCGACACCTTTGGACCGACTTTCAACGCTGCATCGAACGGCGTGCGGCCTTCTTTGTCCTCCATGAATTCGAGCGCCGCCAGCATGCCCGCGCCTCGCACTTCGCCAACGAGCGGATGTGAATCGAAGGCCGCGTGCAATTGCTGCTGCAGGTAGGCGCCGACATCGGCGGCGTTCTGGGTCAGCTTCTCGCGCTCGAGAATATCGAGGTTGGCAAGCGCCGCAGCCGCGCAGATGGGATGACCCGAATACGTCCAGCCGTGGCCCATCGGCCCGAACTCCTGCGAGCCTTTCTCGATGACGTCCCACACCTTCTCGCCGACGATCACGCCCGAGAGCGGCGCATACGCGCTCGTCAGGCCCTTCGCGACGGTGATGAGGTCCGGCTTGATGCCGAAGTGCTGGGCGCCCATCTTCGAGCCGAGACGGCCGAAGCCGCAAACGACTTCATCGGAGATCAACAGAATGTCGTGCTTGCTGAGTACTTGTTGAATCGCATCCCAGTAGCCTTGCGGCGGCGCAATGATGCCGCCCGTGCCCATCACCGGTTCGGCGATAAACGCAGCGATCGTATCGGCGCCTTCCTTTGCGATCAGCTTTTCGAGTTCGTCCACGCAATAGCTCGTGAATTGCGCCTCGCTCATGCCGGCCGGCGCCTTGCGATACCAATGAGGGCAAACGGTGTGCTTGATGCGATCCACCGGCAGATCGAAGTGCTGGTGAAAGCTCGGCAGGCCCGTGAGACTTCCCGTCACGATTCCCGATCCATGGTAGCCGCGTTCCCGCGAAATGATTTTCTTCTTGTTCGGACGGCCGAGCACGTTGTTGTAATACCAGACGATCTTGATTTGCGTTTCGTTCGCATCCGATCCCGACATGCCGTAGTACACCTTCTTCATGCCTGCGGGCGACCAGTCGATGATGCGCGAAGAGAGTTCGATGATTGCCTCGGTCGAGTGGCCCACGTACGTGTGGTAGTACGCGAGTTTCTTGGCCTGCTCATAGATGGCATCGGCCACTTCGGTCCGGCCATAACCGATATTCACGCAATAGAGGCCTGCGAAAGCATCGATGTAACTCTTGCCCTGATGATCTTCGATGCGAATGCCCTTCGCGCCCCTGACGATCTTGCCTGGCAGCGCACCGCTCGCGTGATCGTGGGCGTGCGTGGACGGGTGCATGAAATGCGCGCGGTCGTCGGCGAACAGTTGTCCGAGCGTTGAATGTTGTTGGCTCATGTGCTTCTCCTTGGATCTCGATTCGTGTCTTTGAGGAAGTCTCTTCAGGCTGCGCTCGTGAGCGGAAGCCCCAGGTTGCCGAGGCAGAAGTATTTGGTTTCGACGAAGGGTTCGAAGCCTTCCGCGCCACCCTCGCGTCCGAGTCCCGACGCTTTCATGCCACCGAAAGGAATCGGCGCGCCGGTGAACTTCACGCCGTTGACGGAAATCATGGCGAAGTCGAGCCGGCGCACCAAGTGGAAGATGGTGTCAATGCGCGTCGCGCAGATGTATGCGGCCAAACCGTATTCGGTGTCGTTGGCACGGGCCACGACTTCATCGAGGCTATCGAAGGCGGACACCGCCGAAACAGGCGCGAAATTTTCCTCGTCGTAGATCCGCATGCCTGCCTCGGCTTCCGCAACGACGGTTGGTTCATAGAACCATCCGCCGCGCTCGTGGGGCTTTCCCCCGGTGACGATGCGCGCGCCGCGCGCTCTCGCGTCTTCGATACGCGCAACGGTCGCATCGAAAGCGGCCTGATGCATGAGCGGCCCTACGTCGACGTCCGTTTCGAATGCACTGCCGACCTTCAGCGCCTTCACTGCTTCGCTGTAGCGTTCGACGAAGTGCTCATAGACCGGACGTGCAACCAAAATGCGGTTGGCGGCGCAGCAGTCCTGACCGGACGTCTGGAACTTCGCGCCTACCGCCAAGCGCACGGCCTGTTCGATATCGGCATCGTGGGTCACGATAAATGGCGCGTTGCCGCCCAGTTCCAGTGCGAGTTTCTTGATGCCTGCCTGCGCGGCCGTTCGGGCAACGAGGCTGCCCACGCGCGTCGAGCCGGTGAAGCTGACGGCACGCACGCGCGTGTCGCCGACGAGCGTTTCCATCGCCATCTGAGGCTCGCCGATGACGACGTTGAAGACGCCCGCCGGAAACCCGGCTTCTTCCGCGAGTTGCGCCAGTGCGATGGCGGAGAACGGCGTCTCGTGCGCGGGCTTGACGACGACCGTGCAGCCGGCGGCAATCGCCGCGGCTGCCTTGCGCGTGATCATCGCGACGGGGAAATTCCAGGGCGTGATGAGTGCGGCGACGCCGACAGGCTCCATTACGGTGCCGAGATGCGCGCCATCGATATGCGTTGGGATCGTGCGACCCGCCAGACGCTTCGCTTCGTTCGCGAACCAATCGACGAAGCTCCCCGCGTAGGCTATTTCGCCTTTGGATTCGGCAAGCGGCTTGCCTTGTTCCAGCGACAGAATGCCGGCGAGATCCGCCTGATGCCGCATGATGAGCTCATGCCAGCGCAACAGCATGGCGCTGCGCCTTTGCTGCGGCACCCAGCGCCATGACTCGAATGCGCGATCGGCTGCATCGACGGCGCTGACGATCTGCGGCTGATCGAGCATCGGAACATGACCGATCACTTTCTGATCCGCCGGATTCGTGACCGCGATCGATGCGGCGCTGTCGCTATGGACCCAGCGGCCGTCGATATAGCAGTGCGATTTGAAGAGTACGGGATGTCCGAGCAGCATGTCGAGGTCTCCGGTGGGAAAGATGCGTTCCATGCATCCACTTTAGGCTTCAGACGCTCCGGAATTTTTCGTTTCGCCCCTATTCCGTTGAGGTTTTTTCTGTTTTGCTGGCCATCTGCCTGCTGTTCTTTCAGAGCACCTCTTCAGCCCAGTCGGGGGGGCCCTCGGCCACGTTCTTGACCACCTTGGTCACGATATAGGTGAAGTAACGTTCGATGCCGAGTTCTTCGACCAGCAACGAATCGATAAAACGCTGATAGTGATCGATGTCTCGCGAGACGACATGCAGCACGTAATCGACGCCGCCGCCCGTCGCATAGCACTGCACGATTTCGGGTGCCGCGCTGACTCGCTCTTCGAAGCGGCGCATGTCGTGGGCGGTATGGCGCAACAGCGACACTTCCACGACGATACGGCTGCCCTTGAAGGCAGCCGTCCAGTCGATCTCGGCGCGATAACCTTTGACGAGACCGCTTTCCTCGAGCTTCTTGACACGTTCCCACGCAGGCGAGACCGAAAGATTCACCTCTTCTGCAAGACGGGATTTCGTCATGCGGCCATCCCGCGCGAGGATGCGCAGAATCGCGAGATCGTATCGGTCGAGCTTCATCACGCCGCGGGAACAGGAACATCGCGCTCGACGATCTCGGCGACGACCGCTACCGTATCGCCCAACTGGACGAGACCGGGGAAGTGACGCGCCGCGAGCACTCCGGCGCGCTTCGCGGTGTATTCGACGGGCTCGGCGCCAGAGCGCGCGATGCCATGAATGCGCGCGAGTACGTCGCCCGCTTGCACCATGTCGCCCAGATCGCGGCAAAGCTCAAGCAGGCCTGTGTGCTCGCTCGTGGTGAAGCAGCTCGCGTCGGGCATATCCAGCAGCGTGGTCGTGCGCGCTTCGCCGCTCTTGGCCGCCTGCCTTTCGACGATACCCGCCTGAGCGAGGAACCCGCGGACGCCGCGCTCTGCGATGGCAACACTTCTTGCCGTGGACGAACCGCCGCCGCCCAGCTCCGTCGACACGAACACCTTGCCTGCTTCTTCCGCCGCGCTGTCGTAAAGACCGGAACTGTCGAGTTCGAGCATCCGCATGGAATATGGCGCTCCGAACGCACGCATGGCGGTCTCGCAGCGCGCCTGCTGTGCCGCATCTTCCAATACGTGGATGGCCGCGAATGGAAGAAAATCCAGCGTGCGGCCGCCCGCGTGAATGTCGAGCACGTAGTCCGCGAGCGGCAATAGATGACGCTGGAAATAATCGGCGATCTTCTCCGTCACCGTGCCGTCGGGTTTGCCGGGGAAGCTGCGATTGAGATTGCCTGCATCGATCGGCGATGTGCGCGTGCCTGCACAAAACGCGGGGTAGTTCATGAACGGCACGATGATGACGCGGCCGTTCACGCCCTCTGCCTTCAACGTCGATGCGAGCTTCGATAGCGCGATCGGCCCTTCGTACTCGTCGCCGTGATTGCCCCCCGTGAGCAGCGCAGTCGGTCCATCTCCGCGCTTGATGACAGTAACGGGAATCATCACTGCGCCCCATGCCGAGTCGTTGCGCGAATACGGCAACTTCAGGAAGCCGTGCTGAACACCCTCGGCGTCGAAGTCGACGGTCGGACTGATCGGTGACGCGCGCATCGTGCTACTCCTTCACGAACAATTTGCGGGGCGTATTGCAGAACGTTTCGACGCCCGTATCGGTAATCAGGATGCTTTCCGTGATTTCGAGGCCCCAGTCGTCGAGCCATAGGCCCGGCATGAAGTGAAACGTCATGCCGGGTTCGAGGACAGTCTTGTCCCCCGGACGCAGGCTCATGGTGCGCTCGCCCCAGTCCGGCGGATAACTTGCGCCGATCGGATAGCCGCAGCGGCTGTCTTTTTCGATGCCCGATTTGCGCAGCACGGCAAAGAACGCATGAGCGATATCTTCGGTCTTGTTCCCCGGTTTCGCCGCAGCGAGGCCCGCTTCGATGCCTTCGATCACGGCCTTCTCGGCATCGATGAAATGCTTGGGCGGCTTGCCGAGATAAACCGTTCTGGACTGCGGACAGTGATAGCGTTTGAAGCAGCCGGCGATCTCGAAGAACGTGCCTGCGTTAGCCGAAAATGGCGAGTCGTCCCAGGTAAGATGCGGAGCCGCCGCATCGGAGCCGGTCGGCAGTAAAGGGACGATCGCGGGGTAATCGCCGCCGTGGCCTTCGATACCGGTGATGCCTGCCTCATAGATGTGCGCCACGAGGTCGCTCTTGCGCATGCCCGGCTCGACTTTCTCGAGAATGCGCGCGTGCATCTTCTCGACGATGCGCGCCGCCACGCGCATGTATTCGATCTCTTGCGGCGATTTCACTGCACGCTGCCAGTTGACGAGCGCCGTCGCATCGACGAATGTAGCGGCGGGCAAATGCTGTCTGAGCGACGCATAGGCCTTCGCGCTGAAGTAGTAGTTATCCATCTCGACGCCGATGCGCTTTCTGTCCCAGCCCCGTGCCGCGATGACTTCAGTGGACAAGTAATCCATCGGATGGCGCACCTGCGACTGCACATAGTGATCCGGGTACCCGACAATGTTGTCGTGCCCCATGAACACCGTGCGCTTCGCACCGTTGGCATCCTGCCCGCGTCCGTACCAGACGGGTTCGCCATCGGTTGCGAGCAGCACACACTGATGCACGTAGAAGGACCAACCATCGTAGCCCGTCAGCCACGCCATATTGGTCGGATCGGTCACGATCAAGAGATCGATGCCGGCCGTCTCCATCGCTCGCCGCGTCTTCGCGATGCGAGCAGCGTATTCGCTGCGCTCGAACGGCAGGTGTACCGCAGGCGCCTCGCGTTCTCGTTGTTGCTTGATTTCGGACATCGTCCCGTCTCTCAAAGCGTCACGTCGTTGTGGAAAATGGTGCCTGCCTTCGCAGCGCGCGCCCGCTCCAGCGCAAGCGCCGCGATGGCGGTGTCCTGCGCGCCGGTGCCGGTCAGATCGCAAAGGGTGACTTGTTCGTCGCTCGTACGGCCGGGCGCTTGTTGCGCGATGACCTGTCCGAGCTCCGCGAACGATGCATCGGCTTCGACCACGCCTGCTGCGATGGCGTGATGCAGTTCGCCGAGCACGCGCGTTTGCTGGACGCGATCGCAAACATAGAGCGCCTTGGCGAATACGTCGGGCGCGATCTCGTTCTTGTGCTCGGCATCCGAACCCATCGCGGTGATGTGCAAGCCGGGCTGCAGATCGCGTGCATGAATCAGAGGCTCGCGGGTCGGCGTCGTCGTGATGGCGATATCGGCGTGTTCTAGCGCATCGCCGACCGTATCGGCAACATCGCACGGCAGACCCGTGCATTTGCGTGCGTATTGCGCTGCGCGGTCGCGCTCACGCGCCCACACGGTCACATGCTCGATCTCGCGCACAAGACGCAGCGCATCCAGTTGCAAGCGCGCCTGTTCTCCGGCGCCGATGATCGCCACACGCTTCGCATCGCGACGCGCGAGCCATCGCGCGGCCACCGCGCCCGCCGCCGCGGTGCGTACCGCGGTGAGATAGCCGTTGTCCAGCAACACCGCTTCGGTCAGTCCCGTCTGCGCGGACAAGACCAGCATCAGACCGTTCAGACTCGGCAGTCCCAGCGAGGGGTTATGGAAGAACCCCGGACTCACCTTGATGGCGAAGCTCGTAAAGTCCGGCAAATAGGCGGTTTTTACGTCCACTTCGCCTGCATGCCGTGCAATGTCGAGACGCAGGACGGGCGGCATGACAACCGCTTGGGTGGCCAGCGAACGGAACGCGGCCTCGACCTGCGCGATCGCATCGAGGTCGAGCGGCACAAGCTTGCGAAGTTGCGCTTGCGAGAGCAGAAGAGTGGATCGGTCGAGGGCGGACATGGAATTCACGCAGCTCCAATCAGACGGCGGTGTGTGTCGATATCGATGTTGCAGCCGCTAACGACGATCACGATGGGCCCTCGTGAACGCACTTCGCCATCGAGCACGGCTGCGATGCCGACCGCCGCCGCCCCTTCGACGACGAGCCGCTCCTGGCGATATGCGTGCGCAATGCCGGCGGCAATCGATACCTCGTCGAGCAGAATGACGCGGTCGATCAACTCGCGGGTCATGGCAAAGGTATGCTGGTTATCGAGGCCGACGCCGCCGCCGAGCGAATCGGCGAGCGTTTCCAGTTCATCGACATAAACAGGCGCGCCTGCCTTCAGACTGGCATGCATGGCCGCGCCGCGTTGCATCGACACGCCGATCATTTCTGTCGCTGGCTGAATGCGCTTGGCCGCGAACGCGACGCCGCTGAACAATCCGCCGCCCGACAATGGCACCACGATAGCGGCGACATCCGGCAGGGCTTCCAATATCTCCAGGCCGATGGTCGCTTGCCCCGCGATCACGCGCGCATCGTCGAAAGGCGGCACGAACGCATAGCCTTCCTCGCGTGCAAGACGTTGCGCCTCGAGCTGCGCATCGTCCTGACTTTTGCCGGCGATGACGACGCGCGCACCGAGCGCAGCGACCGCATCGACCTTGTTTTTCGGCACCAGCGAAGACATGCACACCGCCGCTTCGATACCGAGTGCACGCGCCGCATGCGCGACAGCGCGGCCGTGATTGCCGGTGGATGCGGTCACGACGCGCTTGCATCCCTCATCGGCGATCTGCGCGAGCGCGTTGGTCGCGCCTCGCAGTTTGAAGCTGCCGGTGGGCTGGAGCGTTTCGAGCTTGAGATGCACAGGCACGCCCGCCACTTCGCTGAGCGACGCCGACTGCACGAGCGGCGTCACGAGCGCCCGCCCTGCAATGCGTTGGCGAGCGCGATAGACATCGGCGAGCGAAAGTGCGGACATATCGGCTTGGTTGCTGTTCGTTGATCGATGCAACCGAGTCTAATGTCCTAAAAAATCGATTTCGAATGTCCTAGTTCAATTGAAATCGTGCACGTGCGGATATTGTTCGAAGACCTCACGCATCGTTTCGACGGCCATGCGGAACGTGCGCTCACCGACTTCCGCGCCGACGCACAAGCGCACTGCATTGGGCCGCTCGGCGCCGCGCACGAGGAACGGATCGGGCGAAGTAACCGCGATGTTCCGGTTGCGCAATTCGCGCGTGATGCGCTCTGCTTGCCATTCGCCCGGTACGCGCAGCCATGCGGACAATGCATTCGGATGGCTGCCCAGCAGATATTCCCCGAGCAACTCGCGTACGACGCCCTGACGTGAGGCGAGCCGTTCTCGCTGAATATCCACGAGGCGTTGCGCCGTGCCGTCCATGATCCAGCGCGAGGAGACTTCCGCTATCGGCGATGTCGCCATCCAGCAGCTCACGCGCAGCACGCTTTCGGCGCGCAACGCAAGACGGCGCGGCACAGTCATGAAGCCCGTACGCAGACCGCTCAACACGGACTTGGTCATGCTGGTGCAATAGAACGCGAGTTCGGGAATGAGACTCGCAATGGGCGTCTGCGTCTTGGCCGGCAGCGCGCCGTATACATCGTCTTCGATGACATACACGCCATACCGCTCGGCGATCCGCGCGATCGCACGGCGGCGCGCGTCAGGCATCAGCGCGACGGTAGGATTGTTCAGCGTCGGCGTGCACACGAGCGCGCTGACACGTTCGCTGTCGCAGACTTCTTCGAAATGTTCGGGCCGTATGCCGTGCTCGTCGATTTCAAGACCCTTGAGCGTAAAGCCGAGGACGTTCGCCGAGCCGATGACACCGTGATCCGTGAGGCTTTCGCATAACACGGTATCGCCCGGACCGACAGTCGATGCCAACGCCAGGAAAATGGCATGCGCAGCTCCGTTGGTCACGAGCAAGGAGTCGACGCTCGCCGGCATGTTGAGCGTCGCGAGCCATTCGACGCCCGCCTGGCGATGGTTCTCGAACCCGGCAATGGGCCTGAAAGCGCGAATCCACGGTTGGTCTTCGATGGTCGACAAGGTCGCGCAGACCTTGCGCCACATCGCATCGTGCTCGGGCGTGTGGACGATACGCGCGATCGAAAAATCGACCACGGACCGCTCGGCCGTATCGAGCATGTATTTGGACATGGTCTCCGTCACGCGCGCCGTGACGAAGCTGCCGCGTCCGACTTCGCATCGGATCAGGCCTTGCCTTTCCAATTCCTTATACGCGTTGGTGACCGTCTGGACACTGATTTTCAGATCCGCCGCCACGTCGCGCTGCGGCGGCAGACGCGCGCCCGAAGCGAGCGTGCCGCTTTCGATGTCCGCCGCCATGGCCTTGACGAGCCGCTTGTATTTCGATTGCACGCCCTGCACGCTGCGCACGGCGTCGCGCCATCGTCCGTTCACGTCGCTGCTCCCTTGATGCCCGCTTAGTTTCCGCACGTGCCCAATAGTGGCGCAAAACTGCCCTGGAAAATAATTGTCCTAGAGCAATCGGAACATATATATGGCTTTGTATTCTGCGTTCGTGGCTGCGTTGCAAGGCGGTCTCAGGCACCTGAGGCTTAAGGGTTTTCTCCGATGTCGCGGCGTCATGCGGCCTCATTTCTGCAAGCTAAGACACCATACGAACGGGATTAATATGAAGACGAAGCGACTGTCTGGCATTCTGGTAGCGGCTTGCGTCGCAACGGCGAGCTTCACGGGCTATGCGGCGAGCGCAGGCGCTGAAACGACGCTGCAGCGCATTCAGCACACGGGCGAAGTTCGCATCGGCTACGCGAACGAAACACCCTTTGCCTTCACGACAGCCGACGGCACGGTGACGGGCGAATCGCCCGAAATCGCCAAGAAGGTGTTTGCCAAACTCGGCGTCAAGAAGGTCGATGCGGTGCTCACCGAATGGGGCGCCTTGATTCCGGGTCTCAAGGCGGGCCGCTTCGATGTGATCGCGGCCGGCATGTACATCACGCCGGAACGATGCAAGCAGGTTGCTTTCGCTGACCCGCAGTACCAGATTCCAGACACGCTGCTGACCATGAAGGGCAATCCGAAGAAGCTACACAGCTATGCGGATGTCGCAAAGCAACCGGACGCGAAGCTCGCGGTGATGGCGGGAACAGCGGAACTCGGCTATGCGCGCGAAGCCGGCATCAAGGACGATCAGATTCTGCAGGTGCCCGACACGACCGCGCAGCTTCAGGCCGTGCGCGCTCGCCGGGCGGATGCCGCTGTCGGCACCGCGCTGACCATGAAAGGCCTTGCCTCGAAGGGTGGACCGCAAGTCGAAGCCATGGGCCAGTTCAACGACGATCCCAAGCACACCGGTTATGGCGCGCTAGCCTTCCGTCCCGAAGACACCGACTTGCGCGATGCCGTGAACAAGGAACTGCATGCGTGGCTCGGCACGGACGATCATCTGAAGACCGTCGCGCCGTTCGGCTTCGACAAGTCCAATCTGACAACGAAGAAAGCACCCGAACTCTGCGCCGGCTGACTCTGGCATCGAGGCGCGTGCCGCGTGAATCCATGAGCGAGGAAATGTCATGAGTGACCTCACTGAGCTTCTGCCCTTGATGATGCAGGGCACGCTCGTCACGATCCAGATCGCCATCTTCAGTATCGTGCTGGCGATCGTCATGGCGAGCGTCGCCACTGTGGTGCGCGCCGCGCCATACCGGCTGCTGAGATGGACAGGCAACGCCTATGTGGAGATTTTTCGCGGCACGTCGCTGCTCGTGCAATTGTTCTGGCTGTTCTTCGTGCTGCCCTTGCCGCCGTTCAGTCTAAAGTTGACGCCGTTCACCGTCGCGATCGTCGGGCTTGGCTTGCATTACGGCGCATACGGTTCCGAGATCTTGCGCGGCGCATTGCGTTCGGTCCCGGGCGGGCAGTATGAAGCGGCGCTTGCACTGAACATGCCGGCATCGGCAAGGCTGCGCCGGATCGTGCTGCCTCAGGCGATGATCAATGCATTGCCGCCCGCGACCAATCTCATGATCGAGTTGCTCAAAGGCACGTCGCTCGTGTCGCTCATCACGCTGTCCGATCTGACTTTCCGCGCGCGCCAGCTCGACGAAGCGACCTTCAAGACCGCCGAGATCTTCGGGCTTACGTTGCTCATCTACTTCGTGCTTGCGCAGATCATCGCGACCGTGATGCGCTATTTCGAGCGACGTGTCAGCAGTCACGTGGCCGTGCGTCGTGCCATTCCGAGGGCCGCGTCATGACCACCATCAGCCAATTGTTCGATGTGAAGTATGCACTGCATATCCTCCCCGAACTCGCGCGCGCAGCGACGTACACCATCGGCATCACGCTGGTGGGCTTCGCCATTGCGCTGGTTTTGGGCCTCGTGCTCGCCATTCTGCGGCGCAGCGACATGGCGCCCGTTGCAAGGACCACGGCGTTCTTCATCGAGTTCATACGCAGCACGCCCTTGCTGATCCAAGTGTACGTGCTGTTCTATGTGGCGCCGCTCTATGGCCTCACGATGTCTGCGCTGACAGCCGGGACGATCGGCATTGCGGTTCACTACGCCTGCTACGTGTCGGAGGTGTATCGCGCGGGGCTCAACGGTGTTGCGCGCGGGCAATGGGAAGCGTCGTGCGCGCTCTCGCTCTCGCCGTGGCGCACGTATAGCGGCGTCATTCTTCCGCAAGCCATACGTCCGGTGATTCCCGCGCTCGGGAACTATCTCGTCGCGATGTTCAAGGACACGCCTGTGCTATCCGCGATCACAGTCGTGGAACTCATGCAGCAGGCGAAGAACATCGGCTCGGAGACCTTCCGGTATCTGGAGCCGATCACCATGACCGGCATCTTCTTTCTCATCATCAGCGTGACCTTCGCCTCGGGCGTGCGTCACCTCGAACGACGCGTGCGCTTGCCGTGATGCAAGACGCGACGCGTGCTGAACACTCGAACCCGGCGGACGGCGCACGGAAATGGATCTTCAGGAGCAGCAGATGAAACGAGACCTCGACCCCGCACTTGGCGCAGCGGCCCGCGCCAATGCCGACGCGCCGATCGTGCGCTTCCGAAACGTGACGAAACGCTATGGCGCATTGACCGTGCTGGATGGCCTCGACCTCGACATTGCCCGCAATGAAAAGGTGGCGATCATCGGGCCGAGCGGTTCAGGAAAATCCACGCTGCTGCGCGTGCTGATGACGCTCGATCCGCTGACCGATGGCGTCATCGAAGTCGATGGAGAACCGCTGACCCATGAAATGCGCGATGGAAAGCTGACACCCGCGTCGCCGCGGCACGTTCGCAAGGTGCGCAGCAAGATCGGCATGGTGTTTCAGAGCTTCAATCTCTTCCCTCATATGACGGCCTTGCAGAACACCATAGAGGCGCCGATTAGCGTACTGGGCCTGTCAAAAAAGGAAGCCACCGAACGCGCACGAGAACTCTTGTCGATGGTCGGCCTCGAAGAGAAATGCAACCACTATCCGTCACAGCTGTCGGGCGGGCAGCAGCAGCGCGTTGCCATTGCCCGCGCGCTTGCAATGCGTCCGAAGGTGATGCTCTTCGACGAAGTGACCTCTGCGCTCGATCCGGAACTCTGTGGGGAAGTGCTGAGTGTGATCCGCCGTCTTGGCGCGGAGCATGACCTGACGATGCTAATGGTCACACATCAAATGGGGTTCGCCAGGGACTTCGCCGATCGCGTCTGCTTCTTCTCTGCAGGAAAGATTATCGAGCAGGCGCCGCCGCAATTGTTTTTCTCCGCGCCGCAGCATGAGCGGACGCAGCAGTTTCTACGTGCGGTGACGGAGGCGCTTTGAAGGCCGCCTCCCTCAACCGGAGCTTGGGGAAGATGCGTTGCCCAAGAAGATGAGCGTGACAGACCGTACCGGCAGCGCCGGCAAGACGAAGCAGCTTAGCGCCAAAGCCAGTATTGCCGAGAGATACATGTTCGTCGTCTAACTCCATTTGTCGCCTCAGTCATGTCACGGCAGCGAGAGCCATCTCGATGAGCTGCTGCTGTTCTGCAGTGGCATCCATATTATGTTTCCGCAAAATCATGAATAGCGAAATTGGATCGGGCGGATCCAACGCGATCTGATGGACCGTACATCCCGTTTCCTTGACCAATGGCTTCGCCAAGAAACTGGGTACAACGGCCCAAGCTCCGTTTCGCAACATCGGCGCCAACATATGTGCTTTCTCGACCCAGTTCACGTGCCGCAACAACCCGCGCCGAACGCGCCATAAGTCGAACTGAGGCGACCACGGCAAATGAATTTCTCGGGATGAATCGAGATCCGCCATGTCGAGAGCCTCGGGCAACGGGACCGTCCCCGACGCAGCATGGACCACAAGCATCGCGTAGTCCCGTATCTTCGTTGCAACGAGATCGACGTGGTCGGATGGCGTCAGAGTGAAGGCTACGTCCAAATGGCCAGAAGCGACGCGGTTCGCAAGCTGGAAATAGCGCGAGCTTTCCATGTGCAGTCGGACGGGCGGTGTCGCATCGCGGAGCGCAGCGACAAACGGGGGAAGCACGTTGATTGCGACGGCATCCACCGAACCGACAGCAAGGTGCCGAACCTGGTTGGCCTGAAGTTGCTCGGCCTCTACTTCCAGCATCTTCCACCGTTCAGCGATGTCGAGAAAACGCTCACCCGCGGAGGTCAGTGAGATTCCCCGCGCTCCCCTCGAGCGCCGCAACAGAGGCTGCCCTATCCGGCGCTCCAGTGACTGGATGCGATAGGAGACCGTCGACTGTGTCGTAGATACGATCTCGGCCGCCTGAAGCAGACTCCCCGACCGTACCACCGCCAGGAAAGTGTTGATCTCCTCGCTGAGCAGCATATCGAGCCCTTCGATATTTGATAAATAAATTCCGACGTTGACCGATATTGTGCCGGACCTTAGCTTAGTCGAACAGCGAAAGAGTTTCGTACTGGTTCGATAACGTCTGGAGACGCGCGTATGGCAAAGGCACTCGTCGGCATCGAAGAATTACCTACGAACGGCTTCCATAAAAGGATTGCCATAGTGGCGGCTGGCGGGCCGTTCTGTGACGGCTACCTGCTAGGGATCATCGTTGTAGCGCTGCCTTTCATAGCCAAGGACCTTGCTCTAAGCGCGGTCCAGATCGGCCTGATCGGCGCGTCGAGCCTCATTGGCATGTTCCTCGGCGGCGTGGTTTTCGGACCCATGACGGACCGCTTCGGCCGCCAGAAGATGTATGTGCTGAATCTTGCTGTATTCGTTATCTGTTCACTCGCGCACCTGTTCGTGCATGACATGACGACGCTGTTCGTGCTTCGCTTCGTTATGGGGGTTGCGCTCGGGGCGGACTATCCCATCGCGACCGCACTCGCAGCTGAGTTCCTGCCACGGAAGCTTCGCGGGCCGGTGCTCGCGAGTCTCGTTCTTTTGCTCTGGGTCGGATACACCTTGAGCCTTGCAACGGGTTTGATCGTCAATGGCAGCGAAAGCGGCGTATGGCGCTACGTTCTTGCGAGCGCTGCTATCCCCTCGGCGGTTTTCTTATTGCTGCGCCTCAACATCCCCGAGTCGCCGCGGTGGCTGATCTCCGCAGGACGCGTAGAGGCGGCCCGTCATATCGTGGCACAGCATCTTGGGCCGCTCGTCGACTTCGATGCGCTCGTTGCTGAAACACGCGTTAGCACTACCCGGCGTGGCCTGGGACTGTCCAAAATCCGCGAACTGATTTCGCGAGGCTACGGACGTATGCTGGTGTTCTGCTCGATCTTCTGGATGTGTCAGATCGCGCCTTCCTTTGCGATCAAAACGTTTCAACCAATGCTGTTGCAGTCGCTCGGGGTAACGCAGCCGCTCGCCGGATCGCTCGTGATCATTTCGTTTGCGATCGTCGGAACTGCAATCGGCATGTTCGTCGTCAACCGCATCGGCCGGCGCACGCTTTGTCTCGCATCGTTCGTTCTTGCAACGCTCGCACTCTTTCTTCTGGCGACGCCGATGTCGAGCATTGGCACGATTGCAATCGGTCTGTTCATTCTCTTCACCGTGGCCGAAGCTGCCGGTTCCGGGCTGCAATTCATCTACCCGAACGAGGTTTTCCCGACTGATCTTCGTGCAACCGGCATGGGACTCGCAATGTCTGCGAGCCGCATAGGCGCCGCGGCTGGAACATTCCTTCTTCCTACAGTGCTCGTGCGCTTTGGAAGCGCTACTGGGCTGCTCATTGCGGGCGGGATCAGCCTGATCGGCCTGCTTGTATCCGTTCGCATGGCTCCCGAGACACGTAACGTCTCGCTTGGCGCGGTGAACACGCCGGGCGGGGAAACGAGCGTCGCCGAACGCTCACTGCAGCGAAGAGAAGCTCGCAGCTGATGCGCAGGGACGCCGTACATCTCTACGCCGTACATCTCCAAGGCACATCAGTCACAGCAACTTAAAGTCACAGCAACTCACAGTTAATCTCTATGAATTCCGCACCTAAAGTCGTAATCGTCGGCGCTGGCATTATCGGCACGACGCTCGCTTATGATTTCGTGAAGCGCGGCGCGCGCGTCACCGTGCTCGACAAGAACGAAGTCGCTAAAGGCGCCACGTCGGGATCATTCGCGTGGATAACGAACCAGACGAAGTTCCGCAACGCGGACTCACTCGGCGAGCGCGATGCGCAGCATTACTTCAATCTGCATCGACTTTCGCATCTGCGCTGGCGTTACCTGCAAAGCGAAATCGACGGTCTGCCGATCCGCTGGTCGGGGTGCATTCAGAGTGCCGAGCCCGGCACTGAGGCAGCACTGGAACTCGCGGCTGAACTGGACCGGCGCCAGCGCTGGGGCAGCCCGACGTACCGCGTCACCGCGGCCGAGGCACGCGAGATAGAGCCGGGGTTCGAACCGGGAGCGGAGACAGACATCCTGTACACGCCCGACGAAGGAATGATGTCCCCGGTGCAACTGACGTCGAAGATGCTCGATGCTGCGGTCGCACGCGGGGCTGAGTACTCCCCACACGATGCGTATCGAGGCTTCTCGAAGACAGGCAGCGGTTATGTGATACAGAGCGAACGCGGCAAGCGCGATGCCGATGTTCTGATCTTCGCGGGCGGCATCGAGAACCCGGCACTCGTCGAAGGTACGCGGCTCAAGGCCCCGCTCGTTCACAGCACAGGGAGCGTCGTTCATCTCGGACCGTTGCCACGCATATTCGATTCGGTGATTCTTGGCGCGCATGTTCACGCGATCCAGCGCATCGACGGTCGCGTGGTCATCGCAAAGCACTTCTCGGGTTCGCCCGTTGGCGATCCAAGCACGCCCGATCCCGAAGAACTCGTACGTGTAGCGGCGCGAGTGCTTCCGGGCTTGAAGAACGCCGTTGTCGAGAAAGTCACCGAAACGCGGCGCGTGATTCCCGCTGACGGACTGCCCGTCGTGAGCCGTGACGAAGCGTTGCCAGGCGTGCTTTCCATCACGACGAATGCAGGCATCAGTCTAGCCGCCGCACTGTCGCAACTCATCACAACCGAATTGCTCGACGGCGCGACGGTCAGCCTATTGGACCCTTATCGCTCGGACCGTTTTGCCGCCTAGGCCATCCTTGTGAGCCCGCCGAAGTCGGCGGGCATCGAGGGCCTTCTGCTGAAGCGCCAGCGTCGGCTATCAGCCGAAGGTGTTCACGCGGCGTAATCCACAGCAAGACGGTCGACATGGCGTTTGATGCTGGCAAGGTGCAAACGCCCGGCCACCGGCCCGAACGACGACCACTGCTTCGACGTCCGGGCGGCCGTCTCTTCGGCAACGCGGCTTAAACGGCCTTGCGTGCATCGCGCCATGTACTCGTTCTGACAGGCGCGCTCGAGATAGTAGAGATCGTCCCAGGCTTCTCCAATGGATGCGCCAACGACGATCACGCCATGATTCCGAAGAAACGCAATGCTGGCGTTTCCCATGATGGAGGCTATGCGATCGCCTTCGCCGGGGTCGAGGGCGAGTCCGTTGTATTCGTCATCGACGGCAATACGACCGAAGAATTTCAAGGATGCCTGGCTTGTCCACGAAAGCGGCGCGCCCTCGATGGAACACAGGGCTGTCGCGTAAGGCATGTGCGTATGGAAGCAGGCCGTTGCCGAGGGATGCAGCATATGAATGCGCGCGTGGATATGGAACGCGGTGCGCTCGGGCTCGCCCTGGCCGTCGAGAACGTTTCCTTCAAAGTCGCAAATGAGCAATCGCGACGCCGTGATCTCCGAGAACGACAGGCCAAGGGGATTCACGAAAAACAGCGACGGATGCCCCGGTACGACAGCAGACAGATGGTTGCAGATGCCTTCGTGCATACCGAGTTCGGCGGCCATGCGAAAGCAGGCGGCCAGGTCGATGCGCGCTTGGACGATTGCGGGCGCGGTGAAATCAAACGGTCGATGCATCGTCGCTCCTTGCGGCAGTGTCAGGACGAGACGGCAGGGGCCGGCTCCCCGTTCTTCTCTCCTCTCAATGCAGTCCGGCGACGTGGGCGATTGCGTCGTCGGCTGCCTGGAGGATCTGCAGAATATCCGCGTCGGTCATAGGCGTCGACAGCGCCATGAGTCCGTAGCTTGCCGAAAGCACGCCGCGGTTCAGCAGGGCGAGGTTGAACTGGCCGAGCATGCCGGCTTCGTCCGGTAACGGAAACGCGCTTCGGTAGTCGATGACGTCGCGCGCGGTGAAGTGCACTTTCAAAAGCGAACCTGCGCCGACTGCCTTGCCCTTTACACCATGTCTTTCGAAAGATGCGTTGAACCCGTTTCGAACGCGCTCGCCGATCTCATCGAGTCGGGCAAACGCTTGTGCATCGAGCAGGCGGAGCGCGGCAATGCCGGCGCGCATCGAGATGGGGTTCGCGGAGAACGTGCCGCCATGCGGAAGCGCCGGCTTTCCGTTCGACGGATCGAAGACATCCATCACATCCCGCCGCCCCCCAACCGCTCCGACCGGGAAGCCGCCGCCGATGACTTTGCCGAAGGCGGTCAAATCCGCCTCGACGTCCCAAAACGGCTGCGCGCCGGCATAGCCCAGCCGGAACGAGATCACTTCGTCGAATATGAGCAACGCGTCGATCTCGCGGGTCGCTTCTCGTAGCGCCTGGATATAGCTCTTCGTCGCAGGCACCAGACCCGCCCGGTTCGGCATTGGATCGACCAGCACTGCGGCCAGTTGTCCCCTGTGGGCGCGAATAAGCTCGCGCGCTGCCTCCGGATTGTTGAACGGCAGCACCACGATGTCGTCTGTCACGCCGCTCGGGGTGCCTTTCGCATAGGCAACGGAGGCCGGCGCGCCGTTGCCCCAGTTGCCCGGATTCGGGTCCAGACTGACCTCCGCATAGTCGTACGACCCGTGATAGGCGCCTTCGACCTTCGCGATCTTGGGGCGGCCAGTGAAGGCGCGGGCGGCCTTCATCGCCATCATCACGGCTTCCGTTCCGGAGTTGGTAAAGCGCACGGTCTGCACTGAGGCAACGCGCTGAACCAGCATCTCCGCGAGTTCCACTTCGGACTCCGTGGGCAGCCCGAAACACGTGCCGAGTTCCAGTTGGCTGCGCACCGCCTCGTTGATAACCGGATGAGCGTACCCGTGAATCTGCGACGTGAAGTTGTTGATGCAATCGATGCGCTCGTCCCCGTCGAGATCCCAGACGCGGCAGCCCTGCCCGCGCGCCGCATAGAGCGGATATGGCTTCATGTACACGGTCGTTCTCGTATTGCCGCCCGGCAACGAGCGCTTGGCTTGCTCATGAAGCAACCTCGACGCCGACAGATCCGATGGGTAAAGCATAACTTACTCCTATTCCGTTTTTCGGAATGAAATTTCGATATGTGTCAATGCTACCACTTGGAACTCGGTCGAAGCAAAGCGTTGTTTGCCGATTGACAGCGGAAAATCCATCGCCCACACTTCATACAGAAATCGAGAATGTATTCCGAAAGTCGGAACGAACAGGGAGCAATGGTGGCAATTCAAAAGCAGGTCGACCCTGCGACGGCCGCGGGCGTGGCGGCCGACCCATACTGGTGGAAGGCCGCGCCACTCGCGGCCGACGAAGGCGCTGACAACACGTTGCCTTCCCGTGCGGACGTCGTCGTGATCGGCTCGGGATTCACCGGTCTCAATGCAGCGTTGACTATTGCCCGAGGCGGCAGGTCCGTCGTTGTCGTCGAAGCTCGGGCATTAGGTCATGGCGCAAGTACACGGAACGCCGGTTTCGTCAGCCGCGCCTTCAAGCACAGCTTCCAAAGCATCGTGAGCAAATACGGGCTGACGTTTGCGAAAAACCTCTACGGAGAGCTGGATGCCGCCGCGCGCTCGGTGGAGACACGCATCCGCGACGAGAACATCGACTGCCTCATGAAGGCCAACGGCCGGTTCATGCCTTCGGCAAGCGAAACTCATCTGACCGAGATGCTTCGCGATCTGGAAATGCAGCGCAAACATCTGGGCTTCGAGTTCACAGCCGTCTCGCGTGCGGGGGTGGCCGACGAACTGGGAACCGACCGCTATGTAGGCGGCGCGGTCATTCACGGATTGGGCGGGCTGCATCCGGGCCTGTATCACGCCGGACTGCTCCGTTCAGCCAGGGCGGCCGGCGTCACGCTGAAAAGCTTCACGGAGGTCACGGCTGTGCACGGCGAGCAAGGACACTTCGATGTTTCGACATCGTCCGGCTCGATCAAGTGTCGCGACGTTGTTATCGGCACGAACGGATACACGCGCGGGCTCCTGCCCTGGCTGGACCGGCGGCTCATTCCGTTCGATGCCTTCATGATCGCCACGCGCCCTCTCTCCGGCGCGGAAATGCGGCTGGCCCTCCCCGGCGGCAAGGTGGCCATCGACTCGAACCATAACGCGCTCTTCATTCGCCCTTCACCGGACGGCACGCGCGTCCTGTTCGGCGGTTTGACGGGTTCTCGGCCAGGTCCGGCGGCTCAGAAGGGCGAGCGACTATCCAGAATTCTCGGCGGTCTCGTGCCCTCTCTGGCCGGGACCGCCATCGATCACAGTTGGACCGGCAAGTGCGCGGCGACCTTCGATCTCTTCCCGCACATGGGCTGCCACCGAGGCATTTACTTCGCTGCGGGCTATTGCTTCGTCGGCATTCCGATGGGCACGTATCTCGGGACGAAGATCGGTCAGGCGGTCCTGGGCCAGCGTGAAGCCGCGAGCATCTTCGCGGACAAGTCTTTCCGCACTCTTCCCTTCTATAACGGACAGCCCTGGTTCGTGCCGCTCGTCACCCGTTACTGGCAGTCACTGGACTCGCGTACACGGTCGGGCGTTCTCGCGTCGTAAAACCCGCAACAACCTGGAGAAGCAGACATGAGCAACACCTTCGACTTCCCGCGGGTCGTCTATGCCAACCCTGGCGTGGACCTGACCGCGCTGCATGACTACCTCGATCAAGAACTGCCCAAGTTCAAGGCGAGCCTCGCAGGCAAGAAGTATCCAAACAGGATCGGAGCGCAAGACAGTTTCGATGGCGAGCCTTTCACTGTCTTCAGCCCTATCGACGGCAAAACCGATCTCGGCACCTTTGTCGCGGCATCGGCGGCTGCCGTGGACCAGGCGGTGCATGCAGCCGGGGCAGCGTTTCCGGCGTGGAGCGGCCTCGGCTGGCAGAAGCGAGTGGAGATCCTTCGGAACTGGGCGAATGTGCTCGAAACCCGAAAATACGAGCTTGCGATGGCCGCGCTATTGGAGGTCGGCAAATCGCGAAGCGAAGCGCTAGGTGAAGCCGACGAGATCCTCGACATGGTTCGATACTACTGCTCGGAGATCGAACGGCACGACGGCTACACGACGCCTCTGAACCGCGCGCTTCCGACCGAAAGCACCATCAGCATTCTTCGCCCGCTCGGCGTGTTCGCCGTCATCTCGCCCTTCAACTATCCGGCGGCGCTTCTCATCGGCATGTCTACCGGCGCGCTTGTCACGGGCAACACGATCGTGATGAAGCCGTCGGAAGGCTGTTCGCTGACCGCGCGAATCGTCATGGAGACGCTCGAGGAAGCCGGGGTTCCGGACGGCGTGGTCAATCTCGTTGCCGGAGGAAACGATACGGGCCGCGAATTGATTGCGCACAGCAAGATTGCAGGCGTTGCCTTTACCGGCTCCTATGAAACGGGCATGCATATTTTCCGCTCGGTGAACGCGGGCAGTTATGCCAAGCCTGTTATCGCCGAGATGGGCGGCAAGAATCCTGCCTATGTGACGAAGAACGCCGACCTCGACAAGGCCGCGCAAGGCGTAGCGCGTTCCGCCTTCGGGCTGCAAGGTCAGAAGTGCAGCGCCTGTTCCGTCGTCTATGTCGACGAAACCGTGGCTGATGACTTCGTCCGGCGTTTGCAGGCGTACACGCAAAAGCTCGTCGTCGGAAATCCCGAACACCGGGAAACGTTCATCGGACCCGTCTACAATCAGGCCGCCGCACAACGAATGACTCGCGCGCTCGAATCGGCGCAGGCGAGCAATAGCGTCGTGTTCGGCGGCAGGCGCGCCGATATCTCGCCAGAGCTGAGCGGCGGACACTATTTCGAGCCGACACTCGTCAAGGTCGAAAAAGGTCATGTTCTCACCAAGCAGGAGCAGTTCGTCCCGCTCCTCGCCCTGCGCACATTCAGTCAACTGGATGAAGCAATCGCCGAAGGCAACGACGTGACGTATGGACTCTCAGCCGGCATCTACACCGAGGACAGAGCCGAGTTGGAACAATTTCTCAACAGTGCAGAAGCCGGCGCGCTATATGCGAACCGGCCGGCTGGTGCAACGACGGGCGCATGGCCAGGCGTTCAGAGTTTTTGCGGCTGGAAGGGTTCGGGTGTGACATCGAAGGGAGGACTCGGGCCGAATTACCTTCCGCAGTTCATGCGCGAACAGTCCCAGACCATTCTCGGTTGATCTGGGGCCGAGTCGTTGCCCATTTGGGCAGCGACTCTTGGAGAAATACGCTATTCGATCGCCGTACCGACCGATCCAATAGCCGATTCGTGAATAGGTGTCCTAAATTGCCTGGACAAGCCGAATCGCATGAAGTATCGACCGAGCTTGTCCGCGACATCTGTCTCAGTTCACGCTGGCCGCCATGGGAACCCACTTGTTGTCCTGAACCTGGTACAGCGTCGATACCGGCCTTTTGAGGTCGCCCGCCGCGTTGAACTCGATCTTGCCCGTTACGCCCTCGACCGAGATCTTGTGAAGTGCCTCGATGACGGCTTTCGAGTCCGTCGTGCCTGCAGCCTGCATGGCCTTGATCGCAGTCCACGTTGCATCGTAGGCAAAAGGCGCGTATGCGAGCACGTCCTGCCCGTATTGCTTCTTGTATTTCGCGATAAACGCGGGGCCTTGCGGCAGTTTCGTCAGCGGCTGGCCGTACTCGTACGCTTGGGCGCCCTCCGCCGCGCTTCCCGCGAGCTTGAGGAACACGTCGTCGACGATCCCGCCACCGCCGAGAAACTGAGCCGGCATGTTCAACTGCTTCATCTTCTTGACCAGGTTGGCCGAAAGCTGGTCGAGGGCGCCGAAGTAGACCAGGTCGGCCCGCTGTGACTTGAACACGGTAAGCTGCGAACTGAAGTCCACTGCCTTGTCATTAGTGAATTCGCGCGCGACGACCGTACCGCCTTCAGCTTTTACCGCTTTCTCGAACTCGTCGGCCTCGCCCTGGCCGAACGCGGTGCGATCGTCGAGAATCGCAATGCGCTTCGCTTTCAGTCCCTTCACCGCGTACTGCCCCGCCAGGGCGGCGTTCTGGGCGTCCTGCGGAAGCGTCCGGAAAACGTTCGTCAGTCCGCGTGACGTGATGCCGGGCGCGCTGGCTGCCGGCGTAATCATCGCGACGTTTGCGCGCGCGTAAATGGTCGATGCAGGAATGCAGATACCCGAGTTGAAGTGGCCGATGACCACGGTCACACCGTCGTCGACCAACTTCTGCGCGGCCTGCACGCCAATACGCGGATCCCCCTGGTCGTCCTGGCTGTCGAGCACGAAATGAACTGTCTGTGCACCGACCCGGATGTTCTGCGCATTCGCCTCGTCCAGAGCAATGCGGACGCCGTTCTCGATGTCCTTTCCATAGGCAGCAGAGCCCCCGGACAGCGGCGCTCCGAGTCCTATCTTTACTTCGATATCGGCCGCCCATGCCGCTTGCACAGCGAACGCAAGCGCCGTCGGGATCAGGACGCGAGACAACACGGATTTCATTGAGTTCTCCAACTGAGTTCCGAAAAGCGGGATTGCGTTCCGGTCTATTAGCATCCTATTCGAAAAAAAAGTGGGTGCATATATAGGGGAAGCGTTGATCGCCCGCTTTGGAACGTTGTCGCCGCTCAAGGCGTTGGGCATAATGGAATCGTTCCGAAAAACGGTATGAAAATGGACATCGACTCAGCCGCACGGGCTTCGAAAAGCGAAGACAAGCCACTTGATCGTTACTTCCGGATTCTGGAGGTGGTATGCGCGTTCCCTTCCGGGATTGGCCTCGCGCAGGTTTCGGAGATCGTCGGGTTGCCCAAAACAACGGTTCACAGACTATTGCGCGGCTTGTTGGAAAGCGAAGTGCTGGAGACAAGCCCAGCGTCGCCGCTGCTCTACATCCCGGGGTCACGCGTGCGCCGCCTGTTGTATTCGAGCGCGGGAGCAGATTGGGTCGAGAAACTGACGCGCGTCGTTCTCGGCGAAGTCGCCGAGCAGACGGGTCAGACGTGTTTCGTTGCGAAGTTCGAAGACCTAAAGATCCGCTCGGTGGCGATGGTCACGCCCAACGATCCGGCAAGCGGGTATGTCGTGCCCGGCCGCCAGTTGGCAATGCATGCCGCTGCTTCCGCCAAGGCCATCCTTGCCTTCCAGGAGCCCGCATTGGTGCGGCGCCTCCTGCCCTACCCGCTGCCTCGGCTGACCGACAAGACCATTACCGATACCGATGCCCTTCTGGCCGACTTCTCCCGCATACGTGACGGAGCCTTCGCGGTCTGCAACGGCGAAGATTACGAAGGCTTCGGCGGCCTGGCTTTGCCAATCCATTTGCCCGATGTCGGCGTCATTTTCAGCGTGGCGCTCACTGGCGGCATCTCGTCCCTGCTCGGCGAAAGACGCGAGGAGCATCAGCGCACGTTGGCACTGGCGGCAAAACGGCTTACCGTCGCGATGTCCACAGGCGCCGAAAAAGCCTGACGATGGCTGAGTGCGATCTCAGCTAAGCGAAGACCATCCCGGACCTGCTGCGCGGCCGCTTCCCTATTGCACTCGTCGGCGCGTCGAAATGGCCGATGCGGTCGAGATGACGAGGTCGGCAACGCGACGTTCATCGCGATCCGTGTTCCAGCGTGAGCGCGCCACAGCGATATTCACCGCGCCGATACCGCGCCCGTGCGCGTTGGTGATCGCGGCAGCGGTCGAGACATCGCTCACGAAGTATTCGTCTTCCGTATGCGCGTAGCCCTGCTTGCGGATCTGTTCTATCCGCTTCTTGATCTTCTGCGGTTCATGCACCGTCGATGCCGTGTATTGCACGAGATTCGAGCGCGACAGGATATCGTCGATATCGCCGTCGTCGAGTGTCGCAAGAATGGCGAGGCCCGGCGCCGTGCAATACGCCGGCAAGCGCGAGCCCGTAATCACGTGGGCGTTGAAAACGTTGCGGCTCACGATGCGCAGCACGAAGACGATGTCCGTATCGTCCAGCACGGTGAGATTGGTCGCCTCTTCGGTTTCGGAGCCGAGTTGCTGGAGGTACGGCGTGGCACGACTGACGAGGTCGTTCGACGTGAGATAGTGGTACGTGAAGTCCAGAAGGCGCGGCGACAATTCGTACTTGCGGCTGTCCGGATCTTTGAAGAGATAGCCGAGTGCACTCAGCGTATAAGTGAACCGCTGCGTGGCGCTCATATCGAAGCCTGTCAGCGACGCGATTTCCGAGAGCGACAATTGCCGCTTCGTGCCGTCGAAAGCCGTCAGCACTTTCATCGCTTTTTCCACGGACTGCACGTAGAGCGAAGACGCGCTCGGGTCCGCCGAATCACCGCCCGCCTTCTTTGCGGGCACCCGGCGCCTGCGCGTGGCTGTGGATTTGGATTCGTCGCTCATCGCTTTCATGTTGTTGCTGGACGCCAAATTATCACATAGCGCCAGAACGTCATCTATATGAGATACGCCCGCGCTCACGCTCGCGCGGCCGCGAGCCGATCCCATGCGTCGTCCACATTACGCGGCAGAAGATGCTTGCGGATGCGTTCGCTCGCCGTCAGTTCGAAGCCCGGCACCGCGCGGTAATAGCGCGGCAACTGGAAACTGGCGAGCCGTTCGCGCGCCCACGCGTGCAGCGTTTCCCATTCGACGGGCGCATCCTTGAACTGCACGTTGAGCAAAATGTCCTGCTCGCCGATGGCCGATGCCACACCGATCGCGGCGCTTGCGCGCACTGCCGGATGCGTGGCGAAGACCCGTTCGATTTCCCACGCCGATACGTTCTCGCCGCGCACCCGCATGCTGTCCGTCTGCCGCCCGATGAAGAAAAGATCGCCATCGGCATCGCGGCGCGCGCGGTCTCCCGTGTGCAGCTTGCCGTTGCGCAGGGCGGCGCGAGTCGCATCGGGATTCTTCAGATAGGCCGGCAGAAACGTCGCTTGCACCTTGCTCGACAGCACGATCTCGCCGGCTTCGCCCGGCTTCGCAGGAAGGCCGTTATCGTCGAGCAGTTCGACCTCGATCCACGGCAGCGCGCGGCCGATGGAACCCGGCTTGCCCGTCACGTTCAGCGTCGCGAAGCTCGCGCATTCGGTCATGCCGTAGCACTCGCGCAGACGCACGCCGAGGCGCGATTGAACCGCTTCCCACGCCGATGCGCTCACCCCCGCGCCCCACGCGACGCGCAACGTATGCGCGGCCGGCTGCGCGGATTCGGGCAGCCGCATGAGAATGTCGAGCACGCCACCGAGGTAATGCAACTGCGTTGCGCCCGCGCGCTCGACCTGCGACCAGAAGCGCGATGCGGAAAAGCGCGGCACCGCGTGCAGCGTGACGGCTTCGAGAAACGGCAGCAGCAGCATCTGTGCGCCGCCGATATGGCACAGCGGCTCCCATAGAAACAGCCGGTCGCCTGCGCGCACATCTGCGACGCGCAACGCGGCCTCGCTTGCAATGCGCATCATGCGATGCGTGAAGATCACGCCTTTCGGCGCGCCGGTCGTGCCCGACGTATAGATGATGCACAGCGGATCGTCCCCGGCGATGGCGGGCGTCGCGAAGGCGTCGTTGGTATCGCCCGGATCGAACGCCGGCAAGCGCGTGCGGCGCGCGCGACCGCAGTCGATGACGGCGGTCGCTGCATCGAATTCGTCGTCGACGACGAAGAGCTTCGGCTCCGCATGCTGCACCAGATATTCGAGGGCGGCCGCGCGCAGCCTCGTGTTCACCGGCACCCAGACCAGGCCGCTCAGCACGAGCGCGTAGATCAGGTGAATATGCTCGGCGCTATTGCCGAGCATCACCGCGACGCGATCGCCCGCGACGAGACCCGCGTCGGCGAACCAGCGCTGCAATTGCGCGATGTGCCGCGACGCTTCCGCGCACGTAATGACGCGTTCATCGAAGTGGACGACGGTGCGCCCGGGTGCGGCGCGCAAGCCCGCGGCAAGCAGCGGCGCGCAGTCGAGATCGTCGTCTGCGTGGCGATGCGCGAAGTATTCGGGGTATCGGTGCATGTCTGAAGCAGATAGGAAGCCAATCAGCGCGCGCGGCGCTTGAGCCAGGAGGACACCGCGACCACCAGCGCGATCAGCACGATGAGCGTGGTCGAGACCGCCGCCAGCGTCGGTGTGACCGCGAGCTGAATGTCGTCCCACATTTGCTTGGGCAGCGTCGAGTTGATGCCGCCGCTCACGAAGATGGCGATGGTGAGATCGTCGAAGGAGACGAGGAACGCGAACAGGAATGCGGCTGTCACGCTCGCCATCAGAAGCGGCAGCACGACCGACGTGATGCGCCGCAACGGCGATGCGCCCATCACGCGCGCGGCGTCGTCGAGCCGCCAGTCGAAACGCTGGAAGCCCGCCGCGAGCGTGACCACGACATACGGAATGGCGAGCACCGTATGACCGATCACGAGGCCGAGGTTGGTTCCCGTGAGCCCGAAACGGCCGAACAGATACAGAAGCCCGACCGCCACGACGATGCGCGGCACGATCAACGGCGCGACCAGCAGCGCGAATACCGGCTTGCTCGCGCGGCGCGGCATGCGCGTCATGGCGAGCGTCGCGCCAAAGCCGAGCAGAAGCGACAACAACGCGGTGCCGAGTCCGACTTCGAACGAACGCACGATGGCGCTGTGCCATACGGGCGATTCGAGAAAGGTGCCGAACCATCGCGTGCTCACGAGCTTCGGCGGAAACGCGATGTAGTCGCTCTTCGTGAACGCATACGGAATGACCGACAGCACCGGCACGACCAGCATCGCCATGATGACGCACGTGTACAGTCCGAGCGGGCTCGCCGCGCGTGCGGTCGTATCCGCGTGGACCTTGCGGCGCATGAGGAAAGGCGCGAAGAAGCGCCCTGCCGCGATGAGCACCCGCAGCCTCAAGCCTGCCGCACGGGAGCCGCGCGAGCGCTCGGTGACTTCGCCTGTCAGCGAGGTGAGTCCGACCATACGGTCATAGACGAAGAAGATGACGATGGAACAGACCAGCAACACGGTCGAAAGCGCGCCGGCGAACTTCATGTCGAAGAGCTCGAGCACGGACGAAATCACGAGCTGCGCGATCATCGTTTCTTTCGGCGAGCCGAGCAGCGCCGGCACGATGAAGAAGCCGAGGCTCGAAATGAACACGAGCAAGCCCGCCGCCGCGACGCCCGGCGACGACAGCGGCAGAAACACGGTGAAGAAGCTCGTGCTGCGATCGGCGCCGAGGGTTTCGGCGGCCTGCGCGAGGCGCTCGTCGATGCCGCGCATGACCGGAAGCATGGTCATCACGGCGAGCGGCAGCATCGAATGCACCATGCCGATGAGCACGCCCGTCAGCGACGGAATGGTGCCGCTCGTCTCGCGGACGAGGCCGAGCGACAGCGCGATGGTCGAGAGTACGCCGGTCTTCGACAGCAGCAGCATCCACGCGTAGGTCTTGACGAGATAGCTGGTCCAGAACGGCAGCATGATCCACAGCAGCCAGCGTTCGCGCACGCGCTCGGACAGACGGCTCAACAGGTAAGCGACCGGATACCCGAGCAGGATGGACAGCGCGGCCGTCAAGAACGAGATGCCGAAGGTGATCCCCAGCACCTTCGCGTAGACCGGCGTGCGCGCGATGCGCTCGAACTGCGCGAAGCCGATCTGCCCTTCCGCGCTGACGAGGCCGCCTTGCAGAATCTCGCCCACCGGCACGATGAAAAACACGAGCAGAAAAACGAGCGTCGGCAGAATCGGCAGGATGCGCAGCGAGCGCGCGATCCACACCGAACGCCCGCGCCGCGATGCCTCGTTCTCGCGTTGCGCATGCAGTGCAAGGGTCATGACATGTCCTCAGGCGGAGAGCAGCGTCGTGCGATACGGGTCCCACACGAGGCCCACCCGATCGCCGATGCGCGGGCTCACGCTACGTTCGCAGCGCACGGTGAGCGCGCTGCCGTCGTTCATCGCGAGTTGCACGCGCGTGTCGCTGCCGAAGAACACGACGTCGGCGATCGTGCCGTCGACGAAGCCGCTTTGCGGTTCGACGAGACGCGGCGCTTCAGGACGCACCAGCAAGGTATGACGCGCGGCAGGTCTGATCGACGCCCCGAGCGGCAACGGAATGCGCCCGCCCGCCGCGAGCAGGATCGGCTCGCCGCCGCTCCCGCGCGCGTCGTCGAGCGCGCCTTCGAGCAGATTCGAGTGTCCGATGAAACCCGCCGCGAAACGCGTGGCGGGACGGTCGTAGAGATCGGCGGGCGTGCCCACCTGTTCGACGCGCGCCTGATTCATGAGGCAGATGCGGTCGGAGAGCGTCAGGGCTTCGTCCTGATCGTGCGTGACGTAGACGAAGGTCGCGCCGAGCTCCCTGTGCAGGCGGCGTATCTCGGCCTGCATGTGCTCGCGCAGTTTCTTGTCGAGCGCGCCGAGTGGTTCGTCGAGCAGGATCACCGATGGCCGATACGCGAAGCACCGTGCCAACGCGATACGTTGCTGCTGTCCGCCTGACAGCTCCTTTGGAAAACGCTTCGCGTATTCGGTCATGCGCACCATGGCGAGCGATTCGTCGACGGCCGTGCGCACTTCGTGGCGTGATTTGCGGCGCATGCGCAAGCCATAGGCGACGTTGTCCCACACGCTCATGTGCGGAAAGAGCGCATAACTCTGGAACACCATGCCGATGCCGCGCTTGCCCGGCTCCGTGTGCGTCACGTCGCGCCCGTCTATCTCGATGCGTCCCGCACTCGGCGCGACGAGACCCGAGATCATCTGCAACAACGTGGTCTTGCCCGAACCCGAGGGACCGAGCAGCGTCAGGAACTCGCCCGCCTGCACGGCGAGGTCCGTCGGTTCCAGCGCCGTCGTGTCGCCGTAGCGCTTGGCGATGCCGATCGCCTCGAGTTTCGAGCTCATCGTCCGCTCCTCAGGAAATGATCCACGAATTGAATCGTTCGGTGACTTTCTGCCGGTTCGCTTCCCACCATTGCGGACTCGGCAGCTTCATGTCCCTGATGTTGTCCGGCGCGGTCGGCAGGAGCGTCGCGCGGTCGCGGCCGATGGTGTCGAACGCGCGCTTGTTGGTCGGCCCGTAGGCCAGCGTGCGCGTGAGCAGCGCCTGGCGCTTCGCGTCGGCGCAAAAGCGCACGAACTGCTTCGCCGCATCGGCGCGCGGCGTGCCCTTCGGAATGCCCCAGCCTTCGATCGAATAGAGACCCTGGTTCCACACGATCGCGACCGGCGCGCCCGCATCCTTCGCGGCTTGCGCGCGGCCGTTCCAGGTCGAGATCATGTCGACGTCGCCGCTCTGGATTGCCTGCATCGCCTGCGCGCCGGAGGTCCACCAGATGTCGATGTGCGGCTTGATCTTGTCGAGGCTCCTGAAGGCGCGGTCCACGTCCAGCGGATAGAGCTTGTCGAGGGGCACGCCATCGGCGAGCAGCGCCTGTTCGAGCGTGTCGAGCGGACTGCGGCGCAGGCAGCGGCGGCCCGGAAATTTCTTGACGTCCCAGAAGTCCGCCCATGACTTCGGCCCGTTGTCCTTGAACTTGTCGGCGCGATACGCGAGCACCGTCGAATAGACGTCCACGCCGAGCCAGTTCGGCGTGATGGCCTCCGGCATGATGTCCGGAAAGTCGCCCGGCTTGAGGCCGATGGGTTCCAGCAGGCCCTTGGACTCCAGATACGGAATGTCGGCGGACAGCGTGAGCGTGGTCACGTCCCACACGTAGTTCTTCGTCTGCACCATCGCGGCGAACTGCGCGACCGGCTGCGATTCGCGCGCGACGCTCACGACCTTGATGCCGGTGGCTTTCTCGAACGGATCGTAGAACGCTTCGCGATAAGCCGTCGTGTACGGTCCGCCCGGGTCCGACACCACGATCTGCTTGCTCTCTGCACGCGCGGCGAGCGGCATTGCGCCGGCGACGGCGAGGGCGCCCGCGCCGTGCAGAATGCGGCGGCGCGTCGGGTTGAAGTCTTGCGTCATGTTCAGGTCTCCCGCACTGGGATTAAGAGGAACGGCCCGCTTCAGCCCGATTTACTTCGCGCGCTTCTTGAAGAATTCTTCCATCATGCGTGCCGGCTCCCCGGAGTCGTACGCTTCGCGCTGGATGCGCATGCCCGCTTCGATGCAGTCGATGAAGCCCGGCTCCGTCATTTCGCGGAAACGCTGCTTGTCCAGACGCATGGCGACGGGCGGCTTGGCGGCGAGCTCGGTGGCGATCTCCAGTGCCTTTTCGAACACCTTCTCCTCCGGCACGAGGTGATGAATCAGGCCGATGCGATGGCATTCCTCCGCGTCCATCAGCCGTCCCGTGAGCGTGAGTTCGATGGTGCGCGACATGCCGAGCATCGAGTTCATGATCCACGGACCCGTGGTGCTGGCGATGCCCGCGTTGATTTCCGGCTGGCCCATGCGCACGCCCGGATGACCGACGCGGATGTCCCCGAGCAGCGCCACTTGGAACGCCGAGCCTGCGGCCGTGCCGTTGAGCGCCATGACGAGCGGCTTCTTGAGGCCACGCAGTGCGGCGTAATAGCGCTGCCATTCCTTGACCCATGCCACGGCGCGCTCGCCGTCGAAGTCGTGCGCTTCGGACAGGTCCTGTCCCGCCGAGAATGCGCGGTTGCCCGCGCCGGTCATGATGATCGCGGCCACTTCATCGTCGCCGTTGTAGCGGTCGAGCGCGTCGATGATCTTGTTTCGCATCGGCGTCGTCCACGCATTCAGGCGCTCCGGACGATTCAGCGTGATGACCGCGACGCGGCCGTGACTCGAGAACAGAACGTCGTCGTCCATAGTTATCGCTATGCAATAGTTGATGGTAGATTTCAATATATCCGTATCAAAAATACGGTGCAAGCGGGTTTACGCGGTTGGCGGCGAGCCGGATTTCTCGGTCGCTGCCTTGGGAAGAGAGAGTTGATGCGTCAGCTGACATGCACGCGTAGCGTGCTCCGGACTGCGCCGCCTATGGCGTGACGAGCGGCCGCACGCTGACGGCCTTTCGGGAAGTGTTTGAAGTGCTTGATGGCACCGTGACTGAATCCGACGCACGCGGCGACGGTCCGTAGTCGGATCAAAACCCATTGCTGCTCTGAACGGCCGGCAGTCGACTGGCGCCGGAAGCTCCATTGCGGAGAAACTCGCGCTGGAGCCATCTGTCGTATCGCCGTGTAGCAAGTGTTGCCTATCCCACGAACGCCTTGGAAATGTATGGCGGCAGTGTGCGCCGCTTCATATAACCATTTCAGAGATAAATCGCGGACGCTGTGGTCATTGGCAGGTCGGTCACGCTAGAGCGGGGTGCGTCGCTTGACGAGAGTTGCCGGCTCCCTCGGCGGGTCACTAGCGTACATTGGCGCCTGGTACCTAGCGGCGAGCAGCGTTCGAGACAGATAGAAGATGGCTGTCGACGCCACGATCCAAATCGCCGACGACCGACGAGCCGATCTGTCGATGGTCAGTGATTGCGAGGCGAGCGAAAAATGACTGCGATCTTCAAGGATGAGCTTCACGATCAACTCGGAACGTGGCCGCTTGGGTACATTCCATACGGCGGTGCGGACTATGGAGAGATCGAGGCTATCGCACGTGCGGTTGGTGACGGAGGCGATAGCGACTTCCATGATGCGTGGACCGCAGCTGCAGACCGCATGATGGAGGATGGACACCGTGCCGAAGCAGAGGGACATCGGGCAAGCGCGCGGGAGACCTTCCTGAGGGCCGCGTGCTTTTACGGCAAGTCGTTCCATCCATTGTTCGGTCGGCCGGTCGATCCGCGTGTAATTGCAGGTTCGCGAAAGCAGATCGCGGCGTTCGAGCGTGGACTGGCGCTGAGCGAGGTGCCAATTACCCCGCGCCATATCCAGTTCGAAGGGAACTCGCTGCTTGCCTACGTCATACCAGCACAAGGCCGCGCCCACGGAGTCCGGCCACTGCTGATCTTCAACAATGGCTACGATGCCACGATCACCGACCTGTTCTTTGCTTCCGCAGTCGCCGCGTCAAGAAGAGGCTATCACTCGTTGATCTTCGACGGTCCGGGCCAGGGCACGACTTTGGTCGAACATGACGTCAAGCTCAGGCCGGACTGGGAAACGGTGATTGAAGCGGTAGTGGATTTTGCAGAAGCGTTGCCGAACGTCGATCCGCGAAAGATCGCGCTGTGCGGATGGAGTTTGGGTGGCTATCTGGCGCCACGTGCGGCGTCTGTCGAGCGTCGTCTTGCGGCCTGTGTTGCAGACCCCGCGCTGCCCTCCGTGGCGGATGGCTTCCGCGCTTACGTCATGCGGCTCGGCGCGAGCCGTGATGAGGCGGCAAACCTGGGTGAGATGTCTGCGGCGCTGATGGAACGACTGACGCAGATCGTGGCGAACGACCGGAAGCTGTCTTGGAGTGTCGTGAAACGCGGCTACTGGGTGAATGGCGCTGCAACGCTGCGAGAATACCTGGCGTCAGTCGAGAATTACACGATGGATGGGCGCATCGAAGACATCCGCTGTCCGACCCTGTTCACACTGGCCGAGAACGATACGCTCGCCGCCGGAACCCAGCGTTTCTTCGATGCAT
Source organism: Caballeronia sp. SL2Y3 (assembly GCF_022879575.1). Classification (NCBI taxonomy): domain Bacteria; kingdom Pseudomonadati; phylum Pseudomonadota; class Betaproteobacteria; order Burkholderiales; family Burkholderiaceae; genus Caballeronia; species Caballeronia sp. SL2Y3. The sequence goes on from NZ_CP084262.1 coordinate 332,537, forward strand.
TGCGGTGTCCAAAGACGCTGGTTCGCTTCAGCAGCGATCAGGGTGCGGGCGAGCATTGCGAGATGCGCAATCGCTCGCTGGTGAACCGGCGTGTGCTGGATTGGTTGGATGGGGTGCTCGATTAGGTAACAAGGCATGCGCGTTTGAATCGACTATCGCATCGACAGGCCGTGACGACCTGTTCAGCGGCTGCTCTTGAGCGGCCCGAATGTCGCCTGAGGGTCGGGTTGCGTCAGCCCCGCCCTCGAAACCATCGCCAGAAAGCGGCCGGTGGAATTCCGCTTCCCGAAAACGGCCTGCCGTCAGCACGCTCCCGACCCGCAACGGCCAGCCGTGGTTTCCTGAAGCGGCCGTTCACGGTCGCACATCCAACCGATGACCGCGTATGCCTCGACAACGAGTGCTAGGAAGCATGAGCCTGCACGAGCACGTCCCACGGCGCGGGAGACGGAAAGATCTCCTGCAAGAATCCGACAAACGCTCTCACCGCCGGATTGCTGCGGCGGCTCTCGGGCCACACTGCATGCAGATGGAATCGGTCATAAGCGAACTCATGCAGCACGGGTACGAGTTCGCGCCGTCGAACGAACGGCGCCGCGATATACGTCGTCGAGATGCCGATACCGGCGCCGGCCGCCAACGTCACGGCGATCGCGTCGCTGACGTCGATAATCAAACTCGACGCAGGCGTGAACTCGATGAGCTTGCCGCCCACGTCGAATGGCCACGCAGCCTCCTGTCCCGTCGACTGATATCTGAAGTTCACGCAATCGTGTTGCATGAGATCGTTGGGATGCTGCGGTGAGCCTCGGTCCCGCAGATATCCGGGCGACGCGAACGCGCAGATCCGATGCGGAGCAAGACGGCGCGCGATCAACCGCGTGTCGCCGGGATCGCCGACGCGAATGGCGACATCCACGCCCTCCTCGATCAGGTCGACGTATCGATCGCTCAGGCGCACGTCGACGGTCACTTTCGGATGTTGCCGTCGAAACGCGGGCAACGCGGGCGCAAGGATGTTCACGCCGACGGGCAGCGGCGCCGTCACCTTGAGCGTTCCGGCCGGCTCCGCGCGTGCGGCGGCGACGCCTTGCTCGATACCTTCCGCCTCGCGCAATAGGCGTTGCGTGCGCTCCAGAAGATCGCGTCCCTCCGGCGTCAGCGTCAGTGAGCGCGTGGTCCGGCTGAACAGCCTGAGCCCGAAATGCTGCTCCAGCCGCTGGATGCTCTTGCTTATGGCCGATGGCGAAACGGACAGCGAACGCGCGGCAGCCGTATAGCTGCCAAGCGATGCCGCACGCGCGAAGGCGATCAGCCCAGTTAGTCTTTCGACAGCGATTTGTTCCATGATGGCATCATTAAAACGAACCATAGCCTGATTATCAAGCTGCATTTCGCGAATTAACCTTCTTCCATCGACGCCACACCGGCGAAGTCAACGAGGAGAAGGACATGAACGCGAATACGAAAGCGCAGGACGAAAAGGCCACGGAAGTTCGCAACGGCGCACTGGCGGGGAAGACCGCACTCATTTTCGGCGGAACGTCGGGGATCGGGCTCGACGCGGCGCTTCAGGCGCAGCGCGTGGGCGCGGAGGTGATCGTCGTGGGAAGATCGGCGGATACGGCTCAACGCGTCGCCGCGCAACATGGCTTCGCCGGCTGGCGCGCAGCCGACGTAACCGACGCAGATGCGCTGCAACAGGCGGTCCGCGACATTCCGAAGGTCGATCATCTGGTCTTGCTGGCCGGCACTTTCGTCGCGGGGACGGTGCGCGAGGCGGACGTCGCGCATCTGCGGAACGCGTTCGAGGAGCGCATCTGGGCGGCCGTGCACGTCATTCGCGCGCTCGGCGACCGCTTGAGCGCCGATGGCTCGATCACGTTCATCTCGGGCAGTCTCGCCGACCGTCCGAACGCCTACGGCACCGCGGTGCTCGCGGCAGCATCGGCTGCGATGGAAGCGCTCGCGCGCGGCCTCGCGCTCGAACTCGCGCCGGTGCGCGTCAACACGCTGTCGCCCGGTCCGATCGATACGCCGATCCTGCGCAAGGCGCTTGGCGACGCGTGCGATGCGGTCGTCGCAAACATGGAGAAGACGCTGCCGCTGCATCGTCTCGGCACAGCCAGCGAAGCCGGCGCCGGCGTGGTGTTCCTGATGACCAATGGCTTCATGAACGGAGCCACGCTCAACGTCGATGGCGGCGCGCGCCTCGTGTAACGCCCAGGCCAACGGAGTCGCGCCGAAGGAATCATGTGCCCGGATAGAGCCGCAGTGCCGCGCGCCGCACAATCACCTTGCGCGGGCCAAATGGCAACGGCCGGACCTCCCAAAGCGGCACGTGAAGTGCGCCTGCGTTGGGTGCCGAAACTGACGTATCACATCACGGGTCTTTCGAAACCTTCGGCGCGGGCTTGCGCGTCGCTTACCTCAAGACGCCGACGTCGAGGTAGACGCAGCGCATCGCGGGTGCCTTGCGCGCGACTACCGTGATGCCCAGCCCTTTTACGGTTCTGCTCGCGACACACTGGATCAACGATGGAACGGCACTGGACGTACTCGACGCGATTCGCGACGAAGCAATGGCGCGTCAGGCAATCGCAGCGCAAGCACTGAGCGGTTTGCCGTTCGATGCGAATGCTCACGGCTTCCATATATGGCTGCCTGTGCCGGCTACCTGCGACTGGAGCGCGTCGGAGCTCGCGCCGCAGCTGCGCAATCAGGGAATCGGCGCGGTGGCGGGCGCCGCGTTTTCCACGGACGGCGATCCGCCGAACGCGTTGCGGCTGTGTCTGGGGGGTCCGCAGAATCGGGAGGATTGTCGTGAGGCATTAACGCGGCTCGTCAATATGCTGGACGACCCGCATCATCTGCATACGCCGATGTTGTGAGGTTCGGGTGGTTGGTGGGCGGGCGGCACAACGGGTTTCAGTCGCTTCGCTTTCGCGGGGTCGAAGAAGCATGATTGGCGACAACGTGTATGACGAGGTTCACATGTCGCGTCGCCCTGACGTCTCAGTTCCTGTCGGCAAAGGTGGGCGCCGTGTCGAATGTCCGGCTCAGTGTCGCTCGCTCAGCGCGTTGTATTCGAAACGCACGACGAGGACGTCTTTGCGGATCGCCACCATCTCGTAGACAATGCCTCATCAGGTCGGCAGACGGGACGACGCCACGGAGCCGGGCCTGGCGAGGTCATAAGCACCCTCCATGGCGCACCGTCCGCATCGTCGTCACAGTGATCACTCAAAACAGGATTCAAATGGCAACTTCTAGCGAGAACTCTTCGGGACAAGGACGTTACGCGAGCTATCCCAGCCTGGTAGACCGCGTCGTGCTCATTACGGGCGGCGGAAGTGGCATTGGCGCTTCGTTCGTCGAGCACTTCGTTGCACAAGGCGCACGTGTGGGCTTTCTCGACATCGACACCAACGCGGGAACGGCTCTGGCCGATTCGCTCAGTGACGCGCGCCATAAACCGCTCTTCGTCGCCTGCGACGTCACCGACATTCCCGCGTTACACGCGGCCATTGCCGAAGTACGGGCTGCATTCGGACCGATCGAGGTGCTCGTGAACAACGCGGCGAACGATCGCCGCCACGCGCTCGCCGACGTGACGCCCGAGTCGTTCGATGCAGGCGTTGCGGTCAACGTGCGGCACCATCTGTTTGCAGTGCAGGCTGTGGCCGAGGATATGAAGGCCGCACGGGCGGGCTCGATCATCAATCTCGGCTCGCATTGCTGGATGCTCAAGAGCAGCCAGTTCCCGGTGTACGCGATGAGCAAGGCGGCAGTACAGGGCCTGACGCGCGGGTTCGCCAAGGACCTCGGCGCCTACGGAATCCGCGTGAACACGCTTGTGCCGGGCTGGGTGCTGACTGAGAAGCAGCGCAAACTGTGGCTCACCGACGAAGGCCGCGAAGAAATACAACGCGGCCAGTGCATCGACGAGGAAATGGAGCCTGGCGATATCGCTCGCATGGCGCTTTTCCTCGCGGCTGACGACAGCCGCATGATCACGTCGGAGGATATCCTCGTGACAGGTGGCTGGTCGTGATGGCCGACTTTTCCTGGGCGATGTCGCCCATTGACGAGCGGTAGTGGCATGTCGACTTCCGAGGAAAGCCTGGCCGATCGTGAGACCGCGTTCGCGACCTGGCGCAACCGAGGACGGCCGGAATGTCGTCGACGATTAGAGCGGAATCGTCGACTGACCGCTCTTGGCCGCAACGACGCGACCTGAATACGATGGACGACCCAAAATCGCTTTCCCTGGCACTGCCCGACGGCTCTACGGTCTCTGCGCTTCTCCAAGTGCCGAAGGACGCGCGAGCCTTATATGTGTTCGCGCACGGTGCCGGGGCGGGCATGCAGCACGCCGGTATGTCGTCATTGGCCGACGCGCTCGCGGCGGTCGATGTCGCCACATTGCGCTACCAGTTTCCGTACATGGAGCGGGGCTCAAAGCGGGTAGACTCGCCGGCCGTGGCGCATGCTGCCGTGCGGACAGCCGTCGCAGAGGCCCGTCGGCGGCTGCCAGCCTTGCCGCTCTTCGCGGGAGGCAGATCATATGGCGGTCGCATGACGTCCCAGGCGCAAGCCATCTCTCCGCTCGACGGCGTGCGTGGCATCGCGTTCGTCGCGTTCCCGCTGCACCCGGCGGGCGCGCCCGCCGTGGAGCGGGCACAACACCTCGCGGACGTCGCGGTGCCGATGCTCTTCCTGCAGGGCACGCGCGACAAGCTGGCCGAGCTTCACCTGCTGAGGCCGGTCGTCGAGACGCTGGGGGCACGCGCCACGCTGCATCTGGTGGACGACGCAGACCATTCGTTCCACGTGCGCGCGTCCTCCGGCCGGACCGACGCGGACGTCGTGCTCGAACTCGCACGGAGGATGTCCGAGTGGTTCTTCGCCGAAGCAGAGTTGGTCCGCGCGAACTGAGCAATCGCAGGAATGCTTGTAGCCGCGCGCGACTGGATCAATAACGCGAGCGGCGTTTCCGGAGCAACGCGATTCCGCCAACAACCGCCGTGGCGATAAGCGCCTTGCGCACCAGCCCGGCAGGGTTATAGCGCAGCTCAGACCGGATGCCCATTTCGCCGAGGACATTGGGTACGTGGCCGTGCCGCAGGTCGTCGACGATGCCTTCCACCACGTTGACGCGGTCGGCGGCAATCAGCATCAGCCAGTGGCGGAGATCGTTCTCAGGCAACTTGTAGGCAACGCGCCTTATCGCACCCGACAGCCATTTCGGCGGCTGGGCGGTACCGAAGAGCGGCGTAATGCCCGGCCGTTCCGGCGAATAGAACACTTCGACGGTCTGCGCCTGCTGTACCGGCTGTCCCTGCGGCACGTGAATGAAGCGTGGCGGCGTGCGCTCCATCGGGATGGCTGGACGGTTCTTGTGGTCGAGGTCCGAGCCCCAGCCGGGGATGCGCTGCAGCTCATCGCGGGGCGGACTGTGCCGGTTAAGGTCGTAGTCCATCTGGCGCTCGCAGTCGACGCGTCCGTGGTGTTGCGGGTTGCGCCTCTGCTCGGCAAGATCGCGGCGCGCGATTTCGTTATCCATGGCTGCTCCTTTAGTGAGCGACGCTGGTCACCATCGAGCGCGCCGAGCCGGCACGCGGAGGAATCAGCACAGGTTTGATGCAGTTGTCGTACTTGCTCGCGAAGACGTGGTACGCGTCCGAGGCCTCTTCCAGCGGCACGCGGTGGGTAATGATCTCCTTCGGGTTCAAATGTCCTTGGCGAATGTGTTCGATCAGATGCGGTACATGGCGTTTGACCGCCGCCTGGTTCATCCGCATGGTGATGCCCTTGTTCAGCGCGTTGCCGATTGGGACTGCGTTGAAGGTCGGTCCGTAGACGCCAACGATCGACACGTTGCCGGCCTTGCGCACCGAGTTGATGGCCCAGAACAGCGCGGTGGCCGAACCCGCTTGCAGCATGGTCCAGCGCCCGGTCAAAGTTTGAGTCAGGCTGCCCGCCGCCTCGCAGCCGACCGCATCGATGCAGACGTCCGCGCCCAGCCAGTCCGTCATCTTCTTGATGTGCAAGGCCACGTCGCTCACCTCGCGAAAATTGACGACTTCGCAGGGAGCGTAGCGGCGCACGAAGTCGAGCCGGTAATCGATATGGTCGACCACGATCACGCGCCCGGCGCCGAACAGCCAGGCGGATCTGGCGGCGAAGATGCCTACCGGCCCGGCGCCGAATACAACCACGGTATCGCCTTCATGAATGTCGCCCATCTCGGCGGCCTGGTAGCCGGTCGGCAGCGCGTCCGTCAGCAGCACCGCATTGTCGTCGTCGATATCGTCGGGCACCTTGTACGGTCCCACGTCGGCCATCGGCACGCGCACGAACTCGGCTTGGCCGCCGTCGTAACCGCCGGTGGTGTGCGAGTAACCGTAGATGCCGCCCACCGCAGTCGCTTCGGGGTTCGTGTTGTGGCAGTTGCTGTATAACTCGCGCTGGCAGAAAAAGCACGAGCCGCAGAACAGGTTGAATGGCACGAGCACGCGATCGCCCGGCTTGACGGTCTCGACCGCGGACCCCACGTCTTCGACAATGCCGACGATTTCATGGCCGAAGGTGTGCCCGATGCGCGTATCGGGCACCAGCCCATGGTACAGGTGCAGATCCGAGCCGCAGATGCAGGCGCGCGTCACGCGGACGATGGCGTCGCCTGGATGCTCGATCAGGGGATCCTGCTTTTGCGACACACGGATGCGGTACGGTCCGCGAAAGTTTGTGGCTAGCATAAAACCTCCGTCAGGAATTCTCCACGATCCCGCACATGCGTTCGCAGTACCGTGGCGTGGCTTATCGTTGAGCGAAGGCGGTGTTGCAGCTACGCCATCGCAAGCGCTCAACCCCAAAAGAAGTAGCGGTCGTGCGTTCTATTCCTGCCTCCGTGTGTCGCTGTTGCTGCCGGCCACGGCTCGCACGACCCGGAACTTCTCGCATTCGTCGTGCCGTCTTCGCAGCGTTGTCCAGCTGCTCAATCGAACTTGATATATCGATGAAGCATCCCGGAGCGGGATGCCGTTCGGGCTTTCAGTGCGTATCTTGCTTCTGAGAATTGAGCCACCGTTGCACTGCTCCTAACAGGCGCATTCGGCGATGCTTGCCTTGCTCCCGTTCGCCCGGTCGCGCATGAACGGACTCTCCCCGCTCAGCCACATATCTCTTTAGAAAACGCTCAAGGTCATCAGGCGTTGGATGCGTGCCCCATTCGCTTCCTTCTGCAACCGAACTCAAAGCGATCCATGAGTCAGGAGGACCAATGTCTTCTACGACCGCTCCGTCGCTCGTGATACGGATCCGACCGGCCGACACGTCGAAGTCGGCCGCGACTTCCTGATCGCCTGCCGTCACTACCGCTGCTACCGTCTTCATCTTCATAGGACCCCACGCGTCCATGCGCTCGCACTGGTAAGGCGACAACGCCTCGACCAGCGTAGAACGGCAAAAAAGGCCGTGGTGCCGATGCATCCTTTGAAAAGTCGTCGGTCTCCGACTCGACTACTGCGAGCGAACATCGGTGATACGCGGAATACGGCTTGCTGCCCTACTAGGCAACATCGGAATGGATGAGGTGACTAACATCGCAGAAGACACTCCCAACGTAGAAGCACAGGATCAGAGCAAACAAAATTTGCCCAATAGAACTGGCTCCCTTCGCGGTCGAATCGACCCCGTTAGAAGGCGAATGCTTCTGGAATGGACAGGCTTATTCGAGCGGCGCTTTCATCTGTACTCCGTCAGGCAGACTGATGTGCAACCGAGGCTCGTGGTGGCCGGCGGGAAGCTGCTGATCGACCGCGTGCGGAAATAAAGCTCGCTTTCCCCGACAAAGACGTAATGACGTAATGCGTGCTTCATGCTGAGCCGCAGAAGGGATGCACAGGACGGGTGGTTCACCGGTCGTCGGGCGATTTTTCAGGCGGCAAACGAAGCGTGGTGCGGGACATAACAAGCCTCGGTGTATCACGTGTGTGCTACATGTAACACCACCGCCTGCAAATGGAGCACTGCACGAGCGGAAGCGGCTCCTTCAAAGGCGCCCGGCAGATCGGGCTCGTCGAGAAGTGGGCATGCTCGCATCATCGAATCGCAAATGCACTCGCGGTTCGATGGAATGCCGAGAGCTTCGGGCCGGCTGGCGAAACCCGTGAAATTTTGCCCATTCGTCGATGGGCGCACTCATTAGAAGCACTAACGAACGATCATGGTCTCTATGTCAAGCAAGCCATACCTTTGATCGGTTCTGAGCCTATCGGTTATGCCTCGTCCTATTCGTTTTCGTCGTCATAAAGGACAAGCGTGTCCGACCGTAGGCGCGGCGAGCTTCGGCGATATAGAACGACGGTGCGGGTTTGCGTCCCGTGCGGCGCGGACCGTTGCGTTGCGAGCTAACTGTAAAGTCCGCTCCTTGGGTGTTCTGCGCGTTGCGCACTATCTCATTGCCGCGAATCGCCATGGCGTTTCGCATCTTCAATCCTTTCGCCGCCGCGTGCCGAAGTGCAGATCCACCACGCTGCGGATGTGATACGTCATCTCCGCGACCCCAATGGTCGCATCTCGCCGTTCAAGCGCGCTCACCACACGCGAATGTTCGTCTATCGAATGCCTGAGCCAGTTCCGCACCTCGTATTCGCGTCCGCGTGTGAGGCGAATCTTCTCGTGAATCGCCGTCAGCTGCTGCAAGAGAAGCCCGTTGCTCGCACCTTCCGCGAGCGTCAGGTGGAAAGCCGTGTCGCATGCCGAGAATCGTTGCCGGTCGTTCGCGGCCAGTGCCTCGACTTGCCCCGCGATCGTCTCGTGCAGACGCGCGACGATGGCGTCGTCGGCTCGCTCCACACATAACCGGACGGCCGTGGTTTCGAGGCTTTCGCGCACTTCATACAGCTCGCGAATGTCTCGCGGCGTGAGGTGCTTCACCTGATAGAAGCGCCCCTTGCGTTCGACGAAACCTTCGTCGAGCAACTGCCTCAAGGCTTCACGCACCGGCGTGCGGCTCACGCCATAGTGCGAGGCGAGTTCCTCTTCCTGCAACGGCGCGCCTGCCAGCAGCCGCAATTCGAGAATCTCGGCCTTGATGCCTTCGTACACGCTGCCGCGCAGTGGCCCGTTAGCCACGGCGCTTTGCGGCGGCCAGTCGTCTTCCGACATCGCTTTCCTCAATCGATCAAGTCCATCGCGCTATGTTGTCTGTATACCGAAGCCAAGAGTCGCATGCGAAACATACGGCAAAAACCACCTGATTTTGCTTGTGAGGGATTTTTTATATGGTTAGTGTATACCGAACGCGGCATGCGTTCGTAGAGCGACGTCGGCGCGCAACGATTACCGCGACAGCACGAGCCGGAGCCGGGCCTGGTCATCAATATCGGCTGCATGGGCCGGGGCGTCGCGCTCGAAACCGCGATGGGCGATGCGCTCGCCCGCTACACCCTGACGCGCGACGCGAAAGCGCTGCCCTTCCCGCTGACCCGCATCGCGCCCATTCCTTTCCACGGTTTGCAGCGGCTTTATCTCGCGGCGGTGGTCAGCTGGTATCGCGTGCGCGATGCGGGTCTGCTTTGATTGCGGCGTTGCGCTGGCTTTCCAAACACGCGGCTGCGCGCCCGACGGTGCGCTTGAATGGCTGTTCATGCTCTGCCCAGTACTACCTCGTCTATTGAACAGTGACGCGGACATCCGCGTTGCACAACGGCATCCGGCGGCCGCCCCGTCCGGTCAATACTGCAAAGGATGAATATGTTGAACAAAGCCAGCACCCTCGACGCCCCCGCCGTGGATCAGCCCGCTCCGAACCGCTTGCGGGACGTCGTTGCCGCGAACTTCGGCACCTTCTTCGAATGGTTCGATCTGCTGGTGTACGCGATGTTCGCGATCACCGTGTCGAAGTTGTTCTTCCCGACCGGCGACGGGCAGTCCGCGCTGCTGCTCAGTCTACTGACCTTCGCGAGTTCGTTCGTCATTCGTCCGGTCGGCGCTATCGTGCTCGGCGTTATCGCCGACAGGCGCGGACGGCGCTTCGCGCTCAGTCTCGCGGCGCTGTTGATGCTGCTGGGCACGGCGGCGATTGCCGTCGTGCCGACCTACGAGCACGTCGGCTTTCTCGCGCCGGTCATCCTGGTCGCCGGACGCCTGCTGCAAGGCTTCTCGGCAGGCGGGGAATTCGGCGCCGCGAATTCCTTTCTGACCGAGCAGGACAAGAGCCGCATGGCTTTCTTCGGCAGCCTGCAGTTTTCCGCGTCGGGTCTCGCGGTACTGACGTCGTCGCTGTTCGCCTATTGCATCAACCACTATCTGACGACCGAACAGGTCAACTCGTGGGGCTGGCGCCTACCCTTCGTCTTCGGCTGCCTGATCGGACCGGTGGGCCTGTACATCCGCCGCAAGGTGAGCGAAACGACGGCCTTCGAGCAGACCCGGAAGACCGAACTCTCTCCGCTGCGAGAAACCGCGCGTTCGCACAAGTCGGCGGTGCTGATGGGTGCGATCATCGCCGGTGCGGGCGGACTCGCGAGCTTCATCAACATCTATATGCCGACTTTCGCGATCAACAATCTCGGCGTCACCAAGGATGCGGCCTTCGCCTCGTCGATCGTAAGCGGCATCGTATGCGTGTTGATGCCGCTGGCCGGCGGCATGACGGCCGACCGCTTCGGCACGGTGAAAGTGATGCGTGTCGCGCTTGTCACCGGCATGGTGCTGATCCTGCCGCTGTTCTACATGCTGACGCGGGCGCCCGGTCCGGTCACACTCGTCGCGTTCCAGTGCATTCTCTCGCTCGTCTTCTACAGCTTCTATTATTCGCCGCTCGGCTCGCTGCTGTCGCAGCTCTTTCCGGCAAGCTGCCGCACGACAGGCGTGTCGCTCGCTTACGTGATCTCGATGACGCTCTTCGGCGGCCTCACGCCGGTGGTGACGAGTATGCTCGTCAAGGCGACCGGCAGCATCATGTCGCCGGCGTGGTATCTGATCGTCGTCTCGTCGCTTGCGCTCTGCGGTCTCGCTGCGAGCAGGAAACGCGTGGTCTGATGCGTCCATTCCGGCGCCACCGCCCTCTCGGTCATCTGGAGCTTTCTCGTTGAAACCCGATCTACCCAAGCAAGTGTCCGTCGCCATCGTCGGCGGCGGGATCATCGGTGTAAGTTGCGCGTACGCGCTGGCCCGCAGGGGCGTAGACGTCGCCGTATTCGAAAAAGGCACGGTGGCCTGCGAGCAGTCGTCGCGCAACTGGGGGTGGATACGCAGCGTCGGCCGCGACGTCCGCGAACTGCCCTTGTCGATCCTCGCGAACAGCATCTGGAAGGAGATTCAGGCGAAAGTCGATGTCGGCTACCGCACCACGGGTCTCGCCTATCTCGCCGCGTCCGACACCGACATGGCCGCTCATGAGATGTGGCTCGACGCGGCCCGCATGAAGGGCGCGCAGGCGCGGCTCGTGCGCGGCGAGGAACTAGCGAAGCTGATTCCACGATCGAAGCGGCCATGGGCCGGTGCGCTGTACAGCGCAACCGATGGCGTTGCGGAGCCGCTCGCCGCCACGCGCGGCATCGCCGGACTGGCCGTGGCGAACGGAGCGCGCATCGTCGAGCACTGCGCGGTGCGCGGGCTCGACGTGGCGGCAGGACGCGTCGCGGGCATCGTGACCGAGCACGGTCTGGTGAGATGCTCGGACGTCGTACTCGCGGGCGGCGCGTGGTCGCGGCTCTTCTGCGGCAATTGCGAGATAAATTTCCCGCAACTCAAGGTGCATGCCTCGGTGATGCAGACCGCACCCATCGATGCCGGGCTGGACCTCGCCATCAACGGCGGCGATTTCACCTGCCGCAAGCGCAGCGACGGCGGCTATACGGTGTCGAAGCTCGGCGCATCGGTCGCGGATCTCACGCCCGACAGCATTCGGCTGAGCACGAAGTTCATGCGCGCCTGGCTCAGTGAGCGCAAATACCTGAAACTTCGCCTGGGCCGGCGCTTCTTCGAGGAGCTTAAAGTTCCGAGGCGCTTCGGTCTCGACCGTCCGTCGCCGTTCGAAGCCTGCCGGACGCTAGATCCGGTGGCCAACCTGCCGATGCTCAACGACGCGCTCGAACGCCTGAAGGCGACCTTCCCGAGCTTCGCGGGCGCTTCGATTCTTCGCACGTGGGCGGGCATGATCGACGTGACGCCGGATGCCATACCCGTCATCTCGAACGTGAAGACGCTGCCGGGCTTTCATCTTGGCTCGGGCTTCTCCGGACACGGTTTCGGCATCGGGCCTGCGGCCGGAGAAATGCTCGCCGATGTGGTGACGGGCGAGCGTCCGCCCGCCGATTCGGGCGACTTTGCCCTCGACCGGTTTTCCTCCAGGGATGTCGGCTTCCGCGTGTCACGGTGATGTACTGTCGCACCGTCCGCTGCGGAACGTCGGACGAACCTTCGCCTCGTTCACGAAGAAGTTTCGGGGCGAATGGATGCGGACGTCGCCGACGATCACATAGACTCGCGTTAGGAGAGGCGCTTTCATGTTGTTACTGGTCAATTCGGGCGGCCCCGCCGCTGTCGGCGAGTGGCAGGATCATTTCGCCGAATGCATGCCCGAGCTCACGGTTCGCGGCTGGGACGATCCGGAGGTCGACGACGCCCAGGTGGACTTCGTGCTGGTCTGGGAACCCACGGCGGGCCGTATCGCGCGCATGACTTCGTTGCGGATCGTGTTCAGCGCCGCCGCGGGCGTCGATCACATCGTCTCGGACCTGTCCGTGCCCGCGCATCTGCCGATTGTGCGAATGCTCACGCCCGAAACCACCGAGCGCATGTCCGACTATGTGATGGCCGCATGCTTCGGCATCGTGCGGGAGTTCCCGGCCCTTCACGAAGCGCAGCGGCAACGCCGGTGGAACGACGACCTGATCGGCATTCGTTCGAGCGAAACGACAGTGGCGGTGCTCGGACTCGGCGGACTCGGCGCGGCCTGCGCGCAACGTCTCGCGAGCAACGGGTTTCAGGTCAGGGGCTGGTCCCGCACGCCCAAGACGCTCTCAGGCGTGATGTGTTTCGACGGTGACGCCGCGCTCGATACCTTGCTGGCGGACGTGCACATCGTGGTCAATCTCCTGCCGGACACGCCGCAGACGCGAAAGATGATCGACGCCGCTTTTCTCGCCAAGCTGCCCGCGTGCGCTTCCATCGTGAACGTGGGCCGGGCACCGCAGGTCGTGCTCGACGACGTCCTCGCCGCTCTGGACGCAGGCCGCCTCCGCAGCGCCTGGCTCGACGTATTCGACAAGGAGCCGCTCGATAGCGGCAGCCGGCTCTGGTCGCATCCGCGCGTGATCGTTACGCCCCATGTCGCTTCGCTGCCTTCCCGCCGAGCCCGCGCGCGGCAGGTCGCGCAGGGGCTGCGCGACTGGCTGGAAGGGAAACCCCTGCAGCATGTGTACGATCGGACGCTCGGGTATTAGATGCGTGGCCATGGGTCATCTACGCCGCGACCGCAGACGGTGCAAAGTCCAGGGCGTCAAGAGCGAGTGCGAGACTGCCACAGACACGTGTCGCGCCGATGCCAGAACACGGGAAGCGAAGCGTCAGTCTCGGCCGAGAACCCAACGCTAGAACTTTCCGCCCATGAATTGGGTAAGAGACGTCAACACCTCATTCGGCGCATCCTCGGGAAGCAGATGGCCGCCGGGCAACCCCTTTCCCGTTACGTTCGTTGCCCATCGGGACCAGGCGTCGATGGGAGATTCGCTTCTCGCCTGCTGCTCCCTCTCACTCCACAGCACCAGGACCGGACACGTCAGTTTTCGGCCCGCTGCAAGATCGCTCGCATCGTGCTCCAGGTCCTCGGATGCCGCGGCGCGATAGTCTTCGCATATGGCGTGGCGCACGTTCGGATTCCTAAACGATGTTCGATACGCGTCGAGGGCCGAGGGATCGATCCGCTCGAGACCGCCCGCCATCTTCTTGAGCGCAGTGTCGAGATAAGCGTCGGGATCAGCTGCAAGCATCCGCTCCGGCAGATCGCCCGGCTGCGCCAAAAAGAACCAGTGCCAGGCGTTGAGCGCGAAGGTCTTGTCGACGCTCGCGAACGCATCGAGCGTAGGTATGACGGTCAGCGATGCATACGCGGCGACGCGCTGTGGATGATCCAGCGCGAGACGGTATCCCGCGCGAGCGCCGCGGTCGTGCCCGACCACGGCGAATCGTTCGTGCCCGAGCCGATCCATCAACGCCACGAGCGCGCCGGCCACGCGACGTTTGGTCCATCGAGGCTGATCGTTGCGGGTCCGGCTGTCGCCGTATCCCGGCAGATCCGGCACGATGACCGTGTGCGACCTCGCGAGCGTCGGAGCGATCAATCGCCAGGCAACGTGCGTTTGCGGGTAGCCGTGCAGCAACAGAACCGGCGATCCGGTCCCGCCGATCCTGCCGCGAAACGAGACATCGCCCGCCTCGACGTCGAGCCTCGCCACGCCCGGAAAGAAGTCCTGCGCCATGGTTATTCCCTCGTCAACGTGACTTCATAGCTGCGACGCCGACCTGACGAACTCGGCCAGATCGCGATTGAAACGCTCGGCTTCCTCGATGAACGGCGCGTGACCCGAGTCCGCATACACCTTGCTGACGATGCGCGGATTCAGCTCGGCAGCCCGAGCCAGCGTCGCGTGCGTGTCGACCAGTGCGTCGTGCCCGCCGTAGATGAAGAGCAGCGGGACGCGCGCCTTGCCGAGCCCCTCTGCAGCGAAGACCGTCATCGTCGGCACTTCCTTCTGCATGTCCCACGATGCCATCGCGGCATTCGCGAGCAGCCGGTCGAATGTTTTTGCGTCAGGCCCATGATTGAAACACAGACCGACGAACGTGCGCTCACCGTCGAGATGCGTCTTCAGATCCGGCGAATTCATGTCCCGATAGACGTCGGGAAGATCCACGATCTGACCCGGCGCAAGTTCCACCACGCCGTCGACATACACGGCCCCCGCGATCGCGCGATCGCCATGCTTCGCGAGATAGTTCGATATCACCACACCGCCGAGCGACCAGCCGACCACGACGGGCTTGCGGGCGTGCGATCCCTCGATCACCGCTGCAAGGTCGTCCCCCCAACGGTTTCCGTCGTGATAGGGCTCGGCGCCCGATGGCTTGTCCGACAGACCGTGGCCGCGCATATCGTAGGTAATGATCCGGTACTGGCGCAGTTCGGCACTCTGCACCTGCGCGTCCCAGTTCAGGCGGCTGCCGAGCAGCCCATGCACCAGAATGATCGGCCGGCCGTTGGGGTCGCCGCTTTCCTGAACCGCCAGCTTCACGCCATCCGTCGATGTAAGCGTATAACTGCTCGGTGCTGCGATCGCGTGAGGTACGGAAGCAAACACCGTCGCCGCAAAGAACGCGGACATCAAAAAGCGAGGGAACGTTCGTAAGCTCATTGCCTTTCCTAAGAGAGTGTCAGTGCGCCTAGTCTCAACCCTTACACTGATGTGAGAGTCAAGCGAATCGTGCTAACCTGCTTTTCATGAATGACACGCCTTCACAGGAACTGCTGACGATTGGACAACTCTCGCAACTCACCGGCGCGAGCGTACGATCAATCCGGCATTACGATGAACACGGTCTTCTCGCCTCGATACGTGCGAGCAATGGCTATCGCATGTTCCCGAAGAAAGCAGTCACGCAGGTCAAGCAGATTCAGCGCATGATCGCGACCGGTTTCACTATCGACGATATCCAGGGCTTTCCGGACTGCATGCTTCTGATCGAAGGCGCACGCTCTTGCGATCAGATCACCGACGTCCAGCGCGTAAGGCTCGAAGCTATCGATCGTCAGATCGCGGACCTCGAAAGGCGCCGCGCGCGGCTCATCAAGACCTTGCTCGAAGGTGCGGTGCCGCCCGTCGAATGACGCGGGCAGCCGACATAACGGCAGACGGATTCAATGAGTCTATCGCGCGTCTCTCTGAAAACCTGTCCGATCAGTCCTGGAAGGAATTGGATGCGTTTCTACTCGAGGCGAAGGATTGGGAAAAGTGTGATTGAGTGGATATTGCTCTACGCAGGAAAATTAAGCAGCCATCGCGCTGTGCGCCTGATATTCACGTTAAGGACAACTCAATAGTTCCATGACACGAACAGGACCTTGATCTACAACGTCGGCGGAAACCCTTCAGTCGACTCTCACGACGCTTCGCTCACTACAGGATTGCTGACGATCTGCTTGATGACGGCCTCCATCAAGCCGGGAAAGCGGGCATCCAACTCCGCGCGCCGCAGTGAATTCTGATGCACGGTGCCGGCAACGCGCGTGCGCACCAAGCCCGCTTCGCGGAGAATCCGGAAATGATGCGAGACACTCGACTTAGGTCGACCGCCGTCAAGCTCGCCGCAGGTGGCCTCGTCTACCGTCGATAGTTGACAAACGATCTCGAGGCGCACCGGGTCGCTAAGAGCGTGAAAAAGCCGCCCGAGCGTGAAGTCCTCGGCGACCGGATGGGTATAGGCGCGCATTGTGCAAACAGTAGTGGGTTCTGCGATACTCGCTATTTCGATGTTTATCGAAATAACGTACAAGCCTCACGAACGGGAGTTTAGCCTGATGTCCGCATTATTTCAGCCCTACAAGCTCAAAGATGTTTCCTTGCGCAACCGCATCGCAATTCCGCCGATGTGCCAGTACACCGCCGAAGACGGTTTGATCAACGACTGGCACCGCGTGCACCTGGCCGGGCTGGCACGTGGGGGCGCGGGGCTGGTGATCGTCGAGGCAACGGCCGTGTCGCCCGAGGGCCGGATTACGCCGGGCTGCGCGGGCATCTGGACCGACGAGCAGGCGCAGGCGTTCGCGCCCGTGGTCGCATCGATCAAGGCAGCGGGCGCGGTGCCGGGCATTCAGATCGGTCACGCGGGCCGCAAAGCCAGCGCGAACAGACCGTGGGAAGGCGACGATCACATCGCCGACAGCGATCCCCGGGGCTGGGAAACGCTCGCGCCCTCGGCGATCCCCTTCGGCGGCGGTCTGTCGAAAGTACCCAAAGCGATGACGCTCGACGACATCGCACGCGTTCGCGAAGATTTCGTCGCCGCTGCCAAGCGAGCGCGTGACGCGGGCTTCGAGTGGCTCGAGTTGCACTTCGCGCACGGCTATCTCGGCCAAAGCTTCTTTTCCACGCACTCCAATCAACGCGACGACGCGTACGGCGGCAGCCTCGAGAACCGCAGCCGCTTCCTGCTGGAAACACTGGCCGCCGTACGCAAGGTGTGGCCGGAGCACCTGCCGTTGACGGCGCGTTTCGGCGTGATCGAATACGACGGCCGCGACGAAGAAACGCTCGCTGAGTCGATCGAACTCGCGAAGAATTTCAAGCGTGAGGGACTGGACATGCTGAGCGTCAGCGTCGGCTTTTCCACGCCGACCGCGGCGATTCCGTGGGCGCCGGCCTTTCTCGCGCCGATCGCGGAGCGCGTGCGCCGTGAGGCTGATATCCCCGTTTCGTCGGCATGGGGCATCGATACGCCCGAACTGGCGGACCGTTCGGTGAAGAACGGGCAACTGGATCTGGTGATGGTTGGCCGCGCGCATTTGGCCGATCCGCACTGGCCGTACTATGCGGCGAAGAAGCTGGGTATCGAGCGTCCGTCGTGGACGCTGCCCGCACCGTACGCGCATTGGCTCGAACGCTATGCGGTTGCGTGAGTTTGAGCGTCGGTCGTGATGTGCTGATCTGTCGTTTGCCCTGAGCGCGGTGCGTCGGGGCAGACGGCACGTTGGTCTCGCTTGCCCGCGCGCGCCCGACGCTCAATCCTTTTCCTATGCACGGCCGGGCTTTCTCATTCGTCGCCTGAATCGGATCCATACGTTCCTGTTCGTGCAGGAAACGAGCAAATTCAACATCACGCCAGTGCAGTACAGCTTGCTCACGGCGCTCGAGTCGCTCGGCGAGATGGATCAGAACTCGCTCGCTGTCGAAGTCGGACTGGAGCGATCCAGCGTCGTGGAAGTGATTCAGCGCCTCAACGCGCGCGGGCTCGTCAGCCGCACGCAGGCGGAGCATGACAAGCGGCTGCGGCTTGCCAGGCTCACAAGCGAACAACGCGGATAACCTCGTACCCTTCCGGCTGCCCGACAGCCAGTTGCTCGCGCAGGACGAAAGCGAAGCCGACGCCACGTGAACATGACGCCTCGCCATCGTACGCTTCAACGCGCGGGACGCGTCTTCTATCCGCCGAGCGACACTCGCTAAGACGCGCCTACTGTCGCGGATCATTCAGTCCAAGGCGTCTTACGTCAAGCTTGGTTTGGTGAGGCCGCAAACCCGCGGCGGGCGAGACTGCATGCCAGTCCTCCACGGGCTAGGAACGGTTCATGCGCGCGCTCGATGGAAACGCCCACGAGTGTTCTCATGTTCATTCCTCATAAGAAGCCGACAACGGACAGCAACATACGAGGAAGCGCGCGCCGCGCGCATTCATGGTCGGCGCATGTCGGCCCGGGACTCGTCACAATCGCGTCGGACAACGATCCCAGCAGCATAGCCACTTACACGCTCGCGGGCGCGTGGTATGGCTTCGACCAGCTCTGGGTCTGCGTGCTCTCGTACCCGTCGACCGTCGCACTGCAACTTATCGCGGCACGCGTCGCCGCGATCACCGGGCGCGGCCTCACTGCGAACATGCGCAAGCACGACTGGCCTCCGTTCTTTTACTTCGCCGTCGCGCGCTTCCTGATTGCCAATACCTTGAACATTGCCGTCGATGTGCTCGCGATGGGCGCCGCACTGCGCGCATTGACTGGCGGGTCCCTCGTCTGGCTCACGCTGCTGTCCGGCTGCGCAGCGCTCGTTCTGCAATGGAACATCGCTTATGCAAGCTACGCGAGGTTCCTCAAATGGCTGACACTCGCGATGTTCGCGTATGCCGGCGTCCTTCTGCTCGTCGATGTGCCCTGGCATGCAGTCGCAATGCGAATGTTCATTCCGCGCGTGGTCTGGTCAGAACACTATGTGACGACGCTGATCGCTGTGTTGGGCACGACGGTCAGCCCCTACTTGATGTTCGCGCAAGCCGAACAGGAAGCGCGTGACATCAAGAAGAGCGAGGTTTCCCGGCGGCAGGCATTGGATCGAAAAATGGGCGGCATGCGGCGCGAGGTAGTGCTCCGGACCTTGCTGTCCAATGCAGTTTCGGTGTGCGTCATGGTCGCAGCGGCCGCGACGCTGCATCTCATGCAGTCGACGCCTCCCGGCGAGTTCGTGCAACTGGATCGCGTGCTCGAGCCGCTCGCGCATGGACATGCGGGGCACGTGCTCGCTCTCGCGCTTCTGGGATCGGCCCTTCTTGCGCTTCCGCCGCTGGCGGGCTCGGCTGCGCAGGCGGCCGCGAGTTCATTCAACTGGGAGAACGGCGAGCGGCGCGATACCCGAATCGCGCGGCTGCTCGCCGGGACGATCGCGCTCGGCATTGCGGTCGCCGTGGGTCTGACGTTCTTTCATGTCGAGCCTGCGCGAGCGCTCTACTGGAGCGCGGTGCTCAACGGTATGACCGTCACACCCGTTCTCGTTCTGCTCCTCATGCTCAGTTCGAGCCGTGAAGCCATAGGCGATCTCGCTGCGCACTGGGCTTTGCGCGCGCTCAGCTGGCTTGCGGCGCTAGCGACCGCAGCGGCGCTCGTCGCGCATTTCGTTCTGGAGTTCATGTCATGATGAATCTGCGCGCTGCGTCGAAGGCGGGACACGGTGGCATCAGCGCCGCGGCGCTAGTCCACACCCGTTCGAGAACAAGTTCGAGGAGGCGGAGCCCGTTCTGACTTGGCTCGCGGCATGATGTCCTGCACGATGCGCGGTAAACTCTCGCGCGGTGTCGCGCTTCCCGACAAGCATCTGCAAAGGAAGCAGCACGAGAACGATAAGCATGCCGAACTGAGGCATGCTGCGCGCAAGTGTCGCGAGGTAAATTTCCATGGATGTCGTCGCGAACAAATGATGAATCGTGCCGCAAACGAACAGCAAGTCTGACGCATGCACCGGCACATGCAGCATCCATTCGATGCTCTTGGTATTAGAGTCCTTCTGCAGACAGTGTTCGATCGAGACTCTCCCACCAACGCTGCCCCGGGCGGAAGTTTCGTCTAGCGACGCCTCCATGTTCGATAGCGTGCCGGCACCTCTGATGCCTGTTCCGATGGATTGTGGCCTTCTCGCGCTTGTGCGCCTTGTCCCAGGTCAAATCAACGCTGAACTCATACGACGCCCGTATCATCGGCGGTCGCGCCGTTTATCGGGCCACCTACACCTCGTAGCCAGATATCGCGTCGTTGATTCAGATCAAGGGCCATGCGCGCGCGCCCCTTACCCTTCAATCCTGTAGGCCCTAACGCCTACCGTCATTACGATACTTGCCTGACTGTCGGCGGCTGCACTGAGATGCGTCGGAACCTTTACGAAGCACTTCTGCAAAGCGTGAACGAATCGACTCAGAGCAGTGATGCCACTCAGCGACGGGAGATGCTCCATGCTTCAACGCCTCTTCGTGCTTATCGTAACGATCCTGGCCACCGGAGCTTCCTATGCGGACGACTTCGCCCCGGAGCAACTGGGCCGACATACCGAACATAGGCAACGGTTGAAAGTCTTCGATGCGCGCGGAGCGGTCGTCGGACTACTTGCTGCAAACGGCGGTGACGATGGCGTCTATTTGCGGATCAACGGAGCCGTCGCCTTCGCTCCTGTCAGGCATTGGACCAACGGTGGCACGTTCAAGCCGTACCTACCATCGCGTTTCCAATGGTCTGAAAGCGGCGCTGTTTTCTTTGAATCTACAGATTGCACGGGCAGTCCGGCCATCGGGGCGCTCATTTCCGGAATCAGACCATCCGTAGTTGTGCGAACTAATGTCGAGGCGGTCCTCTATGTGGCGGGAGACACGAACGCCAGTCCCGTCGAGGTCCGCTCAATTTCGATGGATTCGCTGTGCAGCCGAGCCGCCGGGGCGCGTCCGCTTCTTCGAGCAGAGGCTACTTTCTCGCTGACGCAACACTATCCCGAGCCTTTAATCATCGGCTATTGAGTATGTAAGGGCCGATGCTCCCGGAGTTCAAGCATGCGTTTCCCGATTGTCTTAACGATACTGCTGACCATTTCTCTCCAGAGCCTTGCCGAAGACGGCGGCCGACGCAACGAACGGCATTTCGGGCGCCATAGCTATCTGAAGGTATTCGACGCGCGAGGACAGTTGATTGGTCGGCTTGGCAATAATGCCAGCCAAGAAGGTGTCTTTTTGCGAGTGGACGGTGCGCTAGTATTCGCACCCGTGCGGCATAAGCAGCTGTCATCGGACCAGTGGTCGGCGTCGCAATTCGAGTGGAGAGATGCTGGCGTTGCCTCGATGACAACGGACTGTGTCTCCATTCCAGGTAGCTCGACTGCTGCATCGCCGAGGCCCGTACTCCTGATAAGGCAAGGCCCCGAGGTGACAATGTTCATCGCAGGAACAAACGACTCAGGCGGCGTGTCGGGTAACGACTCTTATTGGCGCCGAGGTTGCGCCCCGGGCAGTTCGCTGCAGGCGGATGAGTGGGCTCCGCAAGCGTCTTATTCGCTCACCGAGCATTACCCAGAGCCGTTATCGATCCGTTACTGAGCGGGCGTCTGTGCTCCTAGAGGCGAAAATGTATCGAATCTCATATGCCGTGATACTGATCTCCTCCGCTGGCCTGGCATTCGGTCATCGGAGCAACCCGGGCGAAACAAGCAACGTGGTGCCACATGTCCTTGACGCGCAAGGCCCGGAAATCGGCGAGCTCACAACGTTTGCCGGGCAAGACGGCGTGCGCTTTTCGGTCGGTCAGGCGACGGTTGTCATCCCGCTGCAGCGAAAGTTCTCGCCGGACAACAGTCGACGCCTGTCGGCCACTCAGTTCGAGTGGCAAACCGATCTTATGCTCGACTATGAGTCTTCGGATTGCAGTGGGGACCCAGTGGTCAATAGTTCGAAGGGTCCGTGGCCTGCCGTCGCGTTCCGTGAGGGATCCACCGTGACAGTCTATTTTCCGCGCGACGTTCCGCAGTCGGCATTCGAGGTGCGGTCAAGCAGACTGCAAGATTCCGGGGTGTGCCAGACCTATAAGGTACCGCTGAAGAACGCTGTGGGGGCGTGCTCGTTATCACGGAAGGTCACCCGGAGCCACTCAGCATAGACTAGCCTGAGCGCCAGCAACTGCTGCGCCGTCCCCGATGCGCGCCGCGACTATCGGTCTCGTATAAGGTCCTGACGGATGCGTTAAGCGCCTTGCTCGATTCGTCGATGCTTTCACGCTTGCAACGGCCAAATCGAACTCGCGGCCGCAATGTCCCAAATAAGGCGCGAGCTATCCCGGCGCACTGGTTTCCGTCGCGTCGTTCCGCCACGACCCCACCGCCGCTGTGCAGACCGTGCAAGCCTTGCTACATAGAACGCGGGAACGCGGCTGGGGGACGAGTCGTCGATGTCTCGAGTCTCGTCGTGCTCGGTACCGCCTTCGCCCAATGAGCAGTTACCCTGCTTCTGCTCCGTCATGAACTTACCCGCCGGCGCGTTCGCGTTCTTCTGACGGCGGTGATGCCGTCAATGCCGCCATCCACCGCCCATTCGGCGAACACGGTCGGACCCGGCTCGAAATCGCGCGGCTGCCATTCGGGCGTCAGTTGATCTTCGTCTGCGTAGTATGCGATTAGACCGCCCGCTGGATTCTTGAAATGCCCACAACCGACACGCCCTCCGATAACGCGTGCGCACCGTCAACGCGCATGTGCGCACTACTATAGTGAAATTCAATCCAACGCTAAAGTTCGATAGCGGAGCGCCGTAAATGTCGATGTATCCGGCTGGCTTTTTCCGAAGCCGGCGCGCCCATCGCCCGAACGCACGAGGTCCCGTTGATGCATCGTTCTTTTAACAGCCGGCACTGCACCGCTCGCAGGCGATGAACACCAATCACTTCTTCCGCCTGCTCGCCCGCCTCCGCGTGGGCCACAAGCTGCTGCTGATCTACCTGTTGGACCTGAGCGCCGTCATCTATATCAGCGGCATTCTGATCCACGAGAAATATCTCGCGATCGATTTCTCCAACAAGGAGATCGTCGGCAACGCGTATGTGCGGGTCGTGACGAGCGCGCTGATCGATGTCACGCTGACGGGCGCAGGTCAGCGCCTGCCCCCCGCCGCATGGCGCGCGACGATCGATCAACTCGCCGCCGCCGAAGCGCAATACGGCGAGCCGCTGCAAAGCGCCGCGCTCAATCGCACCTTGCGCGATGCGTTGCAAGCACTGTCGCTCGACAGGCAGCCGGACGCCCCGACAAGCCACGCAGCGCTCGACGCATGCCGCGAACTGATCACGCGTATCGGCAATCAATCGAACCTGATCCTGGACCCCGACCTCGACAGCTACTACACCATGTCACAGTCGATCCTGCGCTATCCCCCGCTGATCGACGCAGTCAACGGCATCGGACGCCACCTGCATGAAGGACGCACCGCGCGCTCGCGTGAAGAAGTGCGTACGCGTTACCTCGTGCTCGAAGGCCAGCTCGACGCCGCGATGCAGGGCCTGCGTTCCGACTTCGCAGAAGCGGCCGCGGCCAATCACGCGCTGGACGCATCGCTTGCGCCGTCGATCTCGCGCATGCGCGCAGCGGTCGATGCCTTTCGTCATGCGGCGCGCGTCGTCGTGGACGGCGACAGTGCCCCAGACGCCGCGACGCTTTCTCTTATCGATACTGCGCAGCAATCGGTCATCGCCAATGCGAGCACGAGCTGGCGCATAACAGGAGCGAACCTCGATCGACTGCTGCGTGCTCGCGTGGAAGGACTGTTCTCGAAGATGTGGTTGCATCTGGGCACTGCGCTCTCCTTGTTGTGCGGCATTCTCGCGATGGTGTACTTCGTTGCCCAGCAGATCTCCTCGCCGCTACGCAAGCTGGCGCGCGTGATGGATACGGTACGGCGCACGGGCGACCACTCGCTGCGCGCTACCTGGCACAGTCAGGACGAGATCGGCCAACTGGTGCGCGGCTTCAATGACATGCTCGCGCAGCTCGACCACGAACGCGACGTGCAGAAGGAACTCGCAGCATCGACACGCGCATCGGCCGCGCAATATGCGCTGGTAGAAGCGACGCCCGTGCCGATGGTCGTCACTGCGATTCCCGGCCATGAAGTGCTGCACGCAAACAAGCCCGGCCTGTTCTGGCTCAACGGCTGCGCGACGGACCCTTGGGCGTTCGGGCTGGATTCATCGACACGCGCGCGATTCTTCCAGCAATTGTCCGACCGTGAGGCCATCAATGAATTCGAGGTTCACTGGAAGGCCACCGCGCAGCCGACATGGGCGATGCTGTCCGCGCGCCGCCTCGATTTTCAGGGGCGCGACGCCATTCTGACCGCCTTCACGCCGATCAACCAGATCAAGCTCATGGAGCAGCGCCTGGAATTGTGGGGCCGCGTGTTCGAGGCGTCCTCGGAAGCGATCGTCATTCTCGACGCTCACGCGCGTCTCGTCACGGCGAATCCGTCCTTCTATCGCGCGACTGGGTATCGCAACGACGATGTCGTCGGCAAGCCGCCGGCGTTCATCGGCCCACAGGAGGACGGGGACGAACGCGCGATGA
This sequence comes from Caballeronia sp. SL2Y3, assembly GCF_022879575.1. Lineage (NCBI taxonomy): Bacteria > Pseudomonadati > Pseudomonadota > Betaproteobacteria > Burkholderiales > Burkholderiaceae > Caballeronia > Caballeronia sp. SL2Y3. Next base: position 357,175 of record NZ_CP084262.1, read on the forward strand.
TCGCGCGGATCGTGGATCGCTGCGAACACAGCGGGACCTGGAACGGTGAAGCGCAAGTGCGGCGCCGCCAGGGCAGCAACTATCCCGCGTGGCTCATGGTGAGCACGGTGCGCGACAAGAAGAGCAGCGTGTCGCATTACATCTGCACGCTCATCGACATCACGGACCGCAAGAAAAGCGAAGCGCGCATCCAGTTTCTCGCGGAACACGACGTGCTCACCGAATTGCCTAACCGAGCACTCTTCGGCGCGCGGCTGAAGGCGGCCATCGCTCGAGCGCAGCGCGCGCAGCAACGCGCCGCGGTGTTGTTCATCGATCTCGACCGCTTCAAGAATATCAACGACTCCTTGGGGCACCATGTCGGCGACGGGCTGCTGCGTTCTGTCTCGCGGCGGCTCCTGCAGGGCGTGGGCGCCAACGACACGGTGAGCCGTCTCGGTGGCGACGAATTCACGGTCATTCTCACAGGCGTGAGCAACGCGAGTGACGTGATGCACATCATCGAGCGAAGGCTCGTCACGCTGCTGCGCGAGCCGCACGAGGTCAGCGGCAAGACGCTGCAGGTAACGTGCAGCGTCGGCGTGGCGCTTTATCCCGACGACGGCGCGGACATCGACACGCTCATGCAAAACGCCGATGCCGCGATGTATCAGGCGAAAGCGGAAGGCCGCAATCTCGTGAAGTTCTTCTCGGCGGATATGGCGGAGAACGCACGCTATCGGCTTTCGCTCGATGCGAGCCTGCGCACCGCGACCGAGCGCGGCGAATTGCGGCTTGTGTGGCAGCCGTGTCTGGATGCGCGGACCGGCGCGCTCGCGAGCGTCGAAGGACTCCTGCGATGGGATAGCCCGCTGCTCGGCAACGTGATGCCGTCGCAATTCATCTCGGTCGCCGAAGAAACCAAGGTCATCATTCCGATCGGCGCTTGGGTGATCGAGGAAGCGTGCCGGCAGCTCGCTGAGTGGCGCGACAGTGCCGGGCTTGCGATCAGCGCATCGGTGAATGTGTCGGCGATCCAGCTGCGCCATCCCGAACTCGTCGGTGTGATCGAGCGCAGCCTCACGAGGCACGGCGTGCCGCCGCATTGCCTCGAACTCGAAATCACGGAGACTGTGCTGATGGATAGCGCGGAAAGCTACGTGGAGGCGATCGATGCGATTCGCTCGCTCGGCGTGAAACTTTCGCTCGACGACTTCGGCACCGGCTATTCCAGCCTCAGCTATCTGAACCGATTCGCGCTGGACCGGCTGAAGATAGACCGCGCGTTCGTGCATGACATGCTGGATGCGCCCGCCGACCTCGCGATCGTGAAGGCGATCATCGATCTCGGGCACGAACTGAAGCTGCGCGTGGTCGCGGAGGGCGTCGAGAGCGCGCACCAGGCGGATACGTTGCGCGGCATCGGATGCGATGAACTGCAGGGCTTTCTGTTATCGAAACCCATGCCGGGCAGCGCGTTGCCTGCGTGGTCGGAAGCGCTCATGGCGCGCGAGGAGGCGTGAAGAGACGCGAGCCGCATGGCCGCGCCGCCGGGACCGCGCCTGGTGCCAGTCTCGGTCGGCTGCGTGCGTTTGCTTCGAGTTGCGTATAAGCCTCCGACGCCGCCGAGTCGTTGATGAATTCTTCTCGAGTTGATAATTCAGGAGCTTGAGCGTGGCCTAGACGGCGGCAATGTTCCCAGCTCGATGACGAGTCAGTTTACATTACGGACTACCGAATATCGCCCAACGCGGCATCGCAAGAGCAGCGCACCGGCATCGAGCAAGTCAACATGGCCGTCACGCAGATGGTCGAAGTCACGCAGCAGAACGCCGCGCTCGTCGAACAGGCCTCGGCTGCTGCACACGCGCTCGCCGAGCAGGCGAGTTCGCTGCGCAATGCGGTCGCGGTGTTCAAGTTGCGTGGCGATGGCCATTGCACGATCAATGATGCGACGCCGAAGCCTGCGTGATCCCATCGACGCGCACTACTTGGCGCAACGTCGCGCCGCACAGTAAAGAGCAGTGCGCGCGTCGTCTCCGCGCCGGCAAGCGACGTGAGGACGGCCTGGGGCTCGGGTAAGTGAGAAGCGAGGCTCGGGAGGTCCGGCAGCAACGTGCGCGATCGGGAAAGCGGTTAGCGCTACCGTTACGATCGCGACACCGATTGCCGTTTCGTGCAGCCGCCACAGTACCGGGCGATTCTCCATTTCGCCGCCCAACAAGCAGATTCGAAGTCTGAGCGGCGCCAACCCGTTCGATGCACGTTGCCGCGCCATCACATGCGTATGACGTCCATTACGGTTTTCTTCTTGTCTTTGAACTGATAGATGGTAATCGCCGCATCCTTCAAGTCGCCACGCGGATCGAATGAGATCTTCCCAATCACGCCGTCATACTGCGTGACGGACATGGCCGCCAAGACCTTAGTGCGCTCGACCGAGTTGGCGCGTTTCATTGCGTCGTAGATCACGTAGACGGCATCGTAGGCGAACGGCGCATAAGCATCGATGGGCACCTTGTAGCGCGCGGTGTACCGACGCTCGAACTCCTGCCCTTTCGGCATCTTCGACAGCGCGAGTCCGGCTTCGGAACACACTACGTTGCTGATCGCGTCGCCCGCGAGGCCCACCATTCTTTCCGTGCATGCGCCATCGCCGCCCAGCACTCTCGCCGTCATTCCCAGATTCGACGCCTGTTTCGCCAGCGGCCCGGCCGTTGCGTCGGAGCCGCCGTACATGATGACGTCAGGCCGCAGCCCCTTGATCTTCGTCAGGATCGCGCGAAAATCCGTGGCCTTGTCATTGGTTGCCTCGCGCGCGACGATCGTGCCGCCGTTGGCCTTCACTGCTTTCATGAATTCTTCGGCGAGGCCTTGACCATAAGCCGTCGAATCGTCGATCACGGCGATGCGTTTCGCGTGCAACGAACTGAACGCGTAACGCGCGAGCGCCGGCCCTTGCAACGCATCGGTCGCCACTACGCGGAAGGTCGTCTTGTACCCCTGCTGCGTGTAGGCAGGATTGGTCGAGCCTTGAGAAATCTGCACGACCTGGGCTTCGCTATAGATGCGCGACGCGGGAATGGATACCCCCGAATTGATGTCGCCGACCACCGCCACGACGCCCCCGTCGACGAGTTTTTGCGCGACCTGCGTGCCGGTCCGCGGATCGGCGGCATCGTCCTGCGAGTCGAGTTGCAAACGCACTGGTTTCCCACCGATCATTGGCCGCTGGCTGTTGATTTCGTCGATGGCAAGGCGCGCAGCGTTTTCGCTGTCCTTGCCCATGTTCGCGAGCTGTCCCGTGAGCGGGGCAGCGTGGCCGATCAGCACGACAGCGGGCGTTGCATCGGCAGCATGCGCCGCAGTCTGCATGGCGGCCAGCGCGACGACACTGGCCAGAGAGCGAAGGTTTTGATTCACGGTCTGCCTCACATCGGTTGAAGAAGTTAGATCGAGCGCTGAATATGCTGCGCGACTGAAACCCAGTATTCGTGGGCCGAAAATGCGCGTCCAACTAGAAATTTTTTGTGCCGCCGATAAACAAACGTTATGCGGGCGCGACATCCGCGCGTTGGCGAAGCAGCGCTTCCACACTGCGGCCAATCGCGAGAATCGACGCATCGGCGAGGGCCGGGCCGCAAATCGAAAGACCCACGGGCAGCTCGTTCTCGTCATGGCAAGGCAACGTCAGCGCGCAGCCGTCCATGAAATTGACGACGCTAGGATTGCGCAGCACCTTCGCGTTCATCGCGAAGAACGCGGCATCGTCGCGGTCGACCTGCGCGATGGCGGGCGGCACCACAGCGACGGTCGGCAGCAGCCATGCATCGAAATGCGCGAGCCGCGCGCGCGCGTCGCGGACGAAGCGTTCACGCGCGGCCAGCAGATCGATATAGTCGGCGGCGCTGCGTCCTTGCCCCGCGAGCAGACGCTTCAGCACGCGAGCGTCATAAGCATCGGCGTCACGCGCAACATGCTCGCGATGCCATGCCCATGCCTGCGCAGCAGTGATGCCCGCGAGCGGATTCCCGCCCGCCACTTCGTGCAATTCCGGAAATGCGAAACGCTCCACCGATGCCCCCGCGCGCCGCAGCATCCCGACCGCGCGGTGGAATGCCGTCGTCACTGTTTCGTCGAGATCGTCGGCGACGTAGTCATACGTGACGCCGAACCGCAGCCTCTCGAGCGGGCGCGGCGCGGTATCGAGGGCTTGCCCGGAAATCACGCTGTCGAGCAGCGCGCAACAGTCGACACTGCGCGCGATTGGACCGACGGAATCGAACGATAGCGACAGCGGCACCGCGCCATCGAGTGGCACGCGCCGCGCGGTCGGCTTGAATGCGGTCAGCCCGCAAAACGCCGCAGGAATGCGAACCGAGCCGCCCGTGTCCGTACCGAGCGCTGCTGCCGCGTGCCCGAGCGCGACCGACACCGCCGCGCCCGAACTCGAACCGCCCGCGAGCAGTCCAGCGTGAAGCGGATTGACCGGCGTTCCGTAATGGGGATTCATGCCGAGGCCGGAGAACGCAAACTCGCTCATGTTGGTGCGTCCCACGAACACCGCGCCCGCTTCGCGCAGCCGGGCAACGGCCGCCGCATCGCGCACTGCGGGCGGGGCACCGCACAGTACTCGCGAGCCGGCTGTCGTCACCTGTCCTTTGATGTCGAACAGATCTTTGATTGAAAGCGGGACACCGGCGAGCGCGGAAGGGACATAGCCGCGCTCGCGAAACGCGTCGCTGGCGTCGGCCGCTTCGCGGGCCGCCAACCGGTCGATATGCGTGTACGTTGCGCCGCCGTGTACGAGATCAGCATCGATAGCCGCGAGGCTCGCGTCGAGCAGTTCGCCTGCGGAGAGGCGCTTGGCCGCCAGCGCCTTGCTGTATTCACGAATAGTCCGCATCGCCGTCACTCGATATGTGCGAGCGCATCGACGCTGTAGCGATGACGCAAGCTGCGCCGGAGCACGGGATCATGCAGTTCCAGTTCATACGCGCGCGCGGTCGTAAGTGCACCGAGGACGGGCTGCGTGCCGCAGAACATCACCGTTCCAGGAGGCATCGACATCGAGCCGAACGCGCGCGAGATCAACGACTCAGGATGCATCAGGCGCGCGAGCGTGCCTTCCTGATAGCGAATGCGCTCATTGTTCGCACCGATGCGCCAGCTGCGGGCAATCAGCGCGTCCCAGTGCGCGGCGACCTCCGAGTAACGCCACAGCGACTTGCCGAGTGGCTTCGCGCATATCTGCTTCGACACGGCGACGTCGAATCCCTCGACTTTGCGGTCGGTATGATCGGACCCGATGCCGACCAGCAATCCGTCCGTTTCCGTCTGCAATAGCACGACCTCCACTTCGCCTGACGAATGTCCTCCTATCACTTCGATGCTGTCCGATGTGGTCAGCAACGCGGGCGCGACTTCATAAAAGCAGGGCACCCTCGACGGTCTGCGCACGCCGATCGCTTCCAGTTCGCGGATATGATGCTCGACTTCAGCCTCGTCTCGCCCCGCCCAGCCCGCGATCACGAGACGGCGCGCGCTGATTTCAACGGGCGTCCCGCCCTCGATTTCGCATGACACTTTGTTCATTGCAACCTCCTCTGTCCTGACAATCGTTGGCCCCTGCATCCAGGGGCTTTCGTTGCAGAGTGTTGGCACGCGCCGCAGGCGTGTCCAACAAATTAATGTTGTTGCGCCGTCGAATATTTTCTTGTCACGTGCCGCGAGACGCGGCGCTACACTCAGTCATCCGTGCTTGCATGCTCAGGGTGGTGAATGAATCTGCGCTTTCTGGAAACGTTTGTCTGGCTGGCGCGGCTGCGCAGCTTCCGGCTGACGGCCGAACGCCTGCATGCCACGCAAGCGGCCATTTCGAGCCGCATTTCAGCGCTCGAACAGGAACTGGGCGTGCGGCTCTTCGAGCGCGGTCCGAAAGAAGCGACGCTGACACAGGACGGCAGCAAGGCGCTGCCGTTCGCCGAACAGATTCTGAAGCTGAACCAGGCGATGCTCGCAAGCGTCGGCGATCGTTCGAAGGTGTCGGGTCTGCTGCGTCTTGGGGCGATCGAATCGATCGTACACACGTGGCTACCCGATCTGCTCAAGCGCATTCGGAACGAGTATCCGAATCTCGTGATCGAGCTGACCAGCGATACGTCCGCGAACCTCTCTGCGCAACTGGCGAACGGCCATATCGATGTGTCGTTTCAGACGACAAGTGTTAGCGGCGCGGATATGACCAACGTGCCGCTCGGCAGTCTGCCGATGCGCTGGATGGCGAGCCCCGTGCTCAATCTGTCTGCGCAGGCGCTGACCGAAGACGAACTGGCCGCGTATCCCGTCATCAGCTTCGCGCGTCACTCTCCACCGCATGAGTTTCTCACAAGCCTGTTCGCGGACAGCGGCGACATCCACGTGCAGATCAACTGTCTTTCGTCGGTGGCGGCGATCATCCGGCTGGTTGTCGATGGCTTCGGCATTGCGGTGCTGCCGCCCGCATTCGTGATGCGCGAACTGGAGGCGGGACAGTTGCAATTGCTGCAGGTCACGCATCGCGTGCCTGCATTGCCGCTCGTCGCCGCCTATCGACGCACGCCCGACAGTCTGCTAGCCGAATCGATCACGCGGCTCGCGCTGAACGTCGTGCTCGATTTCAGTCTGAAACATGGACCCGAGTTCGCGCTGTTCCCGCCATCGGACGACGCGCTGGGGTCCGCCTGAGTGATCTATTCATCCACGAGTACGCTGACATGCTGACTGCAACCTCCATTGCCATCGAACCGCTCGACGCGCAACGCTTGGAACCATATGGCTGGCTGCTGGGCAAGCCGGTGCGCACCGACGGCGACGCGCCTGCGTTCCTCAGTCCCGCATCGGACTTCTGGCGCGAGCATCTGTTCGACACCGGCGCGAAAGGGGAAACGGAAATACTCTGGGTGGTGTATCGCAATCGCAACGTGGAGGTCGCTTCGCTCGAATTACATCGTCTGACTCAGCAGGCCATCGTGCCGTTGACGGCGCCTGTCGTGCATATCGTCGCAACAGCGCTGGAAGATGGCGAGCCCGATCTGTCGTCGCTGCGTGCATTCGAGATTACTGTCGGCAAAGGGCTTTGCATGCGCCCTAACGTCTGGCACGCAACGCGTGTGATGAGTAGCGAGGCCACATGTCTGATGCTGACCCGCCCCTCGACTACCTACGATCTCGTCGTTCATCTCAAGACGGGCGCGCCAGCTTGCGAAAGCGTGATCAAGGCTATCGACCGCCGTACGCTCGAACTGAGTACGTTCTGAACAATCGGGCGCAAGCAAGGCGTTCGCGTAGTACGCGGACGCCGCGAACGGCGTGAGTAGTCACTGCCGACTGCCGCTTCCGGGAAGCAAAAACTCCAATGGCCGCTTCGAAGGGCTAAACCGTCGCCCGCGACATGCAGCCGGCAGGGGGCGATCAGTCGTTTGGCGAATCGTTAGGGTTCCTCCAGCGACGCGACGCTTGCGGTTCCACTCATCTCGCGCCAAGGCGGCCACGTCGAGCGACGAACGCGGGACCCTATCGGTTTCCGGAGCGAGCCGGGATCGGTCTACCCCCAGACGGGCGTAGAGCACCCTGCGAAAGGGGGACTACTTTCTTTCGGCCGAAGGTCTATCGTTTTGAATGTCACCGGCTTTCGTTCTTGCCCGTCGGTAGGCGCGTGCCTTCGAATGCGTGAATCGGCGACGACGACCGCCACCCGCACCTGGGAGTGATTCGCGATTCGCTGGGCAACCGAACTTCTATCGAAAGGAAATGCCATGAGCTCCATACCTGTGAATCCGGTACCGGGAGACACCAGCGCGTCTTCTTCATCGGTAACGCCGATCAAGCCCACAACAGAGCCTGCGCCGTCAGGCACGTTCGAGCAGTCCAGATTCCCAGCGGAGCAACTCATTCTTCAGCGCGACCTCAATGAAGTGCTGCTATTGCTGGACTTCATTTCGGGACGTCCGGACGTGCACATTTGGGACATTGGAGACATCAAGTATCCGGTTCGGCAGGGTGCCGAGGCGAACGCGAACGCTGACAACGGCAATCGCGTAACGAGTCCGCCGGCCGTGCTGCCGCCAATCGAAGTGATCAGACGAATATGCGCGTTGCGTTATCCGCCGGAGCCGAATCAGAGCCTGAACGATCGCGCCGACGACGCCGCCTTGCTTCTATGCGTGAAGGACAAGGTCAACTCGATTGCTTATCCCGCGAACGGGGTCACGATTGCCTACACCTACATGTTCCTCGAAGAGAGGTCCAGGCCGAAGCACCACTCGCCGACGCCGCTGCAGGACGGCGTGACGCTCGACAGAGAGACTCGCGCGGTCGTCGCGAGGTCGGCATATCCGGGGCTCATCCCGAGCGCGAAGCGCTTCCGCTGCTTTCACAGGAACGTTTCGCGTGTCGGCGCGGCGGTCACCGTTTTCTCCGCGATCCTGCTTTGGCTCGTCGTGTACGGCTTGCAATTGACGTCCCGCTTCGAGGACGACCAGAAGAGCACGGCAGATCTGACCAGCCAGATTTACGCGGCAGTCGACAAGGAGAATTCGTTGCTCGCGCAGGACAAGCAGAAGCACGACAGCGTACCCGTGCGTTGCGATTCGAAGATCGATCAGCAGAGCAGCCAGATCCGGCTACTGTGCAACCGCTGGTCCTACTATCAGGCGCGTTACGAGAAATCCATCAACGATGCGGCGGCATTCGCCGAGACAACGCCGTCGTCATGGCTCACCATGCCGTTTCCAATTTCCTCGATGCTGCTCACGAAGAACAAAGGCGGCAATGCTGTGGCGGCGCAGGAAAACATCCAGTCCATCACGCTGGTTCTGTCCGCCTACGCGAGCTATGTATTGCCGGTGCTGTTCGGCCTCGTCGGCACGATTGCCTCGTTTTTGCGCGATATCAGCGACCGAATCACGCGCAGCATTCTGGCGCCGCGCGATGAGACGCTCGCTATCATTCGCCTGATCCTCGGCGCCATCGCAGGGCTCGCCGTCGGACTGTTCTTCACGCCAGGCTCAGTGGCGCAGACTGTGAGTTCCGGCTCGGGCGCGCTCACCCTTTCCGCGTCGGGAATCGCATTTATCGCCGGTTATGGCGCGGACGGCTTCTTTCGGATGATCGATGCGATGATCGTGCGTGTCTTCAGCCTCGATCGACCGGACAAGTCGGCGCATGCGAAGTAAGGAGGGGAAAGCGCCAGCGACGGCCTCATAGCCGAGGGAGATGGATAATGCACGCGCCATCCCGCGCGTTGAAACACCCGTGCCGGCTGCGGTCTCGAGTACGCGTGACGGGTCGACCGCGCTTGCTCGAACGCGGTGCCTGCCGCGTCGGTGCATTGGGGCATAGAGAGGCTATTTCCAAAGTAGTCGATCCCGCCGTTTGTACGCGTCGGCGAGGGCCGCCTCGAAGGTCGCCAGAATTTCCCTGGAAAGCTCCAAGTCGATGCCGCCAAAGAGCGGATACGCGAGGATATGGTTGCGCTGCCTGAGCATCCGATGTTCCCACTTAGCTATCTCCGCCTCAGCTTTGGCAAGCTCCCTAGTCGCTATTTCCTCGGGGATCATGATGTCGTCCTTTCGTCCACCCTTTCTGTTTTAAGCAATCGCAGGGCCACATCGGCGAGAAGCGACGTGAGTACCCGTCGCGGCATGGGACCGCTCTCACGCCTAATGCTTGCAAAGCGCGAATGGCGGTCTGTGCCAAAACGTGGTCGTCCATCAATGCGCTCTCGGTGAGTTCGAGTTGCAAAGCCGAACGCGGGACGGCGTGGCGGCGCAACGCTTTGTCTACGAGCTCGATGATGCCGGTGTCGCCCAACTGACGCGCAGATACATTCACAGACAGACAGAGATTGCTGGCTCCCTCGCGATGCCAAAGCCCAAGGCGCGCGAGGCCGCAATGCATCTCGCTGGCCGACGTGAATGAGTCCACGAGCCGCCGAACTTACTTGAACGCAGCGTGACCGCATTTAGCCTTCACATCAGGACGACGCGCCCTTGGCTGAAACCTACGGCAAGCGCTATCGGGCATATTCGCAATCACCGAGCGCGCCCTTTACACGCATCGCCGTTGCCTCAAATGAAGCAATACGGACCAATCGTTGTCCCGCCTCATGCGCGAATCGCTGCGGCGCCCAACACGCGCGTTTACCTATACTGCCATTGCTCATTGGCCGTCGCGCAGGGTTTCCTATGACCCCGTTCCACGCCCGGGCCATACATTGAAACAGCGGCGCGCATCGTTGCGTTCCCGCGTAACAGTGTGAGGCGATGGTATGTGCACACAGCGAAATAATAAGCATATCTATGTAGTTAACGCTGTTCCGGTCCGCCCTCTCGCCGCGGCGATCCTCATCGGGCTTCCGTTTCCCCTCCACGCGCTGACGGTAATTACATCGAGCGACACCTCGCAGACGCTTTCGACTGATTCCGTTTATCAAATCGAAGCGGGAACGGTCATCACGACCACGTTTCAGAACGCGATCAATGTCGACGGCATTGCTCCCGTCACGATGACAAACGGAGGCTCGATAACCAGCTCGGTCGACAACGTGGCCGCCGCCGTGCGATTCAACGTGCCCGGCACGCTTTCCAATCTTTCATCGGGGCGCCTGCTCGGCAACACCTTCGGCGTCGTGTTCAACTCGGGAGATAACAACGCGCTCTCCAATCAAGGCGACATCAGCGCGCGCGCCAGTCACGCCGTTGCCTATCAGTCGGGAGCGGGCGGCGTCGTCGACAATTTCGGTACGTTGAACGGTAGTCCGTCGATAGGCACGACACCCAACGGCGTCTATCTGCAGACGTCCGGTCATGTGGTGGTGAACAATCACGCTGGCGGCGTCATCAGAAGCGGCACGGGAGACGGGACGTATGGGGTCGGTGTACTGGCCGATGCCGGATCGATCACCGTCAACAATGACGGGCTGATCGACGGATATCACGAAGGCGTCGGTGTGAAAGGAGCCAGTTCGGCGAGCGTGACCAATAGCAGCACCGGCACCATACGCGGCCATATCAGCCCGGGCGTGACGCTCGGGCCCGGCGGCACGCTCGACAACCGTGGCGTTATCTCCAGCTGGTCCCAATCGGCGGTCTTGATGAGCGGCGCAAACGGTACGGTGACGCTTGGAACAGGATCGGTTCTGAACGGCGGCAACGGTGCGGACGTGCTCAGCCTCGCGCCCGGCAACGCGATCATCCTGAGCGGCTCGGGCACCGAGACAGGCAGCTTCAATGCCAATTCGGCGTCCAATGGATTCGCCACCTTGAGCGCGGTTGCAGGCAGCAATTGGACACTCAACGGCTTCGTCAAGATGTCGAATCAATCGTCGGCGGCTGTCCTCGTGGACGGAACGCTGACACTCGCCAACACATTGACCAACGACGTCGGTACCACGACGGTATCTCCCGGCGGCGTGCTCACGCTGGGCACGGGCGGCAATAGCGGCAACGTGACAGGCAACCTCGTCAACAACGGATTGCTGCGCTTCAATCGCGGCGACGTTTTCAGGTTCGACGCCACGCTAGCCGGGGGCGGCACGCTGATGCAGATCGGCAACGGCACGACGTTGCTATCGGCCGCCGGTTCGTCGCAAGGCGCTGTGAGCGTGAACTCCGGGGCGCTCTGGCTGGCCCAGCCGGGCGCGTTTTCCGCGAACACGTATACGACGCAGACGGGCGCGCTAACCGTCATCTCCGCCGATTCGACATTGGCCGTCGCCAACAGCTTCACTCAGCAGCCGGGTTCTACGCTCATCGTGGGACTGCGCACGGCAGAGCCGGTCATCACTGCGTCGAGCGGCACGCTGGACGGTGCGCTGCTGATCAACGGCTTCGCCCCTTCGGTGCCCGTGTCAGCGACTGGTCTTTTGAATACGGTATTCAACGTCGTGCATACATCGAACCAGGCGGGCCTGTCCGGGGACTTCACCAGCGTACGTTTCGGAGGATCCAGTCCTGTCGACTATCTGATACCGGTAGGCGCGAAGACGCTCGACGCTCGGGATTACGACGTCCGCCTCGGCCTGACGTGGCGCGCGGGTGCAGCGCAGGGGAACGGCACATTCACGCTCGCCAGCGCCACGGATACTTTTAACGTCGACGTCCCGCTCATCGATCAAGCGGGATCGTTCGCCAGCGGTTGGGATGGTCGCACGCTGACGAAGAACGGCGCCGGCCTGCTGATTCTCTCGGCTGCGAATGCCTACACCGGCGCAACGCTCGTCAACGATGGCATTTTGCGAACCGACGTGGCGAACGCCCTCATCAACAGCGGGAGCGTCAACGTCGGCAGCAGCGCGACGCTCGACCTCGCCAGCCTGCCGCAGCAGATCAACAACCTGAGCGGCAGCGGCCGCGTCCTGCTCGGCAGCGCGAACCTGACCGCACAGAACTCTGCCGACTCCGCTTTCGACGGGGCAATCGTCGGCAGCGGCCGCCTCATCAAAAGCGGCGCCGGGGCACTGGCGCTCGGTGGCATCGACACCTACAGCGGCGGCACGGATGTGCTGGCGGGCACGCTCGTCGCGCAACGCAGCGGGGCGCTCGGGAGCGGCCCGGTGAATAACGGCGCAACGCTGCGCCTCGATTTCGCGAGCGCGGGCATCGTGCCCAACGTGCTGTCGGGGCCGGGCGCGCTCGTCAAGAGCGGCGGCGGCGCGGTCGCGCTCCTGGCGGCGGGATCGCAGCAAGGCAGCGTATCGGTCGATGCAGGCGCATTGGGCTTCGTGCGCAGCGGCGTCTTCACGACCACCGGCGATTTCGTGACGGCACCCGGCGCGACGACGCTGGTCTCGTCGCAATCGCAACTGGCCGTCGGCCGCAATTTCTCGATGAACGGCACGCTGGACAGCATAGCCGGCGCGGCGGACCCGGTCATCGAAGCGAATACTGCATCCATCGCGCCGAATGCAATATTCAATCTGGCGGGCTATTCGGCGCCCGCGTCGGCAAGTGCGCACGAACTCGCCAACGGCGTGTTCACGGTGATTCGGGCCGCGTCGCCCGGCGGTCTCACCGGAACGTTCGGCGCCACGCGCATCGGGGGATCGGTCAGCGCACCGGATTTCCTGACTTTGACGAGCGGCTACACGCCGCAGACCTTCGTGGTCGCCGTCGCGCCGACGTGGTACGCCGGGCTGAGCGCAACGCCTCAATCAGCCAACGGCGTGTTCACGTTGCCGGACGCGGGCGATTCTTTCGACATGGACATCGTCCTGGCCGATCAGGCCGCCAACGCCACGACGGGCTGGGACGGCAAGACGCTCACCAAGGCCGGCTCCGGCACGCTCCAGTTGTCGAAGGCGAACACCTATACCGGCGCCACTTCGGTGACTGGTGGAAAGCTCGTCGCGGGTGCGCCGGACATCATCGCGCGCAGTTCGCAACTGAGCGTGGCCTCGGGCGCCACCTTCGACCTCGGCGGCTTCGCTCAACACGTGAACAATCTCACCGGCGCGGGCAGTGTCGCGCTCGGCGGCGCGGCGCTGAACGTCAACGGCGCGGCCGATTCCACATTCAGCGGCATCATCAGCGGCGACGGAAGTCTCACGAAAACCGGCGCAGGCACACTGACGCTCGCGGGCGATAACACCTTCGCGGGGGTCACGACCATCGGCGCCGGCACGCTGCAATTGGGCGCCGGGGGCGCAAACGGGAGCGTCGCGGGCGATATCGTCGATGACGGCACGCTCGTATTCGATCGCAGCGGCAACGTCACGTACGGCGGCGCGATCACCGGATCGGGCGATGTCGTTCAGCAAGGCAGCGGCACGGTGACGCTCACCCGCACGCACACCTACGGCGGCAACACGGCGGTCAACAGCGGCGCGCTGGTGCTCGCGGGCGGCGCGCAACTCGCGAATACCCGGCAAGTGACGATCGCGCCCGGAGCGACCTTCGGCGGTTACGGCGCGGTGGGCGGCAGCATCGTCAACAACGGCATTTTCGCCGTCGCCGATGCCGCGCCCGGCTTCGCAAGCGGGCCGGCCGGTCAGTTCGCGGTAGGAGGCGCGCTAGTCAATAACGGCGAGATTCGCATGGCCAGCCCGGCGCCCGCGAGCGTACTGACCGTGAACGGCAACTATGCGAGCAATAACGGAACGCTCGCGCTGTCCACCGTGCTCGCAGGCGATGGATCGGCCACTGACCGGCTGATCGTGCGCGGCGACACGTCCGGTCAGACGCGCGTCAAGGTGACGAACGCGGGCGGCGCGGGCGCGGCGACGACCAAGGGCATCGAGATCGTGGAAGTCGATGGCCAGTCGAGCGGCGTCTTCAAGCTCGACGGCCGCCTCGTCGCAGGCCCCTACGAATACGTATTGCAGCAAGCCGGCGGCGACTGGTATCTGCGTTCGCTGTCGGACGGCCCCTCCCCCGCGCCGCGTCCCGAGCCCGGCGCGTACCTGGGCAATCGACAGGCGGCGGCCACCATGTTCACGATGACGCTGCATGACCGCGCCGGTTTCGCCGATCCCTTTGCCGCGCAGCACGAAGGCGGCGGCGCATCGACCGCGTGGGCGCGCACGCGCGGCGCGCATGTCGACGGCGAAGCGGCGGGCGGAAGAATCGGCGAATCGACCGATACGGCCATCGTCCAGGCCGGCATCGACGTGCTCAACCGCGTACGCGACGGACATCGCTGGCAAGTAGGCGTCATGGCGGGCTACGGCTCGTCGACGACGGATGCAAGAGCGCGCAACAGCGGCGCGCAAGCGCGGGGCAACACGAATGGTCTGAGCGGCGGCCTGTACGCGACATGGCACGGCAACGCGTACTCTCTAGCCGGTCCTTACGTCGATACATGGCTGCAGTACGGCCACTTCGACAACAGCGTGAAGGGCGATGCGCTTGCCGGCGAAAGCTACGCGAGCCACGTGTGGTCGGCATCGGTGGAAGGCGGCTGGGCGCTTCCGCTCGGTCAGACGTCGACGGGTCCGGTGTTGCTCGAACCGCAAGCGCAACTGGTCTACAGTCACTATCACGCGGACGATCACACCGAGTCCGGCGGAACAGTAATAAGCACTCCGAACAGTAGCAACTGGACGACGCGGCTCGGCATGCGGCTCTTTCATGCGCCGGGGTCGACGGCCGCACCGGGATGGCTGCCCTTCGTCGAAGTGAACTGGCTGCACGACACGCGAGTGGCGAGCGCGGCGTTCAACGGCTTCACGGTGTCGCAAGACGGCCCCAGGAACCGCTTCGAAGCCAAGATCGGTGCGCAAGGGTTGATTGGCCGGCAGTGGCGCGTGTGGGGCAACCTCGGATATCAGCAAGGCGCGGGCGGCTTCCACGCATATGAAGGCTTGCTCGGCGCGCGCTACGTCTGGTGAAGGCCTGGCCTTCGTCATACAAACGAAGCAACGGCCTTACCGCCCTTCTTCAATTGACATGCGCTTCGCGGAAAAAAATGCCTGTTTCTTCGGCTCTCATGTCTCTCATCGTGCCGGGGGTAAACGATAGTGACATCGGTCGATGTGTCGTCCATATTTACTTCGTTTTCCTGATGTACACAAACACGAACGAATATGGAGGGACACATGAAAGACGCATTCTTTCCGCACGCCTCATGCCGCGTGCTGGCCGCGTGCAGTGCGGCCTTGCTGATGCTCGTCGCGCCCCTGGCATCGGCAGACCGCCCGGATGCAGAAGCACGAGACGGCTGGGTCGCTACCTGGACCGCCAGTCCCGATCGCAACAACAACATCACGACGCCGCAGAACTTTCCTTCCGCGACGACCATTCGTCAGATCGAGCACGTGAGCGTGGGCGGCGATCGCGTGCGCGTCAGGCTCACGAATGAGTTCGGCACCGCGCCGGTGACGGTCGGACCGGTGCATATCGCGTTGTCTGCCGGCGGCGCGAAGATCGCGCCAAACACGGACCGCACGCTGACGTTCGGCGGCAAGACGACCGTGACGCTGTATGCAGGCGCGCCGATTTTGAGCGATCCCATCGACATGCGGCTCGCGCCCTTGTCGGACGTTGCGATCAGCCTGTTCCTGCCCGACGCCACGCCCGCTTATACGGTGCATCAGCTCGCCGTGCAGAACGCCTATGTGTCGAGCGGCGACAACACCGCGGCGCCCGACCAGCCTTCTCCTCACAAGTATACGAATCGCTTCTTTTTATCTGCAATCCTAACGGATACGGATCGCCCGACGCCTGCCGTCGTCACCTTTGGCGATTCGATCACGGACGGCTATGCGTCGACCGTCGATGCGAACCGGCGCTGGCCCGACAATCTCTCCGCGCGCCTCAACAGCGGGGGACCGCGGCGCGGCTACGCGGTGCTGAACCAGGGCATCAGCGGCAATCGCGTGGTGAGCGACGGCGCGGGCGTGAGCGCGCTCGCGCGGTACGACCGGGACGTGCTGAGTCAGTCGGACGTCAAGTGGGTCGTGTTCCTCGAAGGCATCAACGACATCGGCTGGCCGAACACCGCGCTCGATCCTTCCGGACGCGTGGTGTCTGCGGAAGAGATCATCGACGGCTACCGGCAGATCATCGCGCGCACGCATCTGCGCGGCATCAAGATCATCGGCGGCACGCTGACGCCCTTCCGCAACGCGCTGCAAGGCACCGCCAACGAGGGCTACTGGACGCCGCAAAAAGAAGCCATCCGTCATGCGGTGAATCAATGGATTCGCACGAGCGGCGCGTTCGACGCAGTGGTCGATTTCGATGCGGTGCTGCGCGATCCGGCGCATCCCAACGACATGCAGGCGGTGTACGACAGCGGCGACCATCTGCATCCGAACGACGCCGGATATGCGGCGATGGCCAACGCAATCGACCTGTCCTTGCTGCTGCGGGGCAACGGCGACCGGCGCGGTGATGGGGGCGAGTGATCCGCCCTGAGCTTGATCGTCGCGGTGGCTTACGCCCTGCTGCGACGATCACGCGGCATGCTCCAGGCACCGCGTTTCGGCTCGTCCGCCCTCGCTGCACTTTCAGCAAGAACGCGCAGAGCCCGACATACTATCGAGCTTGACGTCGCCCGAATCAATCGTCCGGGCCAGCGTCGGTGTTGCGGCTTGTCACACCATCGTCCTCGCAATCGGCGACGATAGCGGCTCGCACCGCAATCTCATGTGAGCGTCGCTTACCACCAGTCAACGACATCGACGCGCTCGAAGCGCGGCTCAAGGGCGCAGCACCCGCGTGGCTCGCGTTCGACATGCGTCTGATGATGCAGCGTTATCTGGAGGACGGCGCGGTAGCGACGCCGCAGCAGATCGAGCGCACGACGTCGCTTCTCGGGCGTGCGCCGCGGTCGTATCGCGACTTCGCGGCGGAGACCGCGAGCGAATGGGCAAACCAATAGCGCGTCTTCGCCGATGAGAGCAGCGCGACGCGCAAGCCGCCGCGCTGCGGCACAACGATTGCATTACACGGCACCGGCCTGCATGACTTCCTGCGGGTGACCATCCTATTTCGAGAGGACCTATGAAGACGGCAAAGATGAGCATTCTCGTTTCCGCACTGGTGCTGGCCGTATCGGGCGGCGCGTTCGCGCAAGGTTCGGGCGGCGGCCTGCCGGGCGGCAACGGCGCGGGCCAGGGGGGCGTCGGCGTCGGAACGCCGAACGGCAACGGCGAAACCGGCTCGCCGGCCGGCCCGACAGGCAAGCATGCGACGCGCAAGCACTCGAAGAGCAAGAAAGCGAACCTCTCGGGCGACGGCTCCACGGGGTCGAGCGGCTCCACCGGCTCGGCCACGACGACGCAATAAGGCTTCGTTTTTCTCGGCATTGTCGAATCGGCCGACTTTCGCTCAGGAACTGTTCCGCCCCGTCGACAA